>JADZBO010000212.1 GCA_020851995.1 Burkholderiaceae bacterium
CATGGCGGCACGATCGGCCAGCCGGCGCAATCATCGTCGTCTGGCCCACCTTCGGATGAATTCTGCAATCATGTTCTACGGCATCACCGACCTTCCCGCCTTTATTGTTGGCGCGATCGTCATCATCCTCCTTCCCGGACCGAACTCCCTCTACATCATGACGACGGCGTCACGCTGGGGGGTCGCGGCGGGTTACCGGGGAGCGGCGGGCGTCTTCGTTGGCGACGCCATTCTCATCGTGCTCTCGGCGGCTGGCGTCGCCTCATTACTCAGAACCAGCCCGATTCTGTTCATGGCGGTCAAATACGCCGGCGCAGGTTACCTGGCCTGGGTCGGGTTCGGATTGTTGCGTTCGGCGGCCAGCACCTGGCTCCAGCGCGGCGCAAAGCACGACGGTCAGGACCGGGAAATCACGGTCTCTGCCAAGGGCCCTGCAAGTCCTTTTCGCACGGCGCTGATTATCAGCCTGATGAATCCCAAGGCGATCCTGTTCTATATCTCCTTTTTCATCCAGTTTGTCACGCCGGGCTATGAACATCCCGCGTTGTCATTTTTGATCCTCGGCGCAATCGTCGAGGTCGCCAGCCTGATCTATCTCTCGGCTCTCATCTTTGGCGGTGCCGCGCTGGCGCAGGCCTTTCGCAGCCATCCCGGCGTAGCGGCAGCGGGTACCGGAACCGTCGGCGCGGTCTTCCTGGGCTTCAGCGTCAAGCTTGCCACCGCGACGCTGGGCTGATGCGTCCGGGCATTTCCGCCAGCATGCTGCGAAATGCGCATTAAACTATCGCGATCATCAGTAACCGGACAGGGTTGAGCGCGTGGATCACATCGCATTGCAAGAGGACAGCGACGACTCCGGATTCCCACCCGCAGTGCGTGCCGAGGCGGCCAAAAAAAGCACTCTGGTCAGTGTGGTGGTCAATGTGGTGTTGTCCGCCGCGCAAATCGGCATCGGCCTGGTCGCGCACTCCCAGGCACTGATCGCCGACGGCATCCACTCGCTGTCCGATCTGATTTCCGATTTCGTCGTGTTGCTCGCCAACCACCACAGCCAGAAGGACGCCGACGAGGATCATCCCTACGGTCATCAGCGTTACGAAACCGCCGCGTCGCTGGTGCTCGGCTGCCTGCTGATCGCCGTGGCGCTGGGCATGTTATGGACCGCGTTCGAAAAGCTGAAAGATCCCTCCTCGATTCCATCCGTACACTATGTCGCGCTCGGGGTCGCCACCATCAGTCTGATCGCCAAGGAAGCGCTGTTTCGCTACATGCTGCGGGTTGCCAAGAAGGTCAAGTCGAGCATGCTGGTTGCCAACGCCTGGCACGCCCGATCTGACGCGGCCTCTTCCCTGGTGGTATCGCTGGGCATCATCGGCAATCTGCTTGGCTACACCATTCTCGATCCGATCGCTGCGCTGATCGTCGGACTGATGGTCGGGAAGATGGGATGGGATTTTGGCTATGACGCATTCAACGACCTGATGGACCGCTCCGTCGACGAACGCGAGGTTCAGGGCATCAAACGCACCTTGTTGAAAACGCCCGGCGTGCTCGGCGTGCACGACATCCGCACCCGCAAGATGGGCGACATGATTGTCGTGGACGCCCACCTCGAAGTGGACGGCTCGCTGACCGTGGTTCAGGGTCACGACATCGCCGAAGCGGCCGAACACGCGGTCCGGCGGCGCCATCGTGTGCTTAACGTGCTAACCCACGTGGATCCGGTGAGAGTCATCCCCGAAATCAGCGCCCAGCCGCCCAAGGATTCCCCACAGGAGTCCTACCCCAGACACGCAGCGCGTTAAGCGGGTGCCGTGACGGTCATCAGCAAGGTGCCTGATCTGACCTGATCATTTTGCGCAACGCTGATCTTGCCAACCGTGCCATCAAAGGGCGCAGTCACAATGTGCTCCATTTTCATGGCCTCCATGACCACCAGAGGCTGCCCCTGGCTGACCGTGTCTCCGGTCGTCACATGCACGGCAGCCACCCGACCGGTGAGTGGTGCTTTCAAGACACCGCTGACGTTTGCCCGAACCTGCCGCAGACGCGGATCGTCCACGTCAAAGCGCCATGCACGACCCGCGTCGAACAGGTGCAGCGTCTGCCCGTCCCGGACGTAAATCGACGGAATCACATCAGCATCAACCTCGATGTCACGCGACTGCAGCCGCGTCTTCGACGGAATCGCGCCGGCATCGACCTCAACTTCAACCTCAACTTCAACTTCAACTTCAACGTCAAGCGCCTGCAACCGCGCCGTCCAATGGGTGCCCGCCACCTGCGGGTAACGCACCCACACGTCCCAGTGGTCGTCACCAGCCCGCAATCGGGTGTGCGCCTCAAGCGGCGCGAGCCCGCGTTCCATTGAACCCTGCACAGCGCCAGACGCTGCGCCACCAAGAGCCAGAACAGCCGCCCGGCTGATGATCCCCGCATCGGGCGGCGGATCGGCCGCCAGACCCTGCCCGATCGCCCGGTCGACAAATCCGGTATCGCAAGCTCCGGCGATAAACGCCGGGTGCTCAAGGCACCGCAACAGAAATGGCTGATTGGTCTTCACACCCAACAATGCAGTGTCACGCAAGGCCAGCGCAAGTTTGCGCCGCGCTTGCTCCCGCGTGGCACCGTGGGCGATCACTTTGGCCAGCATCGAATCGTAGAAAGGCGACACGGGCAAACCTTCAGCCAGCCCGTGATCGACACGCGCAAGATCGCTGGGCCGCCAGCGCAACACATTGCCAGTCTGCGGCATAAAGCCCCCGGGAACATCTTCGGCAATCAGTCGTGCCTCGATCGCGTGTCCCGTGAACTGCACCTGTTCCTGCGTCACCGCAAGGTGCTGGCCCGCCGCAATGTCCAATTGCCAGCCGACCAGGTCAAAACCCGTCACGGCTTCAGTGACCGCATGTTCGACCTGCAGGCGGGTGTTCATTTCCATGAAATAAAACTGACCGTCCGGTGCCAGCAGGCACTCGACCGTACCCGCCCCCACATAGTTGACCGCACGCGCGGCGCGCACCGCCATCTGACCAAGCGCCTCGCGCAGGAACGCATCGACCGCCGGGCACGGCGACTCCTCGATCAGCTTCTGGTGCCGGCGCTGCAACGAGCAATCGCGTTCGCCCAGATGGATGACGTGACCGTGCGCGTCTCCAAAGACCTGTACTTCCACATGACGCGCCTGCTCCATGGCGCGTTCGAGAATCAGTTCAGCGGAGCCAAACGCCGCCAGCGACTCGGCGCGTGCGCTTTTTAGCGCCGCAGACAAGTGCACGGGCTCCTGCACCAGCCGCATGCCACGGCCACCGCCGCCCGCAGCCGCCTTCACCATCAGCGGGTAACCAATGCGTGCAGCCTCAGACTCCAGGGTGGCGTCCGACTGATCCGCGCCGTCGTACCCGGGGATGCAGGGCACCCCGGCATCTCGCATCAGCACTTTGGCGCGCGCCTTGTTGCCCATCGCCCGAATCGCCTGCGGCGATGGCCCGATCCACACCGCACCCGCCTCGATCACAGCCTGCGCGAAATCTGCGTTTTCCGCCAGAAACCCATAGCCCGGGTGCACCGCGTCGGCACCCGTACGCCGGATCGCAGCGATGATGGCCTCGATGTTCAAATAGGAATCGCGCGGCAGCACACCACCGATTCCTGTACGCAGATCGGCTTCGCCGACGTAGGGACTTTCACGATCGGCATCGGAATACACAGCGACTGTTTCAATGCCTTTGAGGCGTGCCGTGCGCATGACACGACTTGCAATCTCGCCCCGGTTGGCCACCAGCACCCGACCAAACGGGCGTTGTCCAGGCCTGATATCGACGCCCTGGCTGACCGGATTTGCCCCGCACGGCGTCATGCGATCGCTCCATGGGTGCCCTGCCCCACATAGACCGCCCGGATGTCCCCGGGACTGAACTCGATACACCAGGGCGCCGGTTCGCGTGCACGAAATGCCGCAATTCCGGCTTGCCCCTCGTCCTGCATACACCGCGAAAACCCGTGCGCCGCCTGGTCGAGAAACGCGCTGAGCGGCATTTCCGCCGCCTCTCCCGCCATGGTCTTCATCAACCGGTTCGCCTGCGGCGCGCAGCGTCCAATACGCGTAAGCCATTGCGCCAGCAGTTCATCGAGCGCATCCGTATCCCCGGCAAGCGCATCGACGATGCCCAGGCGCACGGCCTCCTCACCCGCGACGCGCTCGGCCGACAATCCCATGCGCCGCGCGCGCACCGTGCCGATGCGCCGGACCACAAACGGCATAATCTGCGCCGGCACCACGCCCAGCGAGGTTTCGGTCAGCGCAAAGCGTGCCTGCGGGGTCGCAAGTACGATATCCGCCATACAGGCCAACCCCATCCCACCCCCGAGCGCTGCGCCTTCGACCACCGCGATCAGCGGCACCGGGATCGATACCACCGTCTCCATGAAGGCACCGAACGCCCGGTTGCGTTGCGCCACCGGATCCACATCGGCGCTCACCGCATCAAGCCGACTTTTAAAATCCGACACATCGCCGCCGGCACAGAAGAAGCCGCGAGCGCCACGCAGCACAATGGCACGCAAATCCTCATCGGCGCGCGCATCACGCGCCAACTGCGCAATGGCAACCACCACCTCGGCGTTCAGTGCGTTACGCGCCTGCGGACGATTGATCGTCACGAAAAGCACATTCTGCAGACGCGTGCACACCAGTGATTGCGTCGTATCGGTCGTCATGCCATCAACCCCATCTTGCGGGCGATCACCATCATCATCACCTCATCAGCGCCACCCCCGATCGACCCGAGACGGAAATCCCGATAGGCCCGCGAAACCGGGTTATCCCAGGTGTATCCCATGCCGCCCTGGAACTGCATGCACCAGTCGGCGATTTCCCGCGAAAGCCTGCCCGCCTTGAGTTTGGCCATCGAAGCCAGTTCGGTCACATCGCCCCCGGCGATCATCATTTCGGTCGCCATGTAGGTCAGACCGCGCAGCGCCTCGAGTTCGGTCTTGAGCTCGGCGAGTTTGTACTGGATGTACTGGTTATCAAGCAATGGACGTCCAAACGCCTGTCGCTCGCGCAGGTAGGCTGCGGTCTGCTCGATGAGCCCCAGGGCTGCGAGCCGGCGCGCCGCCGCATTCAGGCGTTCCTGCTGAAACTGCTGCATCTGATAGATGAAGCCCATGCCCTCTTCGCCGATGCAGTTGGCAACCGGCACGCGCACGTTGTCGAAAAACAGTTGCGCGGTATCCGAGCACCACATGCCGAATTTGCGGATCTTCTGGACCTCGAGCCCGCGGGGCCTGCCGCTGCCTTCGCGCAACGGCACGATGATCAGCGATTTGTTCTTGTGCACCGGCCCGTCCGAGGTGTTGCAGAGCAGGCAGACCCAATCGGCCTGGGTACCATTGGTGATCCACATTTTCGATCCGTTGATGACGTAATCGCCGCCCTCGCGTCGGGCGTGGGTGCGGATCGACGCTACATCGGACCCTGCGCCGGCCTCTGAAACCCCGATCGACACCACCATTTCTCCGGCAATCGCAGGTGCCAGAAATTCACGCCGCAACGCGTCCGACCCGTGACGCGCCAGCGCCGGCGTCGCCATATCGCTTTGCACACCCACGGCCATCCCAATGCCCTGCGCCTTGACGTAGCCGAGCGCCTCTGCCACCGCCAGTGAATAGGAAAAATCCAGACCCAGCCCGCCAAATTCAATCGGCTTATCGACGCCAAGCAATCCCAGTGCGCCCATTTTGCGAAAGAGCGCGTGTGCCGGGAAGACCTCTGCGGCCTCCCATTCGTCGACAAAGGGGTCCACCTCTTCGGCGACAAAGCGACGGACTGTCTCCATCATGCTGCGATGTTCTTCGGTGTAAAGCATCCTGTCTCGCTCCTGATTCGAATTTTGACGCTGTCACGTTGCCCGGATTAGAACCGCGCGACACCGAACTGAATGCGGCGCGTCGACCGCGCATCGCCTTCCCGGCAAGTTGCCAGCACGAAAGCGAGCACCGCACGCGTATCCCGTGGATCGATCACGCCGTCGTCCAGCAGCAACCCGCTGGTGACCCAGGCGCTTGCCTGCCGTTCAAAGGTATCAATGATTTCCGCCTTCTGGCGCGCCAGGGCATCCTCGTCCACAGGGCGTGCACGCCGTTCGGCCTGCTCACGCGCGACAATCTCCAGCGTCGCGGCGGCCTGCTCCGCTCCCATGACGGCGGTGCGGGCATTGGGCCACGTAAAACAGAAGCGGGGATGAAAGCCCCGGCCACACATACCGTAGTTGCCCGCGCCATACGACGCGCCGCAATAAATCGTCACCTGCGGTACCGTCGCATTCGCCAGCGCCTGGATCAGTTTGGAACCGTGCTTGATCATTCCGGCCGCCTCCGAATCACGACCGACAATAAAGCCCGTGGTGTTCTGCAGGTAGACGATCGGTACGCCTGACTGACAACACAGCTGGATAAACTGCGCAGCCTTGGTCGAGCCCGCGGGATCGAGCGGCCCATTATTTGTCACGAACCCGGTCACGTGGCCGTAGATGCGCGCATGACCGCAGATCGTGGCGTGGCCATAGTCCGGCTTGAAATCCATCCAGGCGCTGTCGTCCGCCACACGGGCAATCACCTCGCGCATGTCCACCGGCTTGCGCGACTCGGTCGGCATGACGGCCAGCAACTCCTGCGCATCATGGCGCGGTACCTTGAACGCTGGCGGGTCTGCGGGCGCAGCTGACCAGTTCAGGTTGGCGACAATATCGCGTACCAGCGCCAGCGCGTGGCGATCGTCCTCGGCGACATATTCGGCCAGGCCCGTGGTACCCGCGTGCAGCGCCGCGCCGCCTAACTCCTCGGCGGTCGCAATTTCGCCCGTCGCCGCGCGCAACAGCGGCGGGCCTGCGAGGAAGGCGCGAGCCCGATCCCGCACCATCACCACATAGTCGGACAGACCAGGCATATAGGCGCCGCCCGCGGTCGAAGGACCATGCACCACCGTGATAACCGGAATACCTGCCGCAGAAAGACGCGCCAGGTTATAGAAGATACCGCCGCCCCGGATGAACTTGTCGACCCGGTATTTGCGCAGGTTCGCACCGGCTGACTCGACCAGGTGAATAAACGGCAGCCGGTTTTCAAGGGCGATCTCCTGGCAGCGCATGAGTTTCATGTTGCCCGCCTCGGTCATCGCGCCAGCATGAATGCCTGCATCCGTTGCGGCCAACAGGCAACGCACACCGTTGACGAACCCGATTCCCGCGATCAGCGATCCGCCTGGGATCGAGGTCGCTGGATCGGGATCATCCATCAGGTAGCCCGCAAGCGTCGCCAGCGGAAGAAATGCGCTGGCGGGGTCGACCACAGCAGCGACGCGCTCGCGCGGCAGCAGTGCACCGCGTCGCGCGAAATCCGCACGACTTTTCTCGGACGCCTGCGCCGCACGCGCCTCGAGTGAGTGCAGTTTGCCCACCAGCGCGAGCATCGCTTCGCGCCGCTCCCTGGCCACCGGGGACTGCACGTCGAGCGTCGATTCATAAGGGATCATGGCGCACGACTCCTGTCGTGATGTGTCGGCAGAGCCACTATCAGTCAATCACAACAGGATGCACAATCCCGATCTATTAAAATGTGCATAATATGCACAATGACCGTGTCAATTCGCCCAAATCCAGCCACCGGCGTCCAGAGTCTCGAAAGGGCTTTTGGGCTGTTGCAGGCGATTGCCCGGCACCAGGAGCATGGTGTGAGCCTCGCCAGCCTGGTGGCCGCGACCGGCCTTGATCGCACGACCACACACCGAATGCTGCGCTTCCTGACTGACGCCGGTTACGTCGAGCGCGAAGCGACCGCAGGCCGCGCTTACCGACTTGGATGCGCTGCGATGGGCCTGGGGCTCATGGCAATGACGCGCCCGCCACTGGTCGACCGCCTGAGCCCCTTGATGAAATCGCTGGCACGCCAAAGTGCAGATAACGTCTTTCTTGTGACCCGACTAGGCGATTTCGGCTACACACTGCACCTCGAGCAAGGCGCGGTCCCGATGCCTCGCTATCGCGAACTGGTCGGAGCCACGCGATTGCTCGGGTTGGGCACGGCCAGCATGGCGCTGCTCGCCAGCCTTTCAGATGATCAGGTGCAGGCTCACTTGCGACGTCATCAGGCCGGCTATGCCGCAAGCCCCGCGAGTCCTCTGCGCATCCAGCGTGCCATACAGCGCACGCGCGCCGCTGGCTACACGCTCGCCGCCGAACCGGGTGTCGCCGGTGCCGGTGTTGCTTTTGACGTCCCTGGCGCAGGCCTGGTGGCCCTCAGCATCCTCTCAAGCCGGGCACGCATGCCTGCCGCACGGCGCCACGATCTGGCGAAACTGATGGCGCAGGAAGTCCGGCAGGCCGGTTACGCGACAGGACTACCCGGGACCGATGTGTAGCCCCGCTCCGGGCACCGACTCGAGCCTGACTGAACCGCGCGGAACTGTTTTGCCGTGCACGCCGTTAATCTGTTTCTGAATGGAGGACGGGGACCCGCCAGCGGTCAAGCGAATCCCCGCGCCTTGGCCGATAATATCCCCCGCACTGACCAAAGTATCCCCTTCACTCACCATCACGATTCCGCATCTCATGCCTCTGCCACTGGAAGGCCTTCGGGTCATTGAACTGGGCCAACTGATCGCCGGCCCCTTCGCCGCCAAGATCCTCGCCGAATTCGGTGCGGACGTCATCAAGATCGAACCGCCCCAATCCGGCGATCCCCTGCGCAACTGGCGCCTGATGCATGACGGCACATCGGTCTGGTGGGCCGCGCACGCGCGCAACAAGCGCTCAATCACGCTCGACTTGCGCCAGCCCGAAGGTCAGGAAGTCGTGCGCAAGCTAGCCGCCGACGCTGATATTCTCATCGAAAACTTCCGGCCGGGCGCGATGGATAAATGGGGGCTCGGCTTCAAAGAGCTGCACGCCATCAACCGGAAACTGATCATGCTGCACGTTTCGGGCTACGGCCAGACAGGTCCCTACCGCGACCGCCCCGGCTTTGGCGTGATCGGTGAGGCGATGGGGGGGCTGCGCTACCTGTCAGGGGAACCTGGCCGCCCACCCGTGCGCGTCGGCGTATCGATCGGCGACACGCTGTCCGGTCTGCACGGCGTGATCGGCGTCATGATGGCGCTGCGCAACCGCGAGCAACAGGGCGGCGTGGGACAGGAAGTCGATGTGGCGCTCTACGAATCGGTGTTCAACATGATGGAAAGCCTGCTGCCCGAATACGACAAGTTTGGCGTCATTCGCCAACCGTCCGGCGCCAGCCTGCCGGGCATCGCACCGACTAACGCCTATTTATGCAAGGATGGCAAATACGCGCTCATCGCCGGCAACGGCGACAGCATTTACAAACGTTTGATGGGACTCATCGGGCGCAGTGATCTGGCGACCGATCCAAAGTATGGAAGCAACGCCGGACGCGCCGAAAACGCTGAAATGATCGACGCCGCCATCGGCGAGTGGACTGCACAGCACACACTGGACGAGGTCCTGGCCGGGACCACGGCCGCAGGCGTTCCCGCCGGCAAGAGTTACGATGCCGCCGACATTGCCGCTGACCCGCATTATCAGGCGCGCGACATGATCCTCGATGCCACGCTGTCGGACGGTTCAACGGTCAAGGTGCCCGGAATTGTTCCCAAGCTTTCGGCAACGCCCGGGAAGGTCACCCGCGAGGCCCCCGCGCTGGGTCAGCATACCGCCGAGATACTCACTTCCATCGGCATCGACTCGACCACGCAGGCCGACTGGAAAGCCCGCGGGATCACCTAGACATGTTCAACGCCAGGGCGCGGAATGAGACCGCCCCCAATGATCGCCGTGAACGGTCACCGACCTCTAAACCACCCTCTCGAAACAAGCTCTTTAAACAAGCTCTTTAAATAGTCCCCTCTCGAAACAAGCTCTTTAAACAGTCAATTGCAGCCAACAGACACTTGCAGCCGCCCAATCCGGAGACCACACAATGCCATCCAGCCGTCAGCGCATTTACATGCAGGAAGTCGCCACCCGCGACGGCTTCCAGAACGAAGCGCAATTCATCGAAACCGAAGACAAGATCCGTGTGATCGATGCCCTGAGCGCATGCGGCTTCGCCAAGATTGAGGTCACTTCGTTTACGTCGCCCAAAGCGATTCCCGCACTGCGCGATGCCGAGGAGGTCATGCACCGGATCACCCGCAACCCCGGGGTTGAATACACCGTACTGGTTCCAAACGTCCGCGGCGCGGAGCGCGCACTCTCGTGCGGGATCGACGAAGCCAATCTGGTGATGTCCGTCAGCGAAACACACAACCGGTCAAATCTGCGCATGACGCGCGAGCAGTCGTTCGCGCAGCTGACTCAGGTCGTCAGTGCAATATCCGGCAGCCATGTCGCCGTCAACATCTCGCTGTCAACAAGCTTTGGCTGTCCGATGGAAGGTGATATTGACGAGGACGAGGTCATGCGCTGGCTTGATCGGTTCGCAGGCCTAGGTGTGGCCCGCGCCACGCTGTGCGACACGACCGGAATGGCCTACCCCTCGCAGGTACGCGCGATGGCGGCACGCGCTCGCCGACTGCATCCGGAAATGGTCTTTACCTTGCACTTTCACAATACGCGCTCGATGGCTCAGGCGAACACGCTGGCCGCGATTTCTGCTGGCATCGACCGGTTTGACGCATCGCTGGGCGGCATTGGCGGCTGCCCTTATGCACCGGGCGCCAGCGGCAACGCCTGCACCGAGGATATGGTGCATATGCTCGAACTCGAGGGCTACGACACCGGCATTGATCTGCCCGGACTGCTGGAGGTTTCGGCCCTGCTGCCCGGCCTGATCGGCCACGACGTTCCGAGCCAGTTGCTGAAAGCCGGTACGCGATCCAGGCTGCATCCGGCGCCCGCATACGCGGCGGATATCGGCCGATAGCCACGACCGACGGGTTATTTTTGGTTGATCATTACCACCGACTGATCGTATCGACTGAATATATCGACTGAATATATCGATTGATCAATACCACCGACTGATCATTTCCGTCAGGAAACAGCCTTGATCTAAAAAAATCCCCGCCGGCGCGGTGCCGCGCGGCGGGGACTTTGCTTGCTGATCAGCGAATCAGACCATCACGATTTCAAATTCACCGAGGCCAGCGATGCGGCCAAGCAGTTTGTCGCCCTTGACGACGGCGCCCACGCCTTCGGGTGTGCCAGTGAAAATCAAATCGCCCGCCTTCAGTTCAAACAGGCCGGACAGGTACGAAATGCTTTCCGGAATGTTCCAGATCATTTGCGTCAGATCGCTGGTCTGCTTCAGGGATCCATTGACGTGCAGGGTAATACTGCCCTGCGTGATGGTCCCGGTCACCGCGCGTGGGTGAATCGGCCCGATCGGACCGGAGTGATCAAACGCCTTGCCCGTCTCCCACGGACGGCCCTGCTTCTTGCTCTCGTTCTGCAGATCGCGGCGCGTCATGTCCAGGCCCAGTGCGTAGCCAAAGATGCAGTCGTTCGCACGCTCCACCGGAATATCGCACCCGCCGCTGCCCAGGGCGACCACAAGCTCCATTTCGTAATGCAGATTTGATGTCTTTGACGGGTAAGGGACCTCGGTAACCTCGCCCGTGGCCACCGGCACCAGGGCATCGGTTGGCTTACAAAAAAAGAAGGGATCTTCGCGACCCGTAAAGCCCATTTCCTTGGCGTGCTCAGCGTAGTTTCGGCCGACGCAGTAGACGCGGCGCACCGGGAATAACTGATTGCTGTCCGCAATGGGCAGTCCAACGATTGCGGGCGGGGTAAAAACGTAATCGGCCATGATCCGAAATCCTGAGGTGAGTGTAGGAAAGTGACGTGTGACTAGGGGCACGCGACGGACAAGCGCCCCACAGGCGTCAAGATGACACGAGTAGCGCTAACTGCTTTTTTCCGGGGCGGATGATAGACCACCTGAGGGCAAACCAGAAGTTGTATTTGTACCTGAATCGCGCGTGCCCGGCTCTGTAACTGAAGCCCGTGAACCAGGCTCGCGCGCTGGCACCGGTGCCGGCGAAACCGCAGCGGGCTCACCCAGCCCGCTCACTGGCGCGCTATCGAAGAATTCCTCAAAATCGTGAGCCGGTGTCAAGGCAAATGCCGGGCGGTCCAGGTGCGAGATCGGCTCGCCTGACCGATCCGCAATCGACACGGCATCTTGCGCAACAATCGGCAATCCGGTTTCGGCCATGTAGGCGAGCCCTTCCGCCTGGCGCACACCCGGGTCGGCATGCACGGCGGCAGCCGGCAGAGCCGAATCCTCGACGAGAACCGGCAGCGCCGTGCCGATGGCAGTTGCCAGGCGCCATTGCCGCGCCGCATCCTGCGTCCGTCCAAGGCGGTCATACAGGCTACCCAGCAGAGCATGCACCCTGGCGTCAGCCCGGCGTGCCAGACTTCGCTGCAAATAGTGATCCGCCTGACCCCAGATTTGGCCTGACAGGCACAGATTCCCGAGCGTCGTGAGCAGATCAGGATCTTCAGGGCGCTGTTCGAGCCAGCCCTCGGCCTTTTCCAGCCGCCTTGCCACCTGGCCTGGATCGCAGCGCGCATAGGCGGCGAGCAGTCGCGGGTCAAACCCCACCGAGATCGCCTGCTCAAGCGCTCGTGAAGCTTCATCCGGCATACCGGCGGCTTCAAACGCCGCAGCGCCGGCAAGCGCGACCTCCGGCAATTTGCGTTCGTCGGATTTCAGGGATTTCCAGACGGTGTGCCACTCGTCCTGTGTCTGCAGCGCCCGCAAGCGCGCCGCCGCAGCCGCCTCGATCATGGGACGGGCTTCAGATTCATGCAAAGCGCCCCGGCGTTGCAGGGCGGTTGCAAGAGAATAGACCTCATCATGGCGGTCGAGTTGCCGGTAGGCGCGCAGCAGCAGGCGCATGGTATGCACATGACGTGCGCTGGACTCTTCCAGCGGCAGCAGTTCATCCAGCGCGGTTTGCGCCAACCCTTGATCGAGATAGAGATCCGCCGCTGCCGTCGCAGTCGCCCCGCTGAGCCCGGAATTGCCCGCCGCCTTTTGGCGCGCCATGGCAATCAGGCTGTCACGCCGGTCGAATTCGCCCAGGGCGTGTGCCGCGCGCGCCGCCGACAAAGCGGCAAGCACCTGCCGGCTGGAATCCCTGGATCGGTCCAGGAGGCGGGTCAGGTCCTTTTCTGCATGGGCATAACGCCCTTCAAGAAGCTCGGTCCAGCCCTGTTCAAGAAGCTCGCCATCCCGGCGGCTGTTACGACGCGATTTCCACTCGCGCATCCGCTCCGGCAGTGCGGTGATCCAGGCGACCATGCGCAACAGCACGTAGAGCACAGCAAAGGCCGCAATCAGGGCAAACACTGCGAAAGCGAGCGACACCTCGATACGCAGTGTATTGACCACGATGATCACATTGCCTGCGTTGCCACGCAAGGCCACTGCCAGTGCAACAGCCACTGTGGCGAGAAGCAGCGTCCAGAACCAGGTGCGCATGCTCAGTCACCGGCCTTCGCAGGCGCCGCATCGGAAGTCCGCACGCTTTCAAGCGCCGCGACACTGTCCGAAAGGTCCGGCAAGGGAACAACGACCGCCGTCGCGGCCAGCTCGCGCGCCATTTTGAGCGCGGCAAGCGTATCGGGAGACTGCGGATCATAACGGGCGACCAGCGCGGCTTCAATCGATGTGAGTTCAGCCTTCCAGAGAGATGGCTGACGCATCACCAGCGCAAGCTGAGCCGTGAGCAAGCGCGAACGCAGATTGGCGCGCAGTTGCGCCGCCTGCTCTGGCGAGACCAACAACGCGCTGGCATCACTCACGCGCTGCACGTGGATCACCGAAGCAAGCTCCTTCGAAATCAGAGTGGCAACGGATCCGCTCCAGGCCGTGACGTCATTCACCGCGCGGCTCCACCAGGGAACCTCCGTATTGGCGCCGCCATCTGCCTTACCAGCCGGGCTGGCCGCGGCAACGGGGTCGACGGTCGGATTTCGGGGCGGTGCCCCGCTGACCGGGGCCGTGGCTGCCTCAGGCGTTGTTACGGATCTTGCGCTGCGCGGCGCGGCCGCATCGGGCACCAGAAGCGGCGCACGACCGACGAGGCTGGTCAGGACATCGAGTCGTGCGGAAATGCCCTGGACATCCACGATGGGCACTGCCCGCAGGCGTTCGAGATCCGCATTGATAGAGCGCTGAACTCCGGCAAACCGCGGTCGCTCGGCGCGCACCAGGGTCGAAAGCGCCGTCTCCAGAGCCACCACCGCGTTGTTCACATTGCCCGACAGGCGCAACTGCTGGCCGGCAAGCGTCACCAGACGATCAAGGTCGCTGGCCAGCATGGAATCTTCCATGCCTTTGTTAAAACTCTGCCACTCCTGCTCGAGCACGGCAAACTGACTTTGCGCGTCACGCAGGGCCAGTTCGAGCTGGGCAATGCGTGCCGCATGCGACTCGACCAGCGCCACGGCCTGACGGGATTCGCGACGCGACTCTGTCAGTTGCACGGACAGGGCATGCACCTGCCCGGCCACATCACGGCCAGCGGCCTCGAAGCGCGACTGTTGAAACCACAGTGCGGCGCCCAGCAGCGCCGCAAGCAGAAGCAGGACAATCACCAGCGTCACCGACCAGGACAACCCGGAGGCTTGGCGCTGGGATCGGGAGGGAAGATCTGCCGCGCTGGAGGCGGCGGTCGTGTCAGTTTCGCTCATGGCTGGATTGTAGTCGCGAAGCCCCGAAAACGTGCACGATCAACGCATCAGCAAAGGCTTGCGTGCTCGCGAATCTGCTCAAAACACAACAAAACGGCGTCGTCCTCTGGTAAAGCGGTGCTGATCAGCGGCGTGTGCGGGCCCTCCCCCAGACGCTGCTGCAGCACCCGGGTCAGACGGGGGTGGGTGACCACAAACGCAGATTCGCGACACCAGTCGATCAATCCATGGGTCTGAGCCTGATCCAGCGTCGCCGCGATGCCCTCGGCGCTGGTCAGCAGCCAAACCGGCCGAACACCCTGTTCCGCCCATTCACACAACGTGCGCACAGTCTCTGGCGACCACGCCGCCACTTCACGTTCGTAGCCCACGTGCGCCTGCACTTCAATGCCGCACTCGCGCATCTTTTCGCCGAGCCATTCTCGGCCAACCTGCCCGCGCACGATCAGCACGCGGCGCGGTAACTGCGGTTCACGCACGATGACATCCCAGAGCGCCTCGGAATCCTGGGCCTGCGCAGAGGAAGGATGCAGCACAGTGATGTCGCCGCCAAACGCTGCGTGTGCGGCGCGCGCGGTGGCCGGCCCCACGGCGGCAGCCAGCGTCGTGACCGGCCAATCGACCCCCTTGCCCAACTGGCGAGCGTAACCGGCCACTGCGGCTCCGCTGACGAAGACGACCATATCGAACGCAGCCGGTCTGGGCAACGGAATCCTGGGATCAACAACAGCTGCCCGGATTGTCAGTGCCGGACACTCGATCACGCGCCAGCCTTTCTGGCACAGCGCACGAACCAGCGCATCGCTGCGGCCCGCTGGTCGGGTCAGTATGGCGGTGGGCGAGGTGTTCAGCATGTGCTTTGCCCCTGTTGGGTTCACCCCTGCGCGGCGAGCTGCGCCAGAATTTTGTCAGCACCCTGCCCGATCAACTCACGGGCAACCGAAAGTCCCAGCGACTGCGCGTCCGACACCGGGCCGACAAGATGCGCGCGATGAATCGTCTTCCCATCCGGGGTGGCGACCAACGCCTGCAAGTGCAGTTGCTGCGAGCGCACCTGCGCGTATGCCGCCAGCGGTACCTGGCAGGACCCCCCCAACTCACGGGAAACCGCACGTTCGGCCAGTGCACAGGCGGTGGTGTGCGCACAGGCCAGTGGCGCCAGCAGTTCAATCAAATCCGACCGGCTTTGCAGCACTTCGATTCCCAGGGCTCCCTGCCCGGCGGCAGGCAGTGAATCCTCGACCGGGATGTAGGCGCGAATCCGGCTTGCAAGCCCAAGCCGCTCAAGTCCGGCCGCGGCAAGGATGATCGCTGCGTACTGCCCTGCGTCGAGCTTTCCGAGCCGGGTGTCCAGATTGCCCCGCAGGGGTTCGATCACAAGGTGCTCATAGCGGGCGCGCAGTTGCGCCTCACGGCGCAGACTGGACGTACCGACGACCGCACCAGCCGGCAAGTCCGCAAGGCTGGCGTATTGGCCCGACACAAACGCATCCCGGCAATCCGCGCGCTGCATCACACAGGCAAGTTCGAAGGGTGCCTGCAAATCGACTGGAACATCTTTGAGCGAATGGACGGCCAGATCAGCGCGCCCATCCAGCAAGGCGTTCTCGAGTTCCTTGACGAAAAGGCCTTTGCCGCCCACCTTTGAGAGGCTGCGGTCCAGAATTTCGTCGCCGCGGGTGCTGAGCTTGAGGAGCTCAACGGGCATGGCGGGATAAAGCTCGGTCAATCGCGCCTGCACGTGCTCCGCCTGCCAGAGCGCAAGGCGACTGGCGCGGGTAGCGATCACGATTTTTCGGGGCTGCACTTGGGTTTCCATCAACGAAAGTAGTTCAGGATCAGGGTGACGACGATACCGATCACGGCAAGAATCGCCAAACCCTGCAGGAGCGTGTAACCGCGTTGCGACTGCTTATTGAACTGCATGGTATTCCTCACTGCGCGCTGTCCTGCTTTGAACAGAATGATTGAGCCGATTTGAACACGGGCGCGGACAAGCACGCAGAAAACCCGATGGCGGGATATTGATTTTGGATAAACAGAGCACACATGGCGCGCTGCCCCGGACGAGCGGGCAGAAAAACGCCGATCGGCAGGACGCGGATCGGCGTTTTCGCGGAAAATCCGGGCGTTTTACAGCACAGACTTCAGCAACTTGCCCATTTCGGAGGGGTTCTTGGTCGTACGGATGCCACACGCTTCCATGACTTCCAGCTTGGCATCCGCCGTATCAGCACCGCCCGAGATCAGCGCACCTGCGTGACCCATGCGCTTGCCGGCCGGTGCGGTCACGCCAGCGATGAAGCCCACCAAAGGCTTCTTCATGTGCTCTTTCGCCCACAGCGCCGCATTGACTTCATCGGGACCGCCGATTTCGCCGATCATGATGACCGCATCGGTCTCGGGATCGTCGTTAAAGAGTTTCAGAACATCAATGTGCTTGAGCCCGTTGATCGGATCACCGCCAATGCCGACCGCGCTCGATTGACCGAGACCCAGTTCGGTCACCTGGGCGACCGCTTCGTAGGTCAGCGTACCGGATCGGCTGACGATGCCGATACGACCTTTGCGGTGAATGTGCCCGGGCATGATGCCGATCTTGATTTCGTCTGGCGTGATCAGGCCTGGGCAGTTGGGCCCGAGCAACAGCGTTTTGCTGTTCCTGGCGAGCATGCGGCTTTTGATTTCAAGCATATCCCGCACAGGGATGCCCTCGGTGATGCAGATCACGAGGTCGAGCTCGGCTTCGATGCCTTCCCAGATCGCTGCGGCAGCGCCTGCGGGCGGGACGTAGATGACTGAAACGTTGGCACCGGTGTCGGCCTTCGCGTCTTTGACCGAAGCGTAGATGGGGATGCCCTCGAAATCCTCGCCAGCTTTCTTGGGGTTGACCCCGGCGACGAAAGCGGCCTTGCCGTTGGCGTAGTCGCGGCAGGCACGGGTATGGTACTGACCAGTCTTGCCGGTGATGCCCTGCGTGATGACTTTGGTGTCTTTGTTGATGAGAATCGACATGTCGGAATCCTTGGCGGAATTATTTGGCAGCCGCGACGACGCGGGTGGCCGCTTCGGCCATGGTGTCGGCGCTGATGATGGGCAGACCCGAATCAGCCAGCATCTTCTTGCCCAGCTGTTCGTTGGTTCCCTTCATCCGAACCACCAGAGGCACGCTGAGGTTGACGGCCTTGCAGGCTGCAATGATGCCCTCGGCGATCACATCGCAGCGCATGATCCCGCCAAAGATGTTGACCAGAATGGCCTTGGTACCCTTGTTGGAGAGCATGATCTTGAAGGCCTCGGTGACGCGCTCGGCTGTCGCACTGCCGCCGACGTCAAGGAAGTTTGCCGGCTCGCCGCCAAACAGCTTGATCGCATCCATTGTGGACATGGCCAGGCCCGCGCCGTTGACCAGGCAACCTATATTGCCGTCGAGTTGGATATAGGCCAGATCGTGTTTACTGGCTTCGATCTCGGCAGGGTCTTCTTCATCGAGGTCGCGGTAGGCGACGATTTCGGGATGACGGAACAGCGCGTTGCTGTCGAAGTTGAACTTGGCATCCAGAGCGATGATATCGCCGCTACCGGTCAGAATCAGCGGGTTGATTTCCGCGAGCGACGCATCCGTGTCCCAGTAGGCTTTGTAGAGCTTCTGGAACTCAGCGGCAGCCTTGCCCACTGACGCCTCAGGCACGCCGATGCCACGGGCAAGGCCCGCGGCCTCGTCATCCGTCAGGCCCTTGGCCGGATCAGCGAACACCTTGAGGATTTTTTCCGGGTGATGCGCGGCGACTTCCTCAATATCCATGCCGCCTTCGCTGGACGCCATGACGCACACGCGCTGCGTGCTGCGGTCGGTGACGATACCAACGTAGTATTCCTTTTTGATGTCGGCGCCTTCCTCGACCAGCAGGCGACGCACTTTTTGACCCGTTGAACCGGTCTGGTGCGTGATCAGCTGCATGCCGAGAATTTCGTTGGCAAGCTTGCGCACTTCTTCCATGGATCGTGCAAGCTTGACGCCACCGCCCTTACCCCGGCCACCGGCATGAATCTGCGCCTTGATGACCCAGACGGGTCCGCCCAGCTTTTCGGCGGCGCTGACCGCCTCTTCGACCGTAAACGCGGGAATGCCGCGCGGAACGACCACGCCAAACTGCCTGAGCAGTTCCTTGCCTTGGTACTCATGGATTTTCATGGGAATCCTGTTAGATCAGATGGAGTCAAAAAAGGGATCGCTGCACGCTACGACTCGCCGGAAGGTTCGGTCGTACCTGGTTTTGAAGGCTCGTACCACTGCGGGTAAATTTCCTGAATCACCGGACCGTTGACGCGCTGCGCGTAGCAACCACCAAGCTGAAACGGGCGTTTGCCGGACTCCGCCGAGCGTCGGCGCTGCGGAGCCATGGTCTGTACGGCCGCGGTCGGCAGCACCGCAGCCAGCTCGGTCATGTGCGTACAGCCGGCGGTGCGGCCGAAGCGGTCCTTGATCTGCTGACGAAAACTCTTGAGCAGGTTCATGCCGACCAGATCCCGGTAAGCAGGCCCGATCGCGGTGCATTCCTCGCCAAAGGGCGCTGCGTCATAGGTTGCGATTGCATCAACAATATTGAAGTTGATATCGATCGTGACGCGCACGTGCATGTGGTGAAACGGTTGCCCCGCGCGTTGCGTTGCACCGCTGCGACGCTGGTAATCGTAGGACTTGTAGTCGATGAGTTCGGCCTCAATATCCCAAAGGCCATCGTCACGCTCAAAGGAATGCACCTGGATCGACCGGTTGTGGATCGGTTTTCGGGGGCAATTGGATGCAGGCAGCGACATAGCAGTCAGGGCGATGCGAAACGTCGGGTCAAAAAAAAGCGCTGGGATAACAGAAAAGCGCTGGGATAACAGTCAAGCCTCGTAGTGTAGCGCAGTGCAGCAAAACTCCCTACTGATCGGATTCGGGAAGGCTTCGCAATACTTTGTGGATGACATCGTGAGAAAACCCGCGCGATACCAGAAAACGCCCCTGACGTGCATAACCAGCCTGATCCGAAGGCAGACCAACCGCACCAAAGCGCTTGCGCCAGACTGCGATCGCGCGGTCGAGTTCGGTTTCCCGCAATGATTGACGCACCTGCGCAATCGCGCCTTCGTCAATACCCTGTTGGCGAAGCTCCTGCGCCACGCGCGCCGCGCCGTGCCCGGGTGCCTTGCGGTGAACCAAGCCCTGCACGTAACGATCGTCTGATTGCCAGCCCTCGGCGGCCAGGGCGTCAAGCACACGGCTGACGTCATCGGCGTCTTGCGCGTGGGGAGCGAGCTTGCGGGCAAGTTCAGCCCGACTGTGCTCGCGGCGCGACAACAAGGCAACGGCCCGAGCCTTGAGGGAAAGGCCGGGCCGCTGTTTTGCGCCCTTGGAAGGCGCAAAATCGTCATCGAAGCTGTCAGGGCCGGACACGCCAGGCATTGCCGCCAGTTTCGGTATCAGACTTCGTCATCAGACTCCGCCTCTGGGGGGGTGGCCGCTGATGACCCGCGCGCACTGCGGGCTGAGCCTGCCTTGGCGGCGCCAGCCGCTGCAGCCTGTGTAGCCGCGTTGGCGGAAGCTGCGCGAGGCACGACGCCAAGCTTTTCGCGAACACGATTTTCGATTTCAAAGGCCATGGCCGGGCGTTCGCGAAGGTATTCGCGCACGTTGTCCTTGCCCTGGCCAATGCGCTCACCGTTGTAGCTGAACCACGCACCAGCCTTGTCCACGATGCCGGCGGTGACGCCCAGATCGATGATTTCCCCTTCGCGCGAGATGCCGCCACCGTACATGATGTCGAACTCGGCTTGCTTAAATGGTGGCGCGACCTTGTTTTTGACGACCTTGACGCGGGTTTCGTTGCCTACGACCTCATCGCCCTTTTTGATGGAACCAATGCGGCGAATATCCAGGCGCACCGAAGAGTAGAACTTCAGCGCATTACCACCCGTGGTGGTCTCGGGATTACCAAACATGACCCCGATCTTCATCCGGATCTGGTTGATGAAGATCACCATGCAGTTGGTGCGTTTGATGCTGGCGGTGAGTTTGCGAAGCGCCTGGCTCATCAGGCGGGCTTGCAGGCCGGGCAGGGAATCACCCATTTCGCCCTCGATTTCGGCCCTGGGCACCAACGCGGCAACCGAGTCGATCACAATGAGATCGACTGAGCCCGAACGCACGAGCGCATCACAGATTTCAAGTGCCTGCTCGCCGGTGTCGGGCTGGGAAATGAGCAGATCCGTGAGGCTGACGCCCAACTTGGATGCGTACTGCACATCCAGCGCGTGCTCGGCATCGATGAAGGCGCAGGTGCCGCCGATTTTTTGCATTTCGGCGATAACCTGAAGCGTGAGCGTGGTCTTGCCGGACGATTCAGGACCGTAGACTTCAATGACCCTGCCGCGCGGCAACCCGCCAACGCCCAGAGCGACGTCGAGCCCGAGCGAACCGGTTGAGACGACCTGGATGTCGTGTTCGACCTCGTTGTCGCCGTAGCGCATGACGGACCCTTTGCCGAACTGCTTCTCGATTTGAGCGAGCGCAGCGGCCAGGGCCTTGCTCTTTTCGGTGGAGCCGGCCTTAAGCGACTTGTCGTCCATGAAATGTCCTTAAAATGTGGGCAAGCGTTGATTATGCATTGAATTGTACTGTACAAATAAACAGTATGACAATCATTTCTTCTTGCGACCCGGGTTTCCCCGACCTATGGCTTATCCCATAGGCATCGGCGGCACCTGTGTGACAGAATAGGCACCCTGCGCCCACAAAAGCCCACATCCAGGCGTCATATTATGCGCATCCTGATCGCGGAAGACGATTCCCTTATCGCTGACGGCCTCACCCGGTCGCTGCGCAACAGCGGCTACGCCACGGACGCCGTTTCTGATGGCGTAGCGGCCGATTCCGCCCTGAGCGCCCAGGAGTTCGACCTGCTGATCCTGGATCTTGGCCTGCCCCGGATGCCGGGGCTCGAGGTGTTGAGCCGCCTGCGCGCGCGAAACTCGCATCTTCCGGTGCTGATTCTGACCGCGGCTGACAGCGTTGAACAACGCGTCAAAGGGCTGGATCTTGGCGCGGACGACTACATGGCCAAACCTTTCTCGCTTTCAGAGCTTGAGGCTCGGGTGCGCGCCCTCACCCGCCGCGGTGCCGGCGGCGGCGCAACCATCCTGCGCCATGGTCGTCTGGTATTCGACCAGACCGGGCGCGTGGCAACGGTCGATGACCAGACCCTCGAACTTTCTGCACGCGAGGTCGGTCTGCTCGAAATCCTGCTCACGCGCAGCGGTCGCATGGTCAGCAAAAACCAGATTGTCGACCACCTGTGCGAATGGGGTGAAGAGGTCAGTTCCAACGCGATCGAGGTCTACGTGCACCGCCTGCGCAAGAAGCTCGAACCGAGCGGCGTGAAGATCGCCACGGTGCGCGGGCTTGGGTACTGCCTTGAGCGAGACCCCAGTGGCACACCTGCGAATAGCTGAAAATCCGGACGCCTCGCTCAACCCGGCGATCAGCGAGGATCAATCCACACCGCCTGAATCGGAAGGTCGTGTCAACCGGGAAGCACTCGACATCACGCGCGGGGTCGCTGCAGCAGCCGAAACCGGACCGATTCGCCGCTCTCTGCTCGGCGAAATTCTCGACTGGATGCTTGCGCCGCTCTTTCTGCTGTGGCCCATGAGCGTCGCCATCACCTACGTGGTCGCTCAGAATATTGCCAATACCCCCTACGACCATGCCCTCGCCAACGCGCTGAAGGTGCTTGGCCAGCAGGTCGAACTCGACAACGGGCGTTTCGTGCTGCGTCTTTCGGCGCCAGCGCGGCTGGCACTGCGCACGCGGGAAAACGACGGGGTGTTCTGGAAAGCGGTTGCCCCGGACCACGAATACCTTGGCGGCGACTCCGAATTGCCCACGCCCCAGCGTACGTCCATCCACCAATCGAATACGGTTTACTACCGCGACGAGGCGACGCGCGACTTCGAAATCCGTGTCGCCTACATGTGGCTTGACACCGGTGTGCGTGGCTACGGGGAGGTGTTGCTGGTCGCCGCCGAAACCCTCGAGCGACGCAAGCAACTGGCCAACGACATCATCAAGGGCGTGATCATTCCGCAGTTCTTCGTGCTGCCGATCGCCGTACTGCTCGTGTGGTTCGGACTATCGCGGGGCATCGCGCCAATCAACAAGCTGCAGCAGCGATTGCGCGCCCGACGCCCTGACGACCTCTCACCAATCGACGAACACGCTGCGCCAACCGAGATCGGCCCGCTGGTGGCCGCCATGAACGATCTGCTCAACCGCCTTTCGTCCAACGTCCTCACACAGCGACGGTTTGTGGCCGACGCCGCGCATCAGCTCAAGACCCCGCTCGCGGGACTGCGCACACAGGCTGAACTCGCCCTGCGGGAAGCCCCTGGCGGCGAAATCGAGTCGGGGCTGCAGCAAATCGTATCCAGCACGGCTCGTCTGACAAGACTCGTCAACCAATTGTTGCAAATGGCCAACGCCGAAAATCCCGCCAACGTCGGGATGGTTCCCTGCGATCTGGTCGCGCTCGCGCGCGAACGAGCGCAGCACTGGGTGGATCAGGCACTGCCAATGGGCATCGACCTCGGCTTTGAGGGGCCGGACGATCCGCTGACAATCCGAGGCCAGCCTCTGCTGCTTGCAGAAGTACTCAACAATCTCATCGATAACGCACTGCGATACACCCCGGCGCCAGGCCGCGTCACTGTCATCGTCAGCGAAACTGCGGATTACGCGATTCTTGCCGTGGAAGATTCGGGCCCCGGCATCGCCCCGGAGGAGCGTGAGCGGGTTTTTGATCGGTTTTACCGGGTGCTGGGCACGCGTGTCGAAGGCAGTGGCCTCGGCCTGGCGATCGTCAAGGAGATCGCAACGCGACACCGGGCCACAGTCCAGATCTTCTATGCCGGGCGCAGTGACCTGCCTGGTTCAGGCTCAGGTTCAGGCTCAGGTTCAGGTTCAGGCTCAGGTTCAGGCTTAGGTTCAGGCTCAGGGTCAGGGTCAGGTTCAGGGTCGGGGTCGGGCACCCGAATCGAGTTACGGTTTCCACGTCATTAAGCCGCACTGGGCACAGGCATGTCTCAAACAGCACAGAGTAATTTTTAGTATGAATCTTCGGTTTGGAAACTGTGGACGCTGTGCCACGATCTGGGACATACCCTATTTCTTACATCTTGTAACAAATTTAAGGTTCGCGTAAGCATTGCGTCAGACACCCGTCAGCGAGTCGATCCATGATTCGCCCCAGTCCGGTGATGAAAATCTCCGGCGAAAATCACCATAACGATTGTGCACATCAATCGAAGGAGACTATCCATGAGCACAGCAACTGCGGGCAAGGTTCACCCAGCCCCGCGCCCGATGTCAAAAGAAGAGCGAAAAGTTATTTTCGCCTCGTCATTGGGCACGGTATTCGAGTGGTACGACTTTTACCTGTATGGTTCGCTCGCGGCGATCATCGCGTCGCACTTTTTCTCTGGCGTGAACCCGACTGCTGCGTTCATTTTCGCGTTGATGGCGTTCGCTGCCGGCTTCGCGGTTCGTCCGTTCGGCGCGCTCGTGTTTGGCCGTCTCGGCGATCTGGTCGGACGTAAGCACACCTTCCTGATCACCATCGTGATCATGGGCCTTTCGACCTTCCTGGTCGGCGTGCTGCCCAGCTATGACTCGATTGGCATGGCCGCCCCGACCATCCTGATCATTTTGCGCCTGCTGCAAGGTCTGGCGCTTGGCGGCGAGTACGGCGGCGCGGCGACCTACGTGGCCGAACACGCGCCGCACGGCAAGCGCGGCGCCTACACCAGCTGGATTCAGACCACGGCAACGCTGGGTCTGTTCCTGTCGTTGCTGGTGATTCTGGGTGTGCGTACCGGCATCGGCGAAGAAGCATTCAAAGCCTGGGGCTGGCGCATTCCGTTCCTGGTTTCGGTGGTATTGCTGGGTGTTTCGGTGTGGATCCGTCTGCAGCTGAACGAATCGCCCGCCTTCAAACGCATGAAGGAAGAAGGCAAAACTTCCAAGGCACCGATCAAGGAGTCGTTCGGCGAATGGGGCAACCTGAAGATCGTGCTGCTGGCGCTCTTCGGCCTGACGGCTGGCCAGGCTGTGGTCTGGTACACGGGTCAGTTCTACGCACTCTTCTTCCTGACGCAAACGCTGAAGGTTGACGCCAACACCGCCAACATCCTGATCGCGATTGCGCTGCTGATCGGCACACCGTTCTTCGTGTTGTTCGGAACGCTGTCTGACAAAGTTGGCCGCAAGGTCATCATCATGGGCGGCTGCCTGATTGCTGCGCTGACCTACTTCCCGGTGTTCAAGGCCATCACCCACTACGCCAACCCGGCGCTTGAAGCAGCGCAGGCTTCGGCACCAGTCGTCGTGATTGCGGATCCGGCCAAGTGCTCGTTCCAGTTCAACCCGGTCGGTACCTCGGCGTTCACCAGCTCCTGCGACGTGGTGAAATCGTTCATGGCCCGCAACTCGGTAAACTACAAGAACGAAGCGGCACCCGCCGGCGCAGTGGCCAAGGTCAAGATTGGCAATCAGGAATTCACTTCCTTTGAGGGTACCGGTATGCCCTCAGCCGACTTTGCCAAAAAGAGCGCAGCGCTCAACAAGCAGTTGACCGAGGCGATCCGCGCGAGCGGCTATCCCGCTGCAGCCGATCCCGCGAAGATAAACTCGTTCATGGTCGTGGTCCTGCTCGTCTACCTGGTTATCCTGGTGACGATGGTGTACGGCCCGATCGCGGCGATGCTGGTCGAGATGTTCCCGACCAAAATCCGTTACACCTCAATGAGTCTTCCTTACCATATTGGCAACGGATGGTTCGGTGGCTTCCTGCCAACGGTTTCGTTCGCAGTGGTTGCGGCAACCGGTAATATCTATGACGGACTCTGGTATCCGATTATCATCGCAGTTATGACGCTGGTGATCGGCACGCTGTTCGTCAAGGAAACCAAAGACGTGGACATTCACGACTAAAGATACGATCCCCCGCCGGGTGGGACTGCTGCGCCCAACCGGCTTTTTGCCCCACCCGTTCGGGTGGGGCTTTTTTTTGGGATGAACAGAGTGCCCTACTTCGACGCCTTCAACCGGCGACGCAGCACGCGCAGCATCGCGCCAAGCAAAGGTACGTGTTCATAGACTTCGCGGGCCGCATCCCAGTAGTCGCGATGCAGAGCAATACGCCCGGACGCATCAAGCCTGAAGTGCGTACAACCTGCGATGCTGTAGGGTGTCGAGGCGCGGCGAAAATTGAACGACCAGGTCATGAACGCCTGCTCGGCCTCGACCACGATGGTGTTGACGACAAATCCAGGCGAGTCCAGCGACGCAAACATGTGCGCGTAGATGTGGCGCACCGACTCCACGCCAATCACATCGTTGAAGGGATCCGTAAACCTGACGTCTGCCGCATAAATATCGCCGATTGAATCGAGCATCCCGGGCCGCAGGCTTTCGAACCAGCGCGCGATTTCTTCGTAGCGTTCCCGCATGCGATTGTCCTGTAGAAATTCAGCCACTCTGCCACTCTGCCACTCTGCCACTCAGCAATTCAACAATTCAACAATTCCGCAATTTCGCAATTCAACAATTCCGCAATTCAACAATTCAACCGCTGAGGGGCGCAAGTCGGCGAATGCAAAGCAGCAACCAACCTTCAGCTTGCGCATGCACCTCACATTCCCGTGGCTTTGTGCAGCAGCCAGAAGCGCAGCCGCTCGGGCAAACGGCTCACCCACTTGACTGCGCCAGCAAAACCGCGCGGAAACCGGATTTCGAAACGCCCTCGCTCGAGTCCCTCGATGATGTGCGCAGCCGCCTGAGGCGGCGTCAATAATCCGGGCATCGGAAAGTCGTTGACCGACGACATCGGCGTCGCGACAAAACCGGGACTGATCAGGTAGACGCTTAAACCCCTGGGCTCAAGCTCGAAATACAAGGATTCGGCGAGATTGCGCAAGGCCGCCTTGGTGGCACCATAAATCATGGCGCGCGGCAGGCCCGTGTAGGCGGCAATGCTGCCCACCAGAGCAATGCCGCCGTGCCCCTGCGCGAGCAGGTGGGGCACGACGAGAGCGAGCGCGCGGTAAACACTGACCACGTTGAGGTCAAAGCTCGCCTCGACCTTGGCGATGTCGAAATCCCATGAGTGCGCCGGCTCGTAGCGAGCGGCCCCCAGCACCACGAGATCAATGCCGCCAAGGCCCGCTACAACCCGCTCAAACGCGCTCGGCCATGCAGCCGGATCCGTGGCGTCGAAATCGACTGCCAGCGCGGCTTTTCGCCCGGCGACCACCTGCTCGAGGGCGTCCAGACGACGCGCCGACACGGCGACATGCGCTCCAGCGTCAAGCAACGCCTGAGCCAGCGCCGCGCCAATCCCGCTCGATGCCCCGACAATCCAGACCCGACGTCCCGCCCAGTCAGCAATCGCCGGATTCAACCGCCCGGTCAGTGCGCTCCTCAACCCACACGTCATTTGGCCTCACCTGATCCACGCTTGCGGAAAAACAAGGTGACCTCGCCAAGGTCGATTCCAAACTTCGACATCGTCGAGCGGTTCATCATCGCCTGATCATCCATCTGCCACATCCAGTCGTCGAAGGTCACCTCGTACTCTTTGCCATCCACTGGCAAACGCAGCACATACCTCCAGTGCAACGCGTTGCCGGCCACTGTGCCAATCGCGACACCCACCACGTCATCAGCGGTACCCTGCCAGGTGCCGTCGGCCTGACGGCGCAGGGTCCAGACGCGACGCTGCGTTTCGCCGTCCGAGTAGGTGAACCGCTCGTCGAGCGTGCCCGTGTTCCGGTCGGACCAGCTCGCTTCGATCACGACATGAAAGCGCCTTGCCACTTCGCCGCTGCGCTTCTGGAACAGACCCCAGGCATCGATGGTGCCGTCAAAATACGTCGGCAAATCCAGCGTGGGCTTCTCGTTGGCATAACGTGCGACATCGACGCCCGAGCAGGATGTCAGCAACGCGGCCATTGAGGCAGCGAACCAGGTTTTGATTCTCACGGAAGGCTCCTGGTGCGCGACGCAGCGCACGATAAAGTCAGCGGTCGGCGCAGCGACCACAAGGCGACGGCCGCGGCAACCTTCAGCGCAACCGGCAGAAAACTATAGACCACCGTCAGTGGGTCGGAGGTTGTCGCGTCGCCGGGCTGATAACCCAGAAAGCGTACCAGCGGCAAGGCAAGCCCTGCAGCCAGCGCAAGCGACAATTTTCCGACCAGCGCCCAGAGGCCAAAATACAATCCGGTGCTCTTGCGGTGCGCCGGCCCGATTGCATCGGCCAGCATGGCGGGTGGCAACGCCACATCGGCACCGAGCGCGGCGCCAGACAATAAACAGACGATCGCCCAGCGCGTCACGTCGCCGGGTTCGGTCCAGGCCGTCAAAAGCAGCGCGCAAGACGCAAGCAACGCGCCAGACAGCCACGCGCGCTCCTTGCCGATCCGATCCGATAAGGCCACCCAGCCCGGCAGTGCGATCATGCCCGCGAGGAAATACAGCCCGAGGAACAAGCCTGCATCCTCTTGCAGACCCAGCGCATCATCCATCACAAAGAGTACCAGCGTCGCGGGCACTGCCACCGAGGTCGCGTTGAACAGGTAAAACCACAACAGGCGCCGGATCGCGGTTGGCGCCAAGGCCTCGCGCCATCGCTCCAGAGCGCCGGCCGGCGCGGGCGAGGGTCTTGGCGCGCCCCAGAGCGTGACCAGCAACCCCACCGCGAGCACACCGACAAAGACCCAGGCGAACTGCCCGTATCCCGCACGAGGGCCAGAGTCCGACACCCAGGCCGCAGGCAGCACCGAGGCAAACACCACGCCGGCCAGGCCGAACGCTTCACGCCAGGCAGTGACGCGCGTACGGCCCGCGGGATCATCCGTCAGGCGCGCACCCCAGGTGAGGTAGCAGACGCTGACCAGGCTGTGCGCCGTATAGACAACCGCAAGCGACAACGCCAGCCACACCAGCAATCCACGCTCGCTCCACGCGGGCGGGTGAAACAACATGACGAATCCGCCCGACAGCGCGACCCCCGCCACCACCACCAGCGATGTCCAGCCCGACTTTCGGCGATGCAGGAAATCCACCAGTCGCCCGATCAAAGGATCCTGCGCTGTATCCAACAGGCGGACGAGAAACAACACGGCGCCCAACGCCGCCAGATCGACCCCGAGTGAATCGCCGTAAAACTTGGGCGAAATCATGTAGATCGGCAGCATCGCCATCGCCAGCGGCAATCCCAGCGCTGCGTAGGCTGCAAGCCCGCGTCGTGTCACGGCGTCTTCCCCAGTAACGCGACGCGCAGTGCGGGTTCACTGGTGCGCGGATCAAGCCAGATACCGAAAAAGTATTGAGCAAGCTCCTCGTCCATGCGGCCAGTCGGCGTCTCATCCAGATAGAAAGTCGCGCCCTGGCCTGGCACATAAACCCCTGCCAGGCTTTGACCCTTGCTGACATCGCGCAGAACCGCCTCAAGCGCAGCTCGCCACTGTGGACGTTCGGCAATCGGTGCACCGAGACGCGCCATCTGGTCGATCGAGGCGTCAACGATGCGCGATCGCGCGATGTCAAACTCGTACGTCAGCGACAGCGCGAAAGGCTTGCCCGGCGTATAGACGCCACCGGGTGCCCACAGGCGCGCCGTGTAGACAGACCAGCCAAGCCGCTTGAATACGCCTTCACCAACCCGTTGTGCCTGAGGGATAGGTGCAAGCCACGCCTGCGAGGTCGCACCGGCCGGTGACAGCAGGCAAAGCGCGATCAGCGCCGAAGCTAGGATTGTGCGCATAGTGTCCACTGTTTAACGTCGATGCGTTGCTCGCGAAACCCCGCCTCGCAGTAGGCGAGATACATGCGCCAGATCCGAATGAACCGCTCGTCGAAGCCCTGTGCGCGCACGGTGTCGAGATTGCGCTCAAAAGCCTGCGACCAGCGGTGCATGGTTTCGGCGTAGTCGATTCCCATCGACTGGGTTGTGAGACAGCGCAACCCCGCCTGTTGGCATTCGGACTGGAACCGGGTCGGGCTCGGCAGCATTCCACCCGGAAAGATGTACTGCTGAATGAAATCTGTGCCATCGCGATAGGCATCGAAATGCGCATCGCCAATATCGATCGATTGCACGACGATACGTCCGCCCGGGCGCAGGCAGCGTGCCAGCATACGGAAGTATCCAGACCAGTGCAGCAACCCGACCGCCTCGAACATTTCAATCGACACGATATGGTCAAACTGACCGGTGACATCCCGGTAATCCTGCAGCCGCAATGTCACCTGATCCGACAGCCCTGCATCGGCAATGCGACGCAGGCCCCAGGCAAGCTGCGCATCCGACAGCGTGATCCCGACGACATTCAATCCGCGCCATGCCGCGCGTTCGGCAAAGCCAGCCCAACCGCAACCCACCTCCAGAATGGTCTGGCCGGCAGTCGCGCCCAGTTCGTCGAGTATCCGGTCGTACTTTGCGTTCTGAGCCGTTTCGAGATCCCGGGTGTAGTCGCCTTCGAACCACGCCGCGGAATACGACATCGTCGGATCGAGCCAGAGGCTGTAGAACGCATTGCCCAGATCGTAGTGGCTAAGAATATTGCGCCGGCTTCCGCGGCGACTGTTGTCGCGCAGCACCCAATGCGTGAACCGGCGTGCCAGCAAAGCCCACCAGCGCCCGTCAACCACCTGAGTCACACCCTCATTGCGCAGGGCCACGGTGAACAGCGCCAGCATGTCCGGGGTCTCCACCCAGCCGCGTTCCAGGCATTCGGCGAACCCGATATCGCCACGTCGCAGGATCATTCCCGCGGCGCGCCAGTCGTTGATCCTCAGAGTGGCATGCGGTTGTTGCCCCGCCCGACCCAGGTGCAGCGCGATGCCAGCCGGATCAATCAACATGAGCGACCCATGTTCGAGGCGATCAAGCACAGTGAGAAACATGCGCGCGACCCACGGCAAGCCGCTGGACCAGGCAATCAGGCGATACTCGTTCAAACTCATAGGGGAACCTTCGCGTTAGAAGACACTTCATCCTTGGACTGCGGGGGAATCGGGTGATAGGCAGCGCCCTTGCGCCAAAGACGCAAGGCCTGCAAGTGGATGCGCACGATCACGCCCAGGGTCATGAGCGGTGCACGCACCAGTTCGCGCAACAAAAGCCGGGTCGACAACGCGGCCGACTGCACTACGATCGCCGTGCGCAACAGCGCCACCGGTTCGTCCACGGGGTCAAAATAGTCAATCGAAACGCGCTGCGACTGCGCGCGCGTGTCGAGTTGAAATTCGTACCGGCCACTCACCGCGCAAAACGGAGAGACGTGAAACTCCTTCGCGCAGCTGAGCGCGACCCCGTCGACAATCGGCCCGCCGTCGGGGGAGCGAAGCACGTACTGGTGTCGCTGGCCAAAGGTGTTGTTGACTTCCGCCACCAGAACGCGCAATTGTCCCTGCGCATCATGCAGAAACCAGAAGCTGACGGGATTGAACACATACCCGAAAATCCGCGGAAAACACTGAAGCCAGACGGCACCCTCAGGCATTGAAAGCCCGGCAGATTCCACCGTGCCCCGCAGCCAGGTCATCAGGTCGCTGCCATCGCGCGCACCGTGGTCGGCCGACATGAAACTGACCGGTCTCCGGCGATTGACGCCAAACAACGCGCTGTTAAAAGCACCAAGCAGTTCAGGTTCGTCGACGCGCAGGCGCAAACAAAACACCCGGTACACGAACCGGTGGACAAACGGTCTCAGGCGCGCATGCGCGACGCGACCGGCACATAACTGGATGGCCGCTTCAGTCATAGACGGCCTGCCATGGCGGCATGACGCCCATCACGCGCAACATGCGCAGCGATGACTTGAGCCCGTCCTCATGAAACCCATAGCCACCCCAGGCACCGCAGAACCAAGCGCGGTTGCCGCCCTGAATCGTCGGTATCAAGGGCTGCGCAGCGGTCGCTTCGGTGTCAAGCACGGGATGTTCGTAGCTGAACCGCCCGATGACGCTTGACCGATGTGGCGCCCGATACGGGTTCAGCGTCAAAACGAGCGGGGTGCGAAATGGCAAATCCTGCAACTGATTCAGCAGGTAACTGACCGACACCGGACGATGACGCCCGACGGCGGTCGGGGACATGTAATTCCAGGCGGCCCAGGTGTTTTCACGGCGGGGTAGCAAAGCCGCATCGGCGTGCAGAATCGCCAGGTTCTGCTGATACCGGAAGTGACTCAGGACGGCGGCTTCGCGCTCAGTGGCATCAAGAATCTTCAAGGTCGTAGGCGGATGGCAGGCCATCACGACGTGATCGAAATTCTCGATACCGCTGCGCGAAGTCACCTCGACTCCGCCCTGCGTGCGGCGAACTTGAAAGACAGGACACGATCGGCGAGCATCCGGAATGGCGGCAATCATGGTTTCCACGTACGAGCGGCTGCCACCTTGAACGGTCTTCCATTGCGGTCGGTTTTCGACCTGCAGCAGGCGATGGTTGATACAGAACGCCAGGAAGGTCTCGGCCGGAAAGCCCAGGATGGTCTCGAAGGATGCAGACCAGATCGCCGCTGCCATGGGTAGCAAATACCAGTCGCGCACCGGGGCACCAAAGCCCTCAGCGTCGAGCAACTCGCCAAGCGTGCGGGGATTCACGCGCGCCTGTTCAAGATAGACCGGGGCGTTGCGATTGAAACGCAGGATGTCGCGCAACATCCCCCAGAATGCGGGTCGCGCAAGGTTTCGGAACTGAGCGAATACTGTCGAAAGGCTGGTGCCGCACCACTCCACATCCGGCCGCTCGATTGAAACCGAAAAAGACATCTCGCTTGCATAGACCTCGGTGCGCAGCGCAGCGAACAGCTTGACGAGGTTGGGGTAAGTAATCTCATTGAATACGAGAAACCCCGTATCGACCGGATGCGTGACATTGCCGATCGTGACGTCGACCGTATTCGCATGCCCGCCGAAATACGCTGCGGATTCGAACAAAGTGACCCGATGATTTGGCGCCAGCAACCAGGCCGCGGAAAGTCCGGCGATGCCGCCGCCGACGACCGCGATCCTGTCCCCGGGCCGCACAGGCGTCGCGTTCGCCTGTTGTGAGCCAAACGGCGCGTCGCTCATTGGTTGCCCTCCGCGCCGAGCAATTTCGCGCGCAATTCCGGACTGCGGGTCTGCGGATCCAGCCAGATTGCAGCAAACGCTTCGGCGAATTGCGGATCACGGATTTCACCGAGACGCCGCGAATCAAAATAAAAGACCACCGCGCCAAGAGGATCAAAGACTCCGACAAGACGGCTGCCGAGCGACACATCGGGCATCAGCGTCGCGAGCGATTCCTGCCAGCGCGTCAGCGTGTCGTTGTCTGGCGCACGCAAGCGCCGGATCTCGTCGATTGAGCGTTCGACGATCTGACCCGCCGGGATGCGCCTCAGATAACTCAAATCGAGGGCAAACGGACGGGTCGAGTCGAACTGGCCCCCCGGCACATGGAGCGAGGCGCGATAGATTCGAAATACGCTCCAGGTCAGCACGCCCGACCCGCAAACCGCCCAGTCGAGATCGAAGTCCGCGACGACGGCCGCCGGCAGGGAATCCGACGGCCCTTGGCGAAAGTCGAGCGCGCCCAGCCCGACGGCAATCGCGTCAGAGAGCTCAGAAACCTGTTGCGCACGACCTCTGAATTGCATGATTTGACCTGGTGGTATAAAAAGTGACTGTTCAGTATAATACCTGAACTGATTAGACATTAATCACGTCTCACCGTCAATACCAACGATTCAGCCTGAATGACTCTGGCCACACTTGACGACTCCTGCCACACTCACTGACTCCTGCCGCACTCACTGACTCCTGCCGCACTTACTGAGCCCTGCCACACCTAACGACTCCTGCCACACCTAATGACTCCTGCCACACTTAACGACTCCTGCGACACTTAACGACTCCTGCCACACTTAACGACTCCTGCCACACCTAATGACTCCTGCCACGGCCAAGAAGCTTTCTTTCAAGCAGCAACAACTCCGATTCCGCGAGGATGCGATCCTTGACGCAGTCAACCGTCTGCTGTCTCGCAAGGGCTTTGATCTGATGACGATGGACGAGGTCGCGGCCGAGGTCGGCATCTCCAAGGCAAGCCTCTACAAACACTTCGAATCCAAGGAAGAACTCGCCGCCGCGTCCATGACCCGCTTGCTTGAGCAGACGCTTGACCATGCCCACAGCCTGGCCGCTGAACTTTCACCGCTCAAGCGCCTCAAGGCGGTGATGCGGTGGGCAGTGACCGCGCACCTGGATGGCGCGATGCCCTCGTTGCCATCCACGCGCTCCAACATCCAGCATGCGCTGATCGGTTACGCGCCCTATGCAGAGCGGGTCGGTCAACTCACGGAACTGCTCGGCGGCTGGATCCTGCAGGCGCAGGATACTGGCGACCTTTCACCCGATTTACCCGGCGAAGTCATTCTGTACACCATCTACGCCCGCTCCTGTGATCCGGTGTCAGACTTTCTCAAAACCGGAGGTGCCTTCACCGACGACGAAATTGTCGGTTACGTGGAGCGCACCTGCTTTAACGGGATCACAGGATCACCTGATCCAGTCGCCTGAGCATCGTCCTGCCGTCCTCGGCTAGAATCGGTCTCTTTGTCCCGGGCATCCCATGTGGTTCAAGAATCTCAAACTGTTCCGTCTCACCAGTGACTGGAAGACCTCCGCCGAGCAACTCGACGGCCTGTTAGCGAAGGAAGCCTTTGTGTCCGCGGGTGCCGCGGCACCGATGTCCTCGGGCTGGGTCTCCCCGCGCGAAGGCGACGTCCGCCTCGCCTACCCGGTCGGCCGTCAGATCCTGTGCGCCTTTCGCACCGAGAAAAAGCTGTTGCCGGCCTCCGTCATCAATCAGTTCGTCAAGGTGCGCGCCACGGAACTGGAAGACCAGCAGGGCTTCAAGCCGGGCCGCAAGCAAATGCGGGACCTCAAGGAAGAGGTCACCGAATCCCTTCTGCCCCGCGCTTTCAGCCTGCAACGCGACACGCGTCTGTGGATCGATCCTGTCAACCACTGGGTCGTCGTCGACACCGCCTCTGCCTCCAAGGTCGAGGAGGTCATCTCCGCGATGGGTCGCTTGCTCCACCCCTTCCCCATGCTGCCGGTGCAGGTCAACATCAGCCCGGCCACCGCCATGACCGAATGGCTCCTCACCGGCGAGCCTCCCGTGAATTTCACGGTCGATCAGGATGCCGAACTGCGCGCGGGTGGCGACAAGGCCGCTGTGGTGCGCTATGTCAAGCACACGCTGGATATCGACGACATCAAAAAACACGTCCAGAGCGGTAAGCAGTGCACCCGCCTCGCGCTCACTTTCAATAACCGCGTGTCCCTGGTTCTGACCGAAAATCTCGACATCAAGCGTGTCGCTGCACTCGACATCCTCGACTCACCTGACTTGCAGGGTGCGGCAGACGCTGCCGAAAAATTCGACGGCGACATGACTTTGATGTGCGCCGAAATCAGCCAGTTGCTCGATGCCCTGATGGCCACGCTACAGGAAATCAGGGCTGACGCAACCAGGCCGTAAAGCGGATCTCGCAGCAACCGAACCGACTTGTCACACAACCCGCAGCAGCCGAACCCATTTCCAGGAGGCCACCCATGGACCTGATGATCAGCAGCCAGGTGATCCAGCCCGTCAAGAACGGCGTCTTGCTCGCCGTGACGGCGGGCGATCTCGCGGTACGGGCGTATGTTGTGATCGAGCCCCAGGATCTTCACATCGTCGAAGGCCTGGTCCCGTCCGCCGTGTTCGAAAGCGGTGCACAAGTGCATGTGGGCGGCATCGGCGCCGATGACGACGTCGAAGACCAGGTCGTCCAGATCCTGGAGGCCATGGATCCGGATGACGTTGTGGTCTACCTGTGCGACGGTGAGCCGAGCTACGCCGCGACACTCGCCATTCTGGGTGCCGTCTTCTAGGTAATGTTCAACACATGATTCCCAGTCCGGGAAACACGATCATCCGGCCCTGAAAACTGGCCACGGGCTGCGCGTCGCCGCCGAGAATCTGTTTGAAGATCGCGTCCCGGCCCGGGGCAACTCTTCGAACGCGATTCAAACCACCTTCGAGGGCTTGACTCGGTGCGTCAGCAACAGAGCCATGACGCCCACCGCCATGACCAGCATCGAGATATGCACCGCGTTCTTGCTCGCCGCGTAAACAATGCTTGAGTAGGCCAGGTAGGCGCAGGTCAGGCAGAATAATGCGGGGGTCAGCGGGTAAAGCGGCACACGGAAAGGACGGTCGGCATTAGGATCGCGTACACGCATCACGAACAGCGATACGCCCACCAGAAACAGAAAGATCCAGAAGACCGGTGCAGTGAATTCGACCATCACTTCAAAGCCATCGGTCTGCCAGATCCCCAGCCCCACCAGCGCCAGACTGATGACTGACTGAATCAGGTAGGCGCGGATCGGCGAGCTGCGCCCCGCGTGCCAGTGGCCCATAAACCGCAGCGCCGGCCAATCGCGGCCCAGTGCGAAGTTGCTGCGCGCGCCGACGATCATCGTGGCGTTGATACTGGTCAGCGCCGAGATCGCCACGAAAATCCCGAGCGCGCGTTCGCCCCAGGGACCAAACGCCTTGCCCATCAGATCAGCCGCGATCGCCTTGCTGTCAGCAAGCCCTTGCAGACCCATGCCCGCCAGAATCGCGATATTCACAAACACGTAAATCACCGTGATGATCACGATGCTGAAGACAATGACCGGCACGATGGCCCGGCGCCCGCCGCGCACTTCGGCGGAAATGTAGGCGGCCTCGTTCCAGCCCCCGTAGGTCAGCAGCACGAAAACCATCGCCAGGCCGAACATGCCCAGACTCGGCGTCGAGGTGAATGCCTCGCTCGTGACGGGCGTGCTGCCTGCCAGCACCATCCCGGCCACCCCCACGCAAATCAGCCCGCTGACTTCGATGACGGTCAGCAGCGTTTGCACCCACGAGGCCGCATGCAGTCCGATCAGGTTGACGATCGTCAGGACCACGACAATGCCGACAGCCCAGATCGCACTCGAATGCGGCCCCAGATCAATCACCTTGGACAGGTAATCGCCAAACACGAATGCCAGCAATGCGATCGACCCGGTGTTGATCACCGTGGCCTTGGCCCAGGCGTAAAGAAAGGCGACCTGACGGCCAAACGCCCTGCCGAGGAAGTGATAATCGCCACCCGCGTGCGGATAGGTGGTCGCGAGCTCTGCGTAGCAAAGCGCACCGGCCAGCGAAATCACGCCGCCCAGGATCCAGGCCAAGATCATCCAGCCGGCGTCTCCGGTCACCCCGGCGACCATCGAGGGGGTCTTGAAAATACCCGCGCCGATCACGATTCCGACGATGATCGCGACCGCGCCCACCGGGCTTAGCCGACGCGTAGGTTCGGCAAAATGAGCCGCGGGCTCGGCGACTTGCTGCCTGGATTTCGTCATTCAATGATCGTCACGTTACAACCGCCGCGCGCTGACGGCGAAGATCGGCACGTTTTCAAGTACGTTGCCCGACATCTTGTCACCCAGCACGTTCACATCGAAGACCCGCTGGGCCTTCGCGTGATCCAGGTAGCGGAATGTCAGATGGCTGCCGTCGAGGCGCGGGCTCAGGATCGGCTGGGATTTACCATCAATCGTCAGCGTGCCGCCGATCTGCTGATAACTTTGCGCCAGGCTCAGCTGGACCTTCTTTGCGCCCTCGATCCCTGTGACCTCCCAGTTGCCGGCCACCCAGGACGGCACCACCCAGCGATAGCCGTGATCGCTTCCGACTGAGATGATTTCATCCGGTTCCCAATCCCCCATGTTGAAGGAATTGGCCAGAATCCGTGTCCCGGGTGTCATTTTCAGCAGCGTCGGACGCAGCTTCAGATTCAGGTCCGGCAGCAGGTACAGCGTGACCACGGTCGCCTTGGAAAAATCCTCGACGAAGATATCGCCCGTGATGATTTTGACCTTGTCCTCGACGCCCGCGCGTTTGGCGTTGCGACGCGCCAGATCGGCCATCTCGGCCTTGTATTCGATGCCCACCGCATTGGCGCCGAAATTCTTGGCCGCCAGGATGGCGATCTTGCCGTCACCCGCACCCAGGTCATAGACCAGGTCGGTCGGTTTAACGCCAGCCGACGTCAGCAGTTTTTGCGCGAGACTATCCTGAGTCGGCACCCAGATGACATCCTTGCCCATCTGGCCGATCATGGGTTCGAAGAGTTCATCACCCAGTTTGGGGCGCTCAGACTGCCGGGGCACTGGCGCTGTGGCAGCGGCGGCGGGAGTCGACGCACTCCCCGCGCCGGGTTTGCTGTCGGACTGCGCAGTCTGGCTGCCGGCGACGCCAGTCCAAAGCGCAGACGCAAGCGCGGCAAGGGCAAAAACTCTGTGCAACTTCATCAGGATTTCCTCAAAAGATCGAACTTAGCGCGCTTGGCGCCCTCTGCATGCGACAGCTTCCGCGGGTGCAGGCGCCGCGGTCGCAGTGAGCAGTGAGCAGTGAGCAGTGCGCGGTGAGCAGTGCGCGGTGAGCAGTGCGCGGTGAGCAGTCAGGCGGTAGCGGCACGCCGCTGCAGACCAGGACAGCAACAACGTAACAAACTGTATCACTCCTGCACGGGCTTCGCTCCGAACTCGGCGCCCGCCCATTGCTCGATATGACGAATGATGTGCGCGTAGTCTTTGGGACCATCGCCCTGACTGATCGCAAACGCCAGAAACTGACGCGCTGCAGGGCTTACCGTCATGGGCACACCGAGCTTTTCGGCCTCTTCCATGCACAGTTTGATGTCCTTGTGCAACAGATCGGTCGTGAAGCGCGTCGGAAAATCACGGGTCAAAATGCACTGGGGCACCTTCTCCTGGGTGGCAAACGAGCGACCACTCGACGTATTGATGACATCCAGCATCTGCTTGGGATCCAGCCCGGCCTTGGCGCCGAAAACCAGCGTTTCGCAGGCTGCCACGAACGACACGGCGCACAGCGTGTTGTTGACAATCTTCATCGTCTGGCCCAAGCCCGGCGCCGCACCCAGATAGTGGATATTTTTGGCCAGCACATCGAGCGCGGGCTTGGCGGCCAGGTAGGCCGCCTCGTCGCCCGACACCATCATGGTCAGGGTGCCCTTTTCAGCACCGGTCGTGCCGCCGCTCACGGGCCCTGTCACCCACTGAATACCGCGTTCGGCGGCCTGCGCGGCCAGGCTTTCCGTGACCGAGGGGCCGGTCGTTGACAGGTCAACGATGTTGCGCACCGCACTGCCTTGCAGGATTTCCGCCGCGACCGATTGCACGATTGACGGCATCGGCAGACACAGCAGCACCGTATCAGCCTCGTCAGCAAGCGCCCGGGCGCTGACCGCCGCGCGAGCCCCGCTGGCAACGACGCGTGCCAGGGCCTGCGAATTCACGTCAAAAACAACGGGGTTCAGGCCTGCCGCTGCCAGGCGCGTTCCAAAATGGAACCCCATATTCCCCAGGCCAATCAATCCAAGTTTCATTGCTGTCGAATCCTGAATACTTTAGTCGCCCAATGAAAAGTCGTGCACTCAGTTTTCTCCACCCGCGCGGCGATGCCGCTCAGTCTTCCGCTTTGAAATCAATGGCCTGCGCGGCCTTGCGAAAGCGTTCGATCTCGGCAAGCTGGAAGGTTCGCATCTGCTCAGGCCCGAAGGGCATCAGTTCGCCGCCGGTTTTGACCACGAACTCCTTCGAGTCAGGCTGGGAAAGTGCTTTTTGCATGGCTTCGGCAAGTACCTTGACCACACCGTCCGGCGTCTTGGCCGGCACCCAGAAAGCCGTCCAACTGTAATGCACAGCCTCTGGATAGCCGCTTTCCTTGAATGTCGGCACGTCCGGCAATTCCGGGTGCCGACTGGCGCCTGACACTGCGACAGCCCTCACCTTCCCCTGTGCCGCCATGCTGGCCGATCCGGTGCCATCGGCGACCGCCATGTCCACCTGTCCGCCCATGACATCCGTCAACGTTTGCGAAAGCCCCTTGTACATCACGTTTTGCAACTTCACGCCGGCCGGAGCCGTGAACTGCGCCAGGGCCAGCTGGTAGCCCGGAGAGTATGTGCCCGAATTCAGGGGCGGGGATTGTTTGCCGCGCGCCACAAGATCCGCGAGCGACTTGATCGGCGAATTCGGTGGCACCATGACCACCGCCATTGACCGCGTCATACCGGAGACTGGTCGAACATCCTTGACCGGATCGTAGGCCAGCTTTTTCTCGGTCACCACGTTGACCGCCATCGGCGAATTACTGCCCAGAATCATCGTGTAGCCGTCCGGCGGATCGGCCAGCATCGCCTGCACGGAAAGCGCGCCACCCGCACCGGGTTTGTTTTCCACCACCACAGGCTGGCCCAGAATCTCGGACAGCTTCTTGCCGAAGAAGCGCGCATAGACATCCGACCCACTACCGGCCGTAAACGGCACCAGGATGCGGATCGGACGCGTGGGGAAGTTCGTCGCGGCAGTGGCGGATCCGGCGCTAGCACCGCTGCCCGCTACCGCTCCCGCCACTGACTGAACCTGCTGAGCACTGACGCACGCAGGCAGCAGCGCAACGGCCAAAGCGGCTGCGACGCCGTGCGCAATCAAACTACGACGACTGATGTCGCTCATGATGTGTCTCCTCGCCTTGTGATGCAGAAATCAGGCCACAGCCTGAGGGTCGCCCAGCAGCACCGATTCGTAGGCATGCAGCGCGGTCGCACCGCCCGTGTGAAGGAAGAGCACGTTGTCCGTGGGTTTGAAATAACCCTTGCGCGAGAGCCCGATCAGCCCCGCCATGATCTTGCCCGTATAGACCGGATCCAGCAGAATGGCTTCCGTGCGAGCCAGCATCTGCACCGCCTCGATCATCGCCGGATTCGGCACCGAATACTTCGGCCGCCACCAGTCGCCATGGCTGACCACGGCCTCGCGCGGCACCTTGATGTCCACGCCCAGCAGGTCCAGCGTGGCCTGCGCCTCTTTGAGGACCAGCGGATCCTGATCGGAAGGGTCGCGGCTGACACCGATGCCCACGATCGGAATCCGGATGTTGTTACCCAGGAACCCGGCGACCAATCCGCCGTGGGTTCCCGAACTGCCCGAACCCACGACCACGTGATCGATCCCCAGACCCATTTCGGCCAGTTGCTGCTGAAGCTCCTGTGCACAATCGACGTAGCCCAGCCCGCCAATCGCGTTGGACCCACCGCCCGGCACAATATAGGGCGTGCGCCCCAGCGCCCGGACTTCGTCCGCCGCTTTTTGCATGGCCTCAGCCATGTTGCTGCCGCCCGGCACCACGGTGATCGACTCGACGCCCATGAGCCGGTACATGAAATTGTTACCCGTCGCATCCACCTTGTAGCTGCCGGGCACCCGCTCCTCGATGACGAAACGGCACTTCAGGCCTTCCTTGACCGCCGCTGACAGCGTGATGCGACAATGATTCGATTGCGGGGCACCGCAGGTGATCAGCGTATCAGCGCCCTTGGCAAGCGCGTCGCCCATCAGGAACTCCAGCTTGCGCGTCTTGTTGCCACCCGGATTCAGGCCCAGCATGTCGTCACGCTTGATCCAGACGCGCGGGCCGCCCAGGGCACGCGTGAAATTCGGCAAAAACTCCAGCGGCGTAGGCCCCTGGGAGTAGCGGCGGCGGGGGAAACGGCTCAGATCCATGAATTCTTCCTTTCAGGTGAACATGTCAGGCACTTGAAATGTCGGCTTACCGGTGCCATTTAATGCCCAACAAATGATTTTTAGTTTGTCTTAGCATTTCTGCTGTGATCATCCTGCCCGGCGCAGGTCGTGTGCACGCAGTTTGCCCGACAGGAGCCCATCATGCAATTGAACTGCCCGCACTGCCAGAAAGCCAACCGGTTTCCCGACGAACGCATCGGCGATGGCCCAACCTGCGGCGCCTGCGGCCAAGCGCTGTTTTCGGGCGTGCACGCAGTCGATTCCACCGGTCTTGCCGCCCTGACAGCGCAAGCCAGAGTTCCGGTCATTGTCGATTTCTGGGCGCCCTGGTGCGCGCCCTGCAGGTCTTTCGCGCCCACCTTTGCCGCTGCTGCGCAAAAGCATGGTGACCGACTCGTCTTCGCCAAAGTCGATACCGAGGCCAACCAGGATCTGGGGGCAAAATTCAATATCCGCTCGATCCCGACGCTCGCGGTCTTCAACGGCACGCAGGAACTCGGCCGCGTCTCCGGCGCCCTGCCACCTGCGCAACTTGAAGATCTCATCCAGCAGGTATTGCAGCAAGTTTCAAAATAAAGCTGATCCTGAGTCCCCCTGTAACAACCGTTATAAGTTGTTTAGTCCTGGCGTATACCGTATCGATACTAGATACAATGCTGCACGCAGGAAGGAGAACAAAATGGTGAAAATGCATAATCCGCCGCATCCCGGACTCACTCTGCGCGATGATGTCCTGCCTGCGCTCGGGCTCAGTGTCACTCAGGCGGCGCTGCAACTTGGAATTTCGCGTGTCGCCCTCTCTCGCGTGCTCAACGGACATGCGGGAATTTCTCCCGAAATGTCGCTTCGCCTCGAGGCATGGCTTGGCATTGAACGAGGTGGTTCAGCACAAGCGTGGTTGGCGCAGCAAAGCGCATACGATATCTGGCAGGCGCAACAGCGTTTCAAACAGCACCCGATGCGCGTTCATCCTGCGCCTTTGGCTGCATAGCTGCATAGCTGCATAGCTGCATAGCTGCAGTCAACCATATTCCATTTCCGTATAAACAAATTGAAAATCAGTAGTTCGCGGTTTTAATGACGCACCGCAAAATGGCCGCATCAAAGTCAACTGTTGCCATTTTGCTCCATGAAAAATATTCAAACCGTGCTCGCGGGCGTGCTGATCGCGCTGGCCTCCCTCCCCGCCCCCGCGCAAACGACGCTGCTCAACGCATCGTACGACGTAGCCCGCGAGTTCTATAAAGACTACAACGCGGCCTTCGTCGCGCAGTACAAAAAGACCACCGGCAAGGACATCAGGATCGACCAGTCTCATGGCGGCTCCAGCGCCCAGGCACGCGCCGTGAATGATGGTCTCGCGGCCGACGTGGTGACCATGAACACCACCACGGATGTGGATTTTCTCGCCACCAGCGGCGTCGTGGCGCCGAACTGGTCGACATTGTTCCCTGACAACGCCGCGCCTACGACATCAACCATGCTGTTTCTGGTCCGGCGCGGTAATCCCAAAGGCATCAAGGACTGGGCTGACCTGATCAAGCCGGGTATCAAGGTGATCGTCGTCAACCCCAAGACAGGCGGCAACGGCCGCATGGCCTACCTCGCTGCCTGGGGCCAGGTGCGCGAAAAAGGCGGCACCGATGCGCAGGCACAGGAATTCGTGTCGAACCTGTTCAAGAACGTGCCGATCCTTGCCAAGGGCGGACGGGACGCGACCTCGATCTTCCTGCAGCGCAATATTGGCGACGTCCTCATCACCTTCGAATCCGAAGTCGTGTCGGTCAACCGCGAATTCGGCGAAGGCAAGGTCGATGTGATCCATCCTTCGAGTTCGATCGTCGCGGAAAACCCCGTGGCCATCGTCGAGCGCACCGTCAAGCAGAAAGGCACCCGGGACCAGGCGAAGGCCTATCTGGATTACCTGTATTCGGACGAAGGCCAGGAGATCGCCGCACGCCACGCCATCCGGCCACGCAACGCCGCAATCCTCGCGAAGTACAAGGACACCTTCAAACCCATCAAACTCTTCACGGTGAAGGAATACTTCGGCAGCCTGGGGGAAGCGCAAAAGGTGCACTTCAATGACGGCGGCCTGTTCGACAAGATTTACACCGTCGGAAAGTAAGGCCATGACCGCAGCGTCTCTCGCTCTGCCGGCGCAGAACCGATCCCGCGGTCCGGTGAATGGCAAATCGCCCGCCGCCGGGGATCATGCCCCCCGCGCCGCCACCCGACGCGTTCTGCCCGGCTTCGGCCTATCGATGGGCCTCACGATTCTCTACCTGAGTCTGATCGTCCTGATCCCCTTGTCGGCGCTGTTCATCAAGACGTTCACGCTGACCTGGCCGGAGTTCTGGTCCGCGGTGACGTCGCCACGCGTGATGGCCTCCTATCGACTGACGTTCGGCGCATCGTTTCTCGCCGCGACCTTCAATCTGTTCACCGGTGTACTGCTCGCCTGGGTGCTGGTGCGATACGAATTCCCGGGCAAGAAGTTCGTCGATGCGTTGGTCGATCTGCCGTTTGCGCTGCCCACCGCTGTGGCTGGCATTTCGCTGACGGCACTGTGGGCCGGCAACGGCTGGGTGGGGCAATTTGTTGAATCCAACTGGGGAATCCAGGTCGCTTTCACGCCCGCTGGCGTTGTCGTCGCGCTGATCTTCATCAGCCTGCCCTTCGTGGTGCGCACCGTTCAACCCGTGCTCGAAGAGGCCGAAAAAGAGCTTGAGGAAGCCGCCACCTGTCTGGGGGCCACGCCATTGCAGACATTCGTCAAAGTGATCCTGCCCACCATCACGCCGGCGCTGCTCACTGGCTTTGCCATGGCCTTTGCGCGGGCGATCGGGGAATACGGCTCGGTCATCTTCATCGCAGGTAACATGCCCATGGTGTCGGAAATCACCTCGCTCATCATCATCGGCAAACTCGAGCAGTATGACTTCGCCGGGGCCACAGCCGTCGCCACGGTGATGCTGGTCTCCTCGTTCATCCTGCTGATGATTATCAACCTGCTGCAAGCCTGGCAGCGACGCCGCTCGGGACTGAAGGCATGAGGGCGCACAGCATCTCCCCCCGCATCGCGCAGGGCGCAGGCGAATCACGCCTGGTGCGATACATCCTGATCACCATCGCACTTGCCGTCGTCGCCCTGTTCCTGGTGTTGCCGCTGGCCGCGGTGCTCACTGAAGCGCTGCGCAAGGGTGTCGATTTCTACCAGGCATCCTTCGACGATCCGGATTCCTGGGCGGCCATCCGCCTCACCCTGGTGATCGCTGCAATTGTCGTCCCGCTGAATCTTGTATTCGGCGTGGTGGCAGCCTGGGCGGTCGCCAAGCACGAGTTCCGCCACAAATCGATACTCATCACGCTGATCGATCTGCCGTTTTCGGTTTCCCCGGTGGTGGCTGGCCTGGTCTACGTCCTGGTGTTTGGTGCGAATGGCTGGTTTGGC
>JADZBO010000213.1 GCA_020851995.1 Burkholderiaceae bacterium
ATGAACTCGACGGCATCATCGGCGAATTCATCGGGGCACGAACCCAGGAGGAAAACCTGGCGATTTTTGAAGCCGCTGCAGTCACGGTCGGCCCGGTGTGTTCGGTGGCGGATTTGATCGATGACCCGTTCGTGACCGGTCGCGAGGCGATCGTGCATGTCGAAGATCGTGACCTGGGCAGCCTGCCGATGCACAACATCGTGCCACGGCTTTCAGAGACGCCGGGCACGTTTCGGTATCCTGCTCCCCGGGTAGGCGAGCACACGCGTCACATCCTGGATGAATTGGCTCGTTTACCCGACTAGCGACGGGGATCTACGCAGAGTCGGTTTGGTGTAATCTGTGTGCTAACAATAATGTCATTCAGGCCTTGAGTCCGGCTGGCATGCTTGGCTTGCCCCGATGCCGGTCCAGCCTCGAAAACGACAGGAGACAACTTCATCATCATGATGAGCGCGGACTATTTGCCATTTGATCCATTAGTGACTCCCCGGCGACGGCTTCCGGCGGGCTCGGTCGATTGCCACTTTCATGTATTCGAGGATCCCTCCCGCTATCCGTACACGGCCAATCGATCGTACACGCCGACGCCTGCACCCTGGGCATCATTTCAGGCGATGAACGACGCAATTGGCGCGGATCGTGCGGTGCTGGTGCATCCCTCGGTTTATGGCCATGATCACGCCACGTTTGTTGACACGCTGATTGCCCATTCAGATCGTCTGCGTGGAGTCGCGGTACTTCCGGTCGATGTGTCGGAAGCCGAAATCGCCCGCTTGCACGCCGCTGGAGCGCGCGGTACGCGCGTCAACGTCCTCTTCGCCGGTGGCAGCCAGTTAGAGGACGCAGAAACGCTTGCTCAAAAGATCGCTCCCTTTGGCTGGCACATTCAGTTCCTGGTTGATGTCGCGGCCCGGCCTGAACTTCCTGCCTGGGCAGCAGGATTGGGCGTGCCGGTGGTGTTTGATCATTTTGGACACCCGTCTCGCCCTGACGTGAACGATGCCGGATTTCAGAATCTGTGCGCGCTGGTGCGCGAAGGCAATGCCTGGGTGAAGCTTTCGGGCGCTTACCGGGTTGTGGGGCCTGAGGGGAAGTGGACGGCAATTCGGCCTTTTGTCGATGCGTTGCTTAGAACCCGCACCGACCGCCTGGTTTGGGGATCCGACTGGCCTCATCCGAATATTCCTGCCCCGATGCCTAACGATGGTGACATCGCTGATGCGGTGTTTGATTGGCTGGACACCGAAACGCTGCGTCGTCAGGTGCTGGTCGAAAATCCTGAAGTCCTCTACGGCTTCGCGCCTTTCGACGCGAATGCACTCTGATTCCCACGACCTGCAGGAAGTGATTTCCTGAAAACCACGGAGATTGTTCATGAACTCTAAGAAATTTTCGGAATGGAGCGCAGCATTCGCAGGACTGTGCGCATGCGTACTGATTTCGGCCGTACAGGCCCAGACTGTTCTGAAATTGGGCTGGACCACGTCGGATGGAGCAACCGACCCCTATGCCGTTGGTGCACGTGCCTTCAAGGAGGCGCTCGAGAAAACTTCCGGCGGATCGATCCAGGTGCAACTCTATCCCAATCGGCAGTTGGGCGATGAGAAGCAGATTATGGAGGGGGTGCGTTTTGGCACCGTTGATGCGGGCATCATCACAAACGCCGTCATTGCCCAGATCGAACCGGCTTTCCAGATCAATGATCTTCCCTTCCTCTTCAGCAGTGAGGCTCAGGCTCAGAAGGTACTGGACGGAAAACTGGGCGAGCAACTTGCCGGGATGCTGGCGAAAAAGAACATCCTTCTGCTTGGTTACATGGAGGGAGGGTTTCGCCAGATGATCAATAACAAGAAGCCCGTCGGTGTGCCGGACGATGTCAAAGGCGTGAAGTATCGCGTCATGCAGAATCCGATTTATATCGAAATGTTCAACTCTCTTGGTGGTGCGGCGGTCCCCATGGCCTGGGGCGAAACCTTTACCGCCGTGCAGCAGGGCACCATCGACGGATTGGAAATTCCCGTTGCGGTGATTGATGGCAGCAAAATGTACGAAGTGACAAAATTCCTTTCTCTGACCAACCACACCTATTCGGTGATCGAGTTGATCATCTCCAAGCGGGCGTTCGACAAACTGACGCCTGATCAGAAAAAAGCCGTGGTCGAGGCGGGCAAGATCGCCACTGCGCAGCAGCGTGCCACAGCCGCAGCGAATGAGAAGTCGTTGCTTGCGGGTCTTGAGAAAAAGGGCATGAAGGTGAACTCTGTGGGGGATGTTTCCGCATTCCGGAAGGCGGTCCAGCCGATTTATGACAAGGCGCGCAAGGATGTGGGTGATCCTCTGGTCAGCCAGGCCCTGGACGCTGTGAAATAAGAGAGGCCTGCGTCATGCGACGCGTATTTGACGCGTTTGAGGCAATCCTGCGTGGCATCGCAGTTGCGCTAGTGCTGTTCATGCTCTGCGTGCTGGCACTGCAGGTTGTCCTGCGTTATGTGTTCGGGTTTGCGCTCTCCTGGAGCGAGGAGCTGGCGCTTCTGGGCTTCGCCTGGGTCGTTGTCATCGCAACCTCTGTGGGGATCCGGCGCATGTCGCATGCGCGCATGGATTTGCTCGTCGATATTCTGCCTTCACAGATACATGCCGCCGTGGAGCGGTTGGTTGCTCTGATGATGTTCGCTCTGGGGGTGTTCCTTGCCGTTGCCGGCTGGGAATACGTTGCTGAGACGCAGGGTTCGAAGTCCGCGGCAATCGGGTTTCCGATCGAAATGCTCTATGCCGCAGCACCGGCGTTTGGTGTTCTGATTGCGATTTTCTCGCTTGAGCGACTGATGCCGTGGGCGGAGTCGCTCAATGAGTAGTACGGCGTGGCTGCTGTCTGCCGGATTCGGGGTTCTGATGCTGATCGGCGTGCCGTTCGCGTTCGCGATCGGGATCGTCGTGGCGCTGTCGCTCTGGGTGCAAGGTATCGAGCCCATGCTGTTGCCGCAGACGATCATGGCGGGCACGCAGTCGTTTTCATTACTGGCGATTCCGTTTTTCATGCTGGCGGGCGAACTGATGTCCGCCGGAGGCCTGTCGCGTCGTTTGGTGAACGTTGCGGACGTATTTGTGCGTCACATGACCGGCGGCCTTGGTCACGTGACTGTGGTTGCGGCGACAATTTTTGCGGCGATCTCTGGCTCGGCCCCCGCGACCACCGCCGCGATCGGGGCGATCATGATTCCGGCAATGGCCGAGCGTGGCTATAGCAAACCATTCGCCGCGGCACTCTCGGTCAGCGCGGGCGTTCTGGCGCCGTTAATTCCGCCTTCGATTGCCTTTGTGATCTGGGGAGTCATCGCCGAGCAGTCGATCGCGCGGCTTTTTAGCGCCGGGGTGCTCCCGGGCCTGATCATGGCTGCCGGTTTGATGGTCGTTGTCTACTGGCATGCACGGCGACAGTCCATTCCGACGCAGCAGCGCGCTGACCGACGGGAGATCGCCCGTGCCATGCGTGACGGCATTTGGGCGTTGCTTGCGCCGGTCATTGTTCTGGGGGGGATTTACGGAGGCATCTTTACGCCGACCGAGGCAGCGGTAGTCAGTTGTGTCTACGCACTTTTTGTCGGACTGTTCATCGAGAAGCGCCTGAAGATCGAGGAGCTTCCTGGCATCGTATGGCGCTCGCTGAAAGTGACAGCCATCGTGATGTCCATCATCGTGTTTTCAACGGGATTCGGTGTGCTAGTCGCCCAGGAGCAACTCGCACCCAAACTCGCCGCATGGCTGTCTGCCAACGTGCATGAGAAGTGGATCATGCTGTTTATGCTGAATATCGCATTTTTCCTGCTTGCGGCAGTGATGGACGAAATCGCGATCATGGTGGTGCTTGGGCCATTATTGATTGCTATTGCCAACAGCTTTCAAATCGACCCGATTCATTTCGGTGCGATTATCGTGACCAACGTAGCGATTGGCATGGCAGCGCCCCCGATCGGGTATTGCCTGTTTGTGGGCATGGCGATCAGCGGGTTGCGGCTCAATGAGATCGCGCGGGTCATCTGGCCCTTTGTCGGCGTGATGCTCGTTGTGCTGATGTTGGTCACGTACGTTCCCGGATTCTCGCTTGCCTTGCAGTGACCAAGGCGGCCGATCGATCGGATTCAGCGGATTCCGGTGATCTTGTGAGTCTGCAACGATAGCCGCCAGCGCGGGTGTGCCATGCAATAGGCGATCGCGAGTTCGGTGTTCGCCTCGCGATCTGGGCCGTCCATCGGCTGCAGCAGGTAGTGGGTGAACCCGAGATGCTCAAAGCGTTCTGGCCGCGCCCGCTCCTGGGGGAACACGAGCTTGAGTTCGTCACCGTGCGTTTGTGCGAGCGGTGCATCCGATTTCGGGCTGACGCAGATCCAGTCAATTCCGGTGGGCGCAGCAATCGTGCCGTTGGTTTCGACCGCGATGCGAAATCCGCGCCCGTGCAGCGCGTCGATCAGAGGCGTATCGAGTTGCAGCAGGGGTTCTCCGCCGGTACAGACGACCAGGCGGTGCTCGGTGCCTGCTTCGGGCCAGAAGGCGTCGACCGCGGCGGCGAGGTCTGCAGGTGTGGCGAATTTGCCGCCACCGGTGCCGTCAACGCCTACAAAGTCGGTATCGCAGAACTGACAGACGGCCTCGGCGCGATCGCGCTCAAGGCCATTCCACAAGTTGCAACCGGCAAACCGCAGGAAAACTGCGGCCATGCCGGCCTGCAAGCCTTCACCCTGCAGAGTGTAAAAAATCTCTTTGACGCTGTAGGCCATGGTGTTCAGACTGGAAGTGCCGGGCCCAACTCGCCCCAGTGCAAGATGACGCCACAGCCGCGGGTCTCGTACAGATCAATGCGGTCTAGCTCGGGGATCGCCGGATACGCCATCGACTTGATGTGGCGGGCGATGCTGGCGGTATCGGCGTTGCCATCCGCAACGATTTCATGCAGTGGACGGTGGTCGAGTTGCCTGAAAATCGGGTCGAAGACGGTCTTGACGTCACCGAAGTCAACGGTCCAGCCGCGCACGCGGTCCAGCGGCGCATGTACATGCAGTCGCAAGGTGAACGTATGGCCGTGGATGCGTCGCCGGCTGTCGCCTGCAGGCGCGTGCGGCAGACGGACGGCGCTGTCCAGCGTCAATTCCTTCCAGATCCGGTAGTGACTGCCGTCGAAATGCGCGCCGCAACTCGCGGTTTCATAGACGGTCACCCAGGACAACTCGGGCAACGAGGGTTTGAGCCTTGCCCAGATCCACGCCGAAATGTTTTCGCTGGTCGGGTTTTCCAGCCCGGGAATATCGTTCAGGCAGGCGTGATCCAACTGATCGTGCAGCGGTGCCCAAAGGCGGTCGAGGACGTCGTAATCGATGGAGAGCGCCGATGTGCCGATGTCGCGGTCGGCGTGCAAAAGGACCTCGAACCCATGTCCGTGCATGCGTCCGCACTTGTGTCCCTTTGGTACGTTGGGCAACTGGTGGGCCGATTGAAAGACGTAGCGGCGCCAGAGGTGCGCATGATCGCGCGCATCGAGATCGACACCGCAGTCATCGGTGCTTTGCACGCCGGTTGCAACGATGCCGGGCATGTCGAGCCGTGCGCGGATCCAGCGCACGATGTTCTCGTCGGTCGGTGAGTCGATCAGCGTGTTCAGATGGGCGTAATCGAGCGGCGCGACGCATGCGCGAAGCCGCTCGGCGAGGCCGCCGACTTCGGCGCCTTCGAAGCCACCCCAGTCCGTCGGCAGGCTGGCGCGCACATCGGCGCGGTAGCTGTGGCCATGCAGCCTCGCGGCGCGGTGGCCCGGCGGCAGGCAATCCACCTGACAGGCAGCCTCAAAGCCTGCCGAAGCCACAAACAGGATCTGGTCACGCAGGGAGCCGCTCATTTTGCCGCTCAGGAGTGCAGTCCGAACTTCTTGTACAAGGGATCCTCCAGGCCCGCCTCGGCAAAGCCCTTGGCGCGCAGCAGACAGGAATCGCATTCCCGGCAGGGGGCGCCTTCAGGCGTCGGGTCATAGCAACTGGTGGTTTCGCCAAAATCCACGCCCAATTCGGTGCCACGGCGCACGATGTCTGCCTTGCTCATGTTGATCAGCGGTGCGCGCACGCGGATTTTCTGATGGCCCTCGACGCCGGCGCGCGTGGCGAGGTTTGCCATGTGCTCAAACGCGGCGATGTATTCAGGGCGGCAGTCGGGGTAGCCGCTGTAGTCCATGGCATTGACCCCGACGAAGATGTCCTGTGCACCCAGCGCTTCTGCCCATCCCAGCGCGAGGCTCAGGAAAATGGTGTTGCGCGCCGGCACGTAAGTGACCGGAATTCCGCCGCCGATTTCCTGAACGTCGTGGTGCTTCGGCACCGGAATATCTGAGGTGAGCGCCGAGCCACCAAAGGGACGCATGTCCATATCGATCGTGACATGGCGGGCCACGCCACGCTTGAGCGCGAAGGACTGCGCGCGCTCGAGTTCGATCAGGTGTCGTTGCCCATAGCGAAAGCTCAGTGCATAGACTTCAAAGCCCTCGTTTTGCGCGATGGCCAGCACGGTGGTGGAATCAAGCCCGCCGCTCAGCAGGCAAACAGCCTTTCTCAAATCAGTACTCCGATCATTTCGCCGTGGGCATCGCGAACTCGGCGCCCTTGCCGATGGTTTCGGGCCAACGCTGCATGATCGACTTCTGTTTAGTGTAGAAACGCACGCCTTCTTCACCATAGGCGTGCATGTCGCCGAACAGGCTGCGCTTCCAGCCACCAAAACCATGCCAGGCCATTGGCACTGGAATCGGCACATTGATGCCGACCATGCCGACCTGGATGCGCCGGCCGAACTCGCGCGCAATGTTGCCGTCCCGGGTGTAGCAGGAGACGCCGTTGCCGTATTCGTGTGCGTTGATCAGGTCGACTGCCTCGGCGAAATCGCGCACGCGCACGCAGGACAGTACCGGACCGAAGATTTCTTCCTTGTAGATGCGCATTGACGGCTTGACGTGATCAAACAACGTCCCGCCCGTGAAGAACCCCTGCTCATGGCCAGGAACTTTGTAGCCGCGGCCATCCACCACCAGGCTGGCGCCTTCTTCGACCCCGACGCCAATGTAGCCTTCGATACGCTCAAGCGCCTGGCGGGTCACGATGGGGCCCATTTCAGCGTCGAGTTCCAGTCCGTTTTTGATCTTCAGCTTGCGCGCGCGATCTGCCAGGAGCGGAACGACCTTGTCGGCCACATCGCCCACCAGCACGGCCACCGAAATCGCCATGCAGCGCTCCCCGGCGGAGCCATAGCCGGCGCCGATCAGGCCGTCGACGGCCTGGTCGATATCGGCGTCGGGCATCACCACCATGTGGTTCTTGGCGCCGCCAAGCGCCTGGACGCGCTTACCCTGGGCGGCACCGCGCTCGTAAATGTACTGTGCGATCGGGGTCGATCCGACGAAACTCACTGCGCGCACGTCGGGATGATCCAGCAACCCGTCGACAGCGACTTTGTCGCCCTGGACGACGTTGAAGACGCCGTCGGGAAGCCCGGCTTCGCGGAACAGCTCGGCCATGAAGATGGCCGCCGAAGGATCCCGCTCGCTGGGTTTGAGCACGAAGGTGTTGCCCGCCGCGATTGCCATGGGGAACATCCAGCAGGGCACCATGCACGGGAAGTTAAACGGTGTAATGCCGGCCACGACGCCCAGGGGCTGCCGCAGCGTCCAGTTGTCGATGCCGGTGGACACCTGATCCGTGAAGTCGGTTTTCAGGAGCTGCGGGATGCCGCAGGCAAATTCGACGATCTCGACGCCCCGCGTGACTTCGCCCTGCGCGTCGGTGAACACTTTGCCGTGTTCCTGCGTGATGATCGAGGCCAGGTCGTCGCGGCGGGCGTTCAGCAGAGCCAGAAAGGCATTGATGATGCGCGCGCGCCGGATCGGCGGCGTATCGGCCCAGGCGGGGAAAGCTGCCCGCGCTGCGGCGACCGCCTCGTTGACTGTCTGCAGACTGGCAAGCTCGACCTGCCGCGCGACTTGTCCGGTGGCCGGATTGAACACATCCTGGTGACGCGCGCCGGGGTGGGTGATGGATTTGCCATTGATCCAGTGGGAGACCACGCTGGACATGGTGGGCATGGGGGGCTGTTTGGACATTGCGCTTGACTCGTCGCGGTGAGGGGGAAAGACGATCAATCTACACTTTTTTTGCCTGATCTGCCTGTGTCCCGGCCTTTCCGACTGGCAACTCAAGGACCATGTGCGCCACCGGGGGTGTCGAAATCTGGGTACACTTTCCCCCTTGATTTTGACCCAGCTCCCGGAGTAAGCCCCCATGATGTCCAAGCCACTTTCCGGCAAAGTCGCCCTCGTCACGGGCGCGGCGCGCGGTATCGGACGCGCGTGCGCGCTCAAGCTCGCAGCCGCCGGCTGTGACATTGTCGCCAACTACTACAACAGCCACGAAGAAGCCGAGGAAGTCTGCGCCCAGGTTCGCGCCCTCGGGGGGCGTGCAATTGCCGTACAGGGCAGCGTGGGCGTGCCTGACAGCGTGGCCGAGATCTTCGAAGTGATCACCGCGGAGTTCGGTCGGCTGGATATCGTGGTCAGCAACGCGGCCTCGGGCGTGCTCAAGCCGGCGATGGACATGACCCTCAAACACTTTCGCTGGTGTATGGAAACCAACGCCTTCGCGGTCAACCTGCTTGCGCAGCACGCCGTGCCGCTGATGAAGGAGGGCGGTCGTATCGTCGCGATGTCCAGCCTGGGCGCGCAGCGTGCCATGCCGAATTACGGATTCATTGGCGCATCCAAGGCGGCACTCGAGTCCCTGGTGCGTTCGCTGGCCCAGGAGCTCGGGCCACGCGGTATCCGTGTCAACACCGTGTCGGCCGGCGTGGTCGATACCGATGCCCTGAGCCACTTTCCCAACCGCGATCAGGTGCTGGCTGAATTCGCCGCGCGCACGCCGGCGGGCCCGTCGCTGCGCCCGGAGAACGTGGCAGATGCGGTTTACCTCCTTTGCCTGCCCGAAGCCGCCTGGATCAATGGTCATACGCTGGTCGTTGACGGCGGTTTTGCGATTTCCGGTTAAAGACACCTCAAGGCAAAGATCATGGCATTCGAATCCGGTCTGCAAGGCAAAGTTGCAATCGTCACCGGTGGGTCGCGCGGTATCGGGCGGGCCATCGTGGAACTTTTTGCGGCCCAGGGCGCTGACGTCACTTTTTTTTACCGTGGCAACGCGGCGGCGGCCGAAGAGGTCGTCACTACCGTGTTGGCCGCAGGCGGCAAAGCCACCGCGCTGCAGGTGGATGTGACCGATTCCGCCGCCTGCATCGCGGCGGTCGAGTCGATCGCCGATCGCTGCGAACGCATCGACATTCTCGTCAATAACGCCGGGATCGTGCGCGACAACCTGCTTGCGGCGATGGAGGACGAGGAAATTTCAGCGGTTCTCGAGACCAACGTGGGCGGCTTGTTTAACGTGACCCGGCCCGTCATTCCCTTCATGATGTCCCAGCGCGCCGGGCGTATCGTTAACCTGTCCTCGGTGGCAGGCAACAAGGCAGGGCGCGGTCAGGCCAATTACGCTGCGTCCAAGGGCGCGGTCGATGCCGTCACCCGTGCGCTGGCGGTCGAACTTGCTCCCCGAAAAATTCAGGTCAACGCCGTGGCCCCCGGGGTCATCGATACCGAAATGTCCCAGCAGGTTCGCGACCTTGCCGACGACCAGGTCAAGGCCAAAATCCTGCTCAAGCGCTACGGCAAGGCCGCCGAGGTCGCCAGCGCTGTCGCTTTCCTCGCCTCCGACATGGCCAGCTACATCACCGGGCAGGTGCTGTATGTGGATGGCGGGTTCAAGATGGACTGAGCCGGGAATCCCCTCAGTTGGGGTAAAATGGCCTCCTTTAATTGATCTGGCGTACTGGCTCGCCCAGCCGTTGCCATCCCCGGCAGCGCGCGTGTGCTATTGCCTTTATTACACGGAGTAAGTCATGGCTGAACAAGTCATCTCGAAGGAAGAAATCATGGCGGTGTTTCCCACCGTCCAGAAAACGATGGCCGATGCACTGGGCTGTGACGCGGATGACATCAAGCTTGACGTGTCCCTGATCGAAGGCCTTGATGCCGAGTCGATCGACTTCCTCGATATGGTGTTTCGACTCGAACGCGCCTTCAAGATCAAGGTGCCGCGCGGCAAGATTATTGAAGACGTCCGCGGCGAGATGCCGGTCGAAGAGTTCGAGCAGGGCGGCGTACTGACAGAAAAGGGTCTTGCGCGTCTGCGCGAATACCTGGCTGAGATCCCTGCGGATCGCTTCAAACTCCCGATGCGTGTTGACCAGATCGCGCGTCTGTATACGCCCGAAACCTTTTGCAAGCTCGTGATCCGCGCGCAGCGCGCTGCGCAAGCGGCGGGCTGATGGGGTTGGGCGTGGCGGGCGAAGACCATCCATCGCCCGCAGGTCGTTTCGCTGCGTTTTCTTTTGTCGACCGCATCACCCAGATTGACGGCGTAGCACATGTCCGCGGGCTCTACACCATACCGGCAAGCGCTTCGCGCTTCCCCGTAAGCCTGGTGGCAGAGGCCATCGGCCAGCTCGCGGCCTGGGTTGCAATGTCCACGGTCGGCTTCCGTTTCAGGCCAGTCGCTGCGCTGGCGGGCGATACCCGCATCCACGCATCCCCCCGGCCTGGCGACTTGCTTGAGTTACAGGTCGATATCGAGTCCTGCGACGAGGAGGCGATCACCTACCGTGGCCGCGCTCTGGTGGATGGCCGTCTGGTCCTGGAATTGATGGATACCCTGGGATCCATGCTCGACATCGCTGAATTCGACGATCCGGCTGCGCTGAGAACAGATTTTGAGGTTCTGCGCGGTGCTGGTCGCCCCCCTGGGGCATTTGGCGGCGTTCCCGCGCCCTCGCTGGTCGATCTTTCCCACGAAGTCGCCCAACGACTCGAATGTCGTCTCGACGTTCCGGCGTCAGCACCGTTTTTCCAGGATCACTTCCCGCTCAGACCCGTCTTTCCGGCGACTCTGATGCTGGATGCGCAGCTCCAGCTGGCGCAGCGCATCGCTGCGGAGTCGGCGGGCGAACCGGTTCGGGTGACGCGCATTACCAACGTCAAGGTCCGGGCTTTCACGGCCCCGGGCGCGGCGCTGGATCTGACCGCCGAGCTTGGTATGCCGGGCGCCGACGATCCCGAGCCCATGATGGTCAAGGTCGGCGCAAAGGCCGACGGCCGCATCATTGCCGGTGCGAAGATGTTTTTCGAACCGGACACCGGAGGAATCAAATGACTGCACGACGTCGCGTTGCGATTACCGGAATCGGGCTGGTCACGCCTGCCGGGCTGGATGTCGCCTCGACCTGGGCCCGCCTGAAGTCAGCCCGTGGGTGCGCTGGGCCGATCACCCTGTTCGACGCATCAGGGTTTTCGACCCGTATCGCGGCGGAAGTCAAAGGGTTCGACAGCTTGCCGCCAATCGATGATCGCAAGCTTCTGAAATATGCCAGCCGTGCACACCGCTTCGCCCTCGCGGCAGCCGACCAGGCGATCGCCGATGCCGGAATCCGGCCAACGACAGCCGATGCGACCCGCTGGGGTTGTGTCGTCGGAGCCGGCATGATGACGGTCGCGCACGACGAAATCGCTGCGATCCAGCGGGCGGCCGCGCCCGAGGGGGAACTCATCCCCGATCGCATCCTGGACGAACCCGTGGCCAATGACGTCATGGCTTTCAGCAGGAGCCTTTCCACCGCCGGTGTTTCGCTGCTGTTGCGTCGCTTCGGCATACGGGGATATGCGTCGACTGTACACACGGCGTGCGCGTCCGGCGGCCAGGCCGTCGGCACCGCGATGCGGCTGATCCGTCGCGGGGTTGCCGATCGGGTTCTGACCGGTGGCTTCGATTCCATGATCTCCCCGGTCGGCCTTTCCGGATTTTGTCTGCTTTCTGCCGTTTCTCCGGATAACGACAATCCCGAACGGGCCAGTCGCCCCTTCGACAAGACGCGCAACGGGTTCGTGCTTGGCGAAGGTGCCGGTTTCCTGGTGCTGGAAGAATGGAACAGCGCCGTGCAGCGCGGCGCCACGATCTACGCCGAACTCGCTGGCGACGGCAACTCGCTCTCCTCATACCGGATTACCGATTCGCATCCCTCGGGCGACGGCCCCATCCAGGCAATGCGCCGGGCGCTGTCCGATGCTGGCGCCAGCATCGGGGACATTGATTACATCAATGCGCACGGTACTTCAACGCCCATGAATGATCGGAGTGAATGCGCGGCCGTCAACGCAGTATTCGGGCCACGCGCCAAAGTGGTCGGTGTAAGCTCCACCAAAAGCGTCACGGGTCATCTGATTGCAGCCGCTGGCGCTGTCGAGGCCGGCATCTGCGCACTTGCCATTCAGCAGGGGCAAATGCCGCCCAACGCCAATTTGCAGCAGCTGGATCCGGATTGCGATGTCAATGTCATTCGCGATGTTCCGCGGGATCAGCGCATCCGCATGGCGCTCTCCAATTCGCTGGGATTTGGTGGCAGCAACAGCTGCCTGGCCTTTCGTCATCCTGAAGAAACCGCAGCCCTTGTGGCTGCAGGAAAGTGATCGCCATGACTCGCGTTGTTATCACGGGGTACTCCGCCATCTGCGGCTCGGGCACCACGCCAGCCGAAATCGTCGATGCGCTCGTCAGCGGTCAATCCGCCGTCGCACCCATTGGCGCCTGGGATGCCTCGGGTTGGGCGTGCAAAGTCGCGTCCGAGCTCAAGGATTACAACGGCGGCAAGTTACTGGGCGATCGCAAGTTGCTCAAACTGGTGCGTCGTTCGGATGTCTTCGGAATCTACGCCGGCAGCCAGGCCATCGAGCAGGCTGGGCTGACGCCTTGGCGCGAAGCGCTTGGCGGGGCGGACGGCGTGACTTACGCTGATCAGACGGGGTGTTTCGTCGGATCGGGCGGCGGTGCCTTCGAGGTCAACTATGACTTTTTCCCGCTGATGGCCGAAACCGGCGATAGCCTCAACGCCTTCGGGCGCGAATTGCCCAACATGGTCAACCCGATGTGGTTGCTGCGTTCGTTGCCCAACAATGTGCTGTGCCATGTCAGTATCCGGCACCAGCTCAAGGGCACCAACGGTTGCGTGACCAACCACACCACCAGCGGCATTCTGGCCATGATCGAAAGCGCCTGGGCGCTGCGTGAAGGCGATGCCGACCGCATGGTTGCGATCGGGCATGACGCGCCGATCGAGCCTCAGACCATGCACTATCTCGACCGCGTCGGCTTGCTGGGCCGAGACGTTTTGCGCCCGTTCGATGCGCGTCACAACGGCTGCATCCTTGGCGAAGGCGCCGGTTCTTTTGTCCTTGAAACCGAAGCGTCCGCACGGGAACGCGGGGCGACAATTCTGGGCGAGTACCTCGGCGGCGGTGACGCAGCGGAAGGCGAGGGAATCTTCGCGATCCGTGATGATGGCGACGGTCTCGTGCGTGCCATCCGTGCGGCGCTCGACGATGCAGGCCTTGCGCCCGCGGACGTCGGCATGGTGGTTGCGCACGGTAATGGCACCGAGCAGTCGGATGCTTCCGAGGCTCGGGCGCTCCATACCGTGTTCGGTAGCCAGATGCCGCCAGTGACTGCATTCAAGTGGGCTGTCGGTCATCCGTTTGCCGCTTCCGGCATGCTGGACGCTGCCATTGGCTTTGAAGCTGCGCGCAGGGGCGTCGTGCCAGGGATCGCCACGTTCAGCGAACTTGCGCCTGCCTGCGTCGGGTTGAACGTAACGGCTGAAAGCCGCCCGGCGCGTGGAAACGTCGTCCTGGTGCTCTGCCGCGGCTTCGCAGGCACCAATGGCGCACTGTTGCTGCGCGCGGCCTCGTGAGCCGGTGACCCGATGGTCGCAGCCGATCCACTTCCAGACGGCTGTGCGGTCGATACGGTTGACATCGAGCGCATCGCCCGGCTGATCACTGCACTGCCCGACGATCTCGGCAAACTCTTTTCCGTTCGCGAACTCGACGATGCCGGCGACGGGCCGGGCCGTGTCGCAAGTTTAGCCGCGCGTTTTGCCGCCAAGGAAGCCTGCCTGAAGCTCTTCCCCCGGGAAACCGCGCTCAACATCATCACGGCGATGGATTTTTCCGTCGAACGCGATGCCTACGGTGCGCCGCACATTGTGACGACCGCAGCCGCTGAAATTGTCCTCGGAAGACATCTGGTTGAGTCAATCAAAATTTCGCTCAGTCATTCAGCGACCTCCGCTACCGCGGTCGCCCTGAAGGTGCCGCGTGTCGTCGCAACGACTGCGGCGGGGCGCTTCATCTTCCGCTGGTTACCGTATCGGCGCCGCGTCATTCTCGACAATCTGCGGCGCGTCTATGGCGGCAACGTGCCCGAGGATCAGATTGTGCGGCTTGCACAGGCCCACTACGGGCACTTGTTCTCGTTGCTTGGCGAACTCATCGCCTTCAGGTTCCTGTCCGAGCAGCGTAAACGCGACCTGGTTCGTGTCGAGGGGGTGCCGGAGCTGACCGAGGCGTTTCACGCGGGCCGGGGGATACTGATCCTCACCGGGCACTTCGGAAATTTCGAGGTGTCCACGGTGGCGGGAATCGAGCACTTCCCCCAGGTGAAAGGGCGGATTCATTTTCTGCGCAGACCGATCAAACCGAAATGGCTCAGTGATCTGCTGACACGCCGCTTTAATCAGGCAGGCTTTGGCGTGGTTGGACGCCGGGGGTCGCTGGAAGAGATCGTGGACACGATCGAGAAGGGCGATGCGATCGTGTTTCCGTTTGACCAGTACGCACGCCGGCCCGAAGGTATCGAGGTCGAATTTTTCGGCCATGCCGCGGGTACCTATAAAAGCATGGCGGTGATTGCGCTTGCCACGGGGGCACCGGTCATGCCGGCCGCCTCATGGCGCGAGCCGGATGGTACCCACGTGCTGAAGTTCTGGCCTGCGCTGGAGCCGATTCTCGATGAGGATGTGGGGGCGGAGATTTCCCGCAATACGCGCGCCTATAACGCGGCGCTCGAGCTGGCGATTGTGCGGCACCCTGAACAATGGTGGTGGGTGCACCGCCGCTGGAAAAACAGCCCTGCAGCAAAACGCAAGGCTTAGAAGCAGCTGCGACAACCCCCGCCTCAATGGATGCGGGGTTTGTCATCCAAGCAGTCAGCTTAGTTGCTTTTGTTCTTGTCCCACAGATAGCCGCCGAGCGCGCCGGCCGCTGCGCCACCAACGGCGCCCCAGATCGGGTTGCCACCGGCGATTGCGGTAATGCCGGCACCCGCGGCCGCACCTATCGCACCACCCGAAAGCGTCGCCTGCTGGGAACTGTTCATGTTCGTGCAACCCGCGGACAAGGTCAGCGCAGCGCACAGCGGCAAAATCATCAAAGCTTTTTTCATCGTGTGACTCCTGAAGTTCTCGAATTCATTCAACTGGGGAATGCGCAGGAGCGCTTAACCCTTCTTGCAGGGATAGGTTTCACCCAGGTAGCGCAGAACCGTGTCCGCAGCTGACATCTGGTTGAATTGCGGATTCGCACTCGTCCATTTGATGAAGTTATCGAGGTGCTGTTGACGGGTCAGCCCATTGCCTTCGGCGCAGATGAACGCGGGTGCGTTCTTGGGATGGCGCGAAATCAGGTAGGTGTCAAACACGCCTTGACCGAATCCGTGGCAAAAATTCTGTTGTGCCACGTCATTGCGCTGCTGGCACATTGCAACGAGTTGCGCCGTGGTTGTTGCCGCCTTGGGCGGTTGCTGCGCCATGGCGGTCGAAGCGCCTGCCAACGCGAGGCAGGTTACGGCAACTATTTTCTTCATTAAGTGCTCCCGGGTTAGGGCCTGATCGTTTAAATCAGACCTGGAAAAAGGTGTCGAAATGGCAATAGGGTATAGTACCTTTCGAAGTCGTCTGCGAACTGCATTTTTATTTAAACTACCTGGTAGGATTCTACTTTATGATCAAGAAAATTTCAGCCGCGCTAGTGTCGCTGGCCATGCTCGTCTCCCTGTCAGCCTGCGCTCCTGCGGGTCCGGCCGCCCCAGTGGAAATCCGCAAGGGCGTCATTGAGCAGATCACCGACACAACGGTCAAGAGCAACCATGACACGGGCGTTGGCGCCGTACTGGGCGGTCTGGGTGGTCTTGGCGTTGGCGCACTGATCGGTGCGGGCACCGGCAAGGCGGTTGCAATGACCATCGGTGCCATCGGCGGCGCAGTGGGCGGCGATCTGATCGAGCGCCACTACGACAAGCCGGTTGCCGCGCAACAGATTTTTGTCCGCACGAGCAACGGCGTGCTGGTGTCCATCACCCAGCCCACCAGCCCGCTGCGTGTAGGCCAGCGCGTCTATATCGAAGGTTCGGGTACCGAGGCGCGGGTCGTACCTCAGTAAGGATCGACCGCAGGCGTGCGCCCCTTGCGGCGCACAGAAATTCTGCGGTTTGAAACAAAAGAGCCGTTGCGTGATTTACGCAACGGCTCTTTTTTAACGCTCACAGCAAAACCCGAGGCTGACCACCAGTCAGCCATGTCATGCGGCGAACCGTGTGGTCATGCAGCAAGCCGCAGATCAGGCCTTCTTGACCCAGGCGTTGCACCAGCCTTTGGCCGCCACCATCTTGCCGCCAAAAATAGAACAGGTGCCCGCATCGGCAGACTTCGAGGCATACAGCGTGCAGTTCGCACAGTCCTGGCCAACCTGAAACTTGGGGAACTTGGCTTTGTCTACCGTGGCCGCATCGACCTTGTAGCCGAGCGCGGCCGCTTGCGGATCGGCTTCGGTCAGGGTGGCTTGCGCGCTGGCCTGGCCGCCAACGGCAAGGCTGGCCGCACCCGCTGCGGAATAAATGATGAACTGACGACGTGAGGATTTCATGTTCGGTTCCTGAAGAAAACGTGGCTCACCATCGAGCCGCACTGACCATTTTATCGGATTGTGAGGGAAACCCCGCGGTTCATTCAGGGCGGGGATAGATTGCCCGATCACCAGATGCGCGGGAATCCCCGGGGTTTGGCCCGGAGGGAAGTCAACTCGCTGCCCCTAGCCCCGAGCCCCTTGGCGTTTCAGGCAGTGCAACTATTCGTTGACCTTGATGCGGGCCGCCTTGACGACCGGGCCGTAGCGGTCGAGATCGCGTTTGATTTGATCCCCGAACTGGGCTGGCGCGCCGGGCGTTGCGGTGATGCCAAGCTTGTCAAGACGCACCACGACATCCGGGTCGGTCAGCGCTGCGTTCAGCGCCTGATTCAGTTGATCGATGACCGGTTTGGGCGTTTTGGCAGGGGCTAGCAGGCCAACCCACGAATACAGTACGAAGTCAGCCAGACCGCTTTCAATGAAGGTGGGCACATCTGGCAGGGAATCCACGCGCTTTGCGCTGGGTGTGCCGATGGCGATGACGCGACCGGATTTAATGAACGGGTAAGCGCCCGCCACGGCCGTGAAGACCAGCGGAATCGCTCCGCCCTGTACGTCGATCAGCGCCTGGCCGCCGCCCTTGTACGGGATGTGCATCAACTTTGATCCGGTTGCCTGATTGATGAGTTCACCGCCAATGTGCGGCGTTCCGCCCACCCCGGAGGTGCCGTAACCGAGACCGCCTTCGCGCTTTTTGGAAAGAGCGAGCACTTCCTGGAGGGTTTTTGCCGGCAATTCCGGATTTGCGACGAGAATCAGCGCGGCATCGCCGATCTTTCCCACCGGCGCGAAATCCTTGATCGAGTCAAACGGAATTTTGTCGAAAATGTGCGGATTAATGGCGATCGTGCCGTCAAATCCCAGTAACAATGTGTAGCCATCCGGTTCGGCATTGGCCACCAGCGCGGTCCCGATGTTGCCCGAGGCGCCGGACTTGTTTTCGACGTAGACCTGCTGATTCAGGCGCTTGGTCAATTGCTCTGCAATCAGGCGCGCGCTGGTGTCAGCCACGCCACCCGGGGCAAAGGGCACGACGATCCGAATGGCTTTGGACGGGAACGTGCTTTGCGCGGCTGCCAAGCCCGGCGCGAGGCAGCAGAGCAGGGTGAGCGCAACGGTCCGGACTCGACGGGCGCTATGGATCAGATTATGTAACATGGGTGGTCTCTCAGTCGGCCGGTTAAACCGGCGCATTTTTTCGTCAGGCGTGCAAAATGTAAGACTTTCGTGAAAACAGCGCAACAAATGACTGCGAATCGCGGCTCTGGTGTGAGAGCGGGACGGAATCGCGATATGCTTTGCGGGCTCACGAAAAAAATCGATATGCTTTGCGGGCTCTCAAAATAAAATACAAGGAAAAACACGCAAAATGGATCAACCCCCCGTTCTGACCGTATCTGGTCGCATCGCCACCGTAACCCTCTCGCGGCCCGACGTCGCCAATCGCATGAATCCATCGGATCTGCGCGTGTTCGCGGATCACATTGAGGCCGTCAATGAGATGAAGGACGTCCTGGTGCTGCGCGTGCTGAGCACCGGCAAGTATTTTTGCAGCGGCTTTGATATCAACGCGTTTGGTGCCGAAAAGACCGGGCGCGACATGTCGTTCGGCGAGTTCGTCGACGTGCTCGAACTGGCGCGTCCGATCACGATCGCCGGGATTCAGGGGGGCGTCTATGGCGGCGCAACCGATATGTGCATCGCCTGTGATTTCCGGATCGGCGTGCCGACCGTGGATTGCTTCATGCCCGCCGCGCGGCTTGGTTTGCACTATTATCAGGGTGGGCTAGAGCGTTACGTGAGCCGGCTTGGCTTGAACGCTGCCAAGCGGATGTTCCTGACGGCCGAAAAGCTGGACGCGCAGACCATGCTCGATATTGGATTTCTAACCGAAATCGTGGCTGCTGATCAGTTGATGGCTCGGGTCGATGCGCTTGCGCAGACGCTTGCCGGCATGGCACCGATTCCGTTGCTTGGCATGAAAAAGCACCTCAACCGGATCGCGCACGGTACGCTTGATGTGCTTGACCTCGAGCGCGACGAATTGCTCGCGCAGATGTCCGAAGACCTCAAGGAAGGTGGCCTGGCGTGGAAGGAAAAGCGCAAGCCGGCATTCCGCGGGGTCTGACGCAATCACAGTTGGCACGAGTACTACGCGATCGGGAGGTTGTGATGCAGACGTCGGCTAATTCGCCCGCGACAACACTGGAAATGCCATCGTCGCCCGCCTTCGAGGCCAGACAACGGATTCGTCGCGGCGAGTACACCGGCCAGACCTCCGGTATTGCACCCGGCCATGTGCAGGGCAATCTGATGATCCTGCCGCGCGCGCTTGCCGCGGACTTCCTGCTATTTTGTCAGCGTAATCCGAAGCCGTGTCCCGTGCTGGCCGTGTCGGAGCCCGGCAACCCGTTCTTGCCCGCGCTCGGGCGGGACGTCGACATCCGCCACGATATTCCACGCTATCGCGTCTGGCGCGACGGGGTGCTGGTCGAGGAGCCCACGGACATCGACGCACTTTGGCGCGACGATCTTGTGAGCTTTCTTCTTGGGTGCTCGTTCTCGTTTGAACAGGCGCTGCTTGAGGCTGGGGTTCCGCTGCGCCACATTGAGTGCTGCAGCAATGTGCCCATGTACCGTACCAATATCGCTTGCGAGCCGGCTGGCCCGTTTCATGGTCCGATGGTGGTCTCGATGCGGCCGATGAAGCCTGCCGATGTCATCCGGGCCGTGCAGGTCACTTCGCGGTTTCCGAGTGTGCACGGTGCACCGGTTCACGTCGGGTTGCCGCAGATGATCGGTATCGCGGACCTTGGCAAGCCTGATTTCGGCGATGCGGTCGAAGTGCGGGACGACGAACTGCCGGTGTTCTGGGCCTGCGGCGTCACGCCGCAATCGGTCGCCATGGCGGTCAA
>JADZBO010000214.1 GCA_020851995.1 Burkholderiaceae bacterium
AGATCAGGTGGCAGGCGAACCTATTCCCGCCCGCGTTGCCGCATGATCAGTTCGTGCAAACTGGCGGTTGTGATGCGCGTTGACTTGCCGAGCTTGATGGCCTCGATTTCGCCTGACGCAATCAGCCCGTAGAGCTTGGTGCGACCAACGCCGATCATGCGCGCAGCGTCATTGACCTTTACGCAGATCGGCTCGACCGGAGGCGGCGCTGTCATTGCGCCGCGCTCTCATTCCGATAAGATACCGGATCATCAATCCAGCGGTTCACGGCGGATTCCCGCCAGCCCGCACCGTGAACGCTAATCTTCACCTGCGACGGGAAAGTCCCCTCTGCGATCTTGCGATACATGGTGGAGCGGGACAGGCCAGTTCGGGCGAGAACGGTCTTGAGGCGGATTATCTTGTCAGAGTTGGACATGAGACGTGCTTCCATTCGTTGGCAGTTATTGGTGCCCCCTGATCCAAGAATTTCGCTATGAGGCATCCAGCGCAACAGAATTCGCAGTCCCTGATACGGTCACCGTAGAAGCGGATAGAATAACTTGCGGAAGGATAGGCACGGATACGGAAGAGTAGAGAAGACAGCGGACGCAAACACGCGGTGCCTTGAGGCGACGTTTTTGTACCGTGATGAGAGCAGACGCGGGGTTATGCCGGTAAATCTGCGCACAAGCGGCGGATATTTGCGCCACACCTAGCGATGCTTGCGCGCGAATCAGCCTTCACCTTGCGGTTCACGCTGGTGCACAATCCAGTTCTGGCTTTTCAGCAAGCCGATAGGCATGTTGAGCCGATGAATGACGATTTTCCCACCCGGCTACCTTGGCCTTCGAACTTTCCTGAGGTGATCATCCATACCGATGTTCGCTCTCGCGACGGCCACCCAGGGTATGTCGCAGCAAAGAGCGGCGATGCAGACGCAGGCCTGATTCTGGCTGCGGACCTCCTCTCTCCTGACGGATTGGCTCGCATCCAGGCACTGGTTGCAGGCCGCTCCACCCTTCTTCTGCCGGTGGTCGCGGACGAATTGACTGGTTTCAACGCAATCCCCGATGCAATGGCCCAGGTTCTGGGGAGCAAACTCGGCTTGCCGGTTATCGCCGGTGAAATTGTTCAGACCAACAAAGTCGGCCATACCCGCGCCCCGGCATTTCAGCGACTGGTCACCCCGGCGACGTTCGAGGGGCAGGTGCAACCGGGTGCAAACTATGTGCTCGTGGACGATCACGTCGGTCTTGGCGGCACGCTCGCTAACCTGCGCGGTTACGTCGAGGCACGGGGTGGAGAGGTCATCGCGATCACAACCCTGACCGAGAGCCGGGACGCGCGCATAATTTCATTGCAGTCAGCAACAAGAATTGCAGTCAGCAACAAGAATTGTGCTATGGGAGCGGCATGGCCAAGCACTTGACGAACTCTGGCACAGCCAATTCGGCTACGGGATCGACTGCCTCACGGAAGTTGAAGCCCTCAACCTATGTCGTCAGCACTCCGTTGCCGCCATCGAGAATTTCTTGGCTCAGGCAGCAGTCGAAGCACGTGGCCGAGGTCTCCAGACAGCGGTTAAACCAGGCGACTGATCTTTAGATAGCGGAACAAGCCCGCTATCTACCTTGCCAATTTCAAAACGTCACCGTTACCCCGGCCTTCGCCGCATGGGCCTGCGCGCCGTTGCGGAAGGTGCCGTCATAGCCGAGCCACAGGTGGACACTGCCGCCCACCGCCGCATCCAGCGATCCACCGAGTTCGGCGACATCGCGGCCCACGCCGGGGCCGAGCGCCTGCATCACCGGGCCATTGGGCGCGCTGACGAAGAGCAGGTCCGCCGTGCCGCTGGCATCGCCGCTGTCATGGGCATAGCGGGCGTGGAGGCGCGGGGTGAGCGTGATGTTACCAAGCGCGATCCCCGCCTGCGCCTCTATCCCGGCATAAGCGCGGGTGCGGTGGACGGTCTGGTCGCGGCCGAGCAACGGGCTGGGTCCGCCGGTTTCGGTGAAGGCTTTGAGCTTTGCCGCAGTGTGCCGCACCCCGCCGACCAGTTCAACGCTGGCGCTCTTGCCGAGCGGCACAGTATAGCCCGCCTGCGCGCCGAGTGACCAGCTCCGCACATCGCGCGATGCGGTGGCGGGGGTCGTCGGTGTGGTGAGCGAGGTCTTCGCCGTGCCAAATCCGTATGCCGCCGCGCCGTTCAGGCTGAAGTGGCCGGTCTGCCAACCACCATACAGCGCCACTTGCGTGTGCTTGAGGCTGAGCGATTCAGGATAAGTCGTATCGCGCACGGTGTAGTTCGACGTGCCATGATCGACCGCCACGCCTACGCGGGCCGCGCCAAGGCCCTTTTCCAGCCCCAGCACAAAGCCGTTGGTGGAGCCCTTCACATCGGCGACCGGAACGGTGGGGTCTGCATCGATGTGCTGCCAGTTGCCGAAATAGCCGCCGAACATCGTCAGGCCACCGTTCTCGCCGCCAAGGCCATTGGCATCCTGCATCGGCATGGCGGCGCGGGCGACGTGACTGTCGCTTCCGCTAGACTGTCCGCCACCCATGCCGAGCAATTGCCCGATCAGCCGATCCCCACGATCAAACGCCGCAACCCCGCTCAGCGCGTGAACCGTGCCGAACTGGTTGCCCGCCGTGGCGCTTACCTGCCACTTGGCAGAAATCAGCTGGTTGACTGTGGTTGTGGTCGTCGGCGTGACCGTATTCAGCGTGTTGGTGAACACGTTGGAGTTCAAAATCCCCGCATCCACCGTCACCGGCGTTCCCGCCAGAGAGCAGCCGGTGGGGTTGGTGTTGTTCGCCGCCGCCGTGGCGCAAGTGCCAAGGTCGCCCGTAGCAACCGTGGCGGGGCCGAAGGTATTGACCGTCGCGGTGCTGGTGGAGGTGCCGCTGGCGACATCGACCACGGCATTGGTGGTGCCCAGCAACGTGGTCGTGTTCGAGATCAGCACCGGCGCGCCGATCACCACGCGGCGCAGGCCGCCGCCGACCTGCAAGGCGCTGCGCGCATCGGCCAGCGCAGTCACCCCGCCAGCTCCGGTGATCGGATCGGTAACGGTGCGGGTAAACACGCTTGTGCCGTTCAGCAGAGCATCCACCTGCGTGTTGAACGTCTGGTTGACGATGGAGGTTTGCGTTACCCCCGGCAGGCGGATCGTGACGATCAGGCGCGATTGGGTGACCTGGGCGAGTTGCAGGACGTAGCCGAGAAACTGGCCCTGCGCCGCGTTGAACGAATTGCCAGTGATGAACTGGCCGTTGTCGGAAACGCCTACGGCATCGGTCAGAACGAAGCCGTTGAGGTTGAGGCCTGCATTGGTGGCAATCAGGTTCAAGTCTTGCATCCCGCTGGCGGCGGTCCATCGCCAAGCACGGTCCAAGCGATTGGTGCCGACGATTATGCTGCCATCTGCATTCGCAGCCCGTGCTTCCGTTTCGGCGCTGGCCGGATTGGTCCCAGGAACATACCCCAATGCAGTGACGGATAATCCCCGCCAAAACACCGCTTGAACCAAATTATCCGCGCCGCGAGAAACACCAACGATAGTGCTGCCGTCACGACTGATGCCATTTGAAGATGCAAAGCTCGGCGATCCGGCTGCCGGTGTAAGGGAAGGCAGTGCCTGCAGGCCGTCGCTGGGTGTCCAGCGAAAGGCTGTGCCAATCAAAATACTTGAGGGGGCGGCAGTGTCATAAGCATTGCCTGAAATCACATTTCCATCACCGCTGATGCCACTGGTACTCAGGCTCCATGTCGCGCCAAAAGTGCCGAGGCTTTGATAGCCTCCCGCTACACTCCACCGATAAGCGCGGTTGATAACGCCGCAGTTATAACTGCGTGTGCAGCCCGGAAATCGGCCATCGTCGACGTTGCTCGTTACTGCAAAAATTGATCCGTCGCTATTGACCGATGGACTAAAGATAGCGACTTCGTTTGCAGAAGGATCAGGCAATGCTGAAAATCCAATATTGTTTCTGTAAATCAACGCTACTCTGGTCCCTGAGCTAGTATTTTCTCCGGTGATTGTCTGACCGTCCCCGCTAATTGCTGATGAACGAAATCCCCCACTTGCAGGAACCGGAACCTCCACAGGCACCCCATTAGTCCAAATATATAGACCGTTGAGACCCGGTGCCCCAGCAATCGTGCGGCCATCGGCGCTAATCGCACGTGAATCAGTGTCAGGCGACGAAGCTCCTGCCGGGGCAGGCAAAAACACCACCGTCGGCTGCGGAGCCGTCTGTGCGCTCGCCCCCTGCGGTGCGGCGAACAGGGCCAGCGCAGTTGCGCTGAGCAGTATGGATTTGGTGCGGTTCATGGCGGTGTTCCCTGTTGGTCGGTGAATTCGGATTGCGGGCGCGGTGATGGTCATTGGACTGTCCACCGTCCGCCCCGGCATATCTGCCCGTGGCCCGACTGGTTCATTTGGCCCGATCCCTCGGGCGAACAGGCTGAGCCGATCAGGCTGGGGTAGCGTTCGGGATGATAATTGACGTCATACATCTGCCAGAGCATTCGCTCATATTCGCCATAGGGCAGGCCATAGGGGTTGCTGTCGTGCCAGCGGGCCTGCACCACGCCCGCGCATTCGCGGACCCAGGCCGGATATTCCAGACGGGGCGCAGGCGGGTTGCAGCCTTTGGCAGAGGCTGGCTGCGCGCTGCCAAACAGCGCGAAGGCTGCGGCGAGCAATAAGGCTTTATTGCGGTTCGCCTTCACCACCTATGCCCCTGCGAGCACATATGCGGCCCGGAATGGTTAGGCGTGAGCTGACAATAATTCAGATAGGTGCATTCCTGGCAGGTGGAATCATCCGCCCGGATCACCGTATCGGTATCGTCGGCAGGTGCGGTGGTCTGGTTCTCAAAGTGAGTGTGTTCAAAGTTCTGCTCAAGACACGCCATCTGCTTGCCCTCCGGGTTTCGGCCCGCTGCGCCTTCGCGCAACGCTCCGTTGAAATCTGTTTCCTGCGAACCCGTGTTTTCGGCGAAGTCTTGTGCTTCACTTATGGAATCGCAAAGCAGCGGAAAATCTGGCCACATTGCCAAAAATAAATTTTGCCTTTTATGCCAAACTGTTGGAAATCCGGGGGAACGGGGGTTCACTTTTGTCAGCCAATCTCGATTTGAATGATTTGTGGAGCGGCTTTTCTCGCGGAGAGGCTGTGGCGCGGGACCGTCTGCTCTCGCTTTATTATGACGAGTTTCGCCGCATCGCGCGGGGAGTGCTGAACGGGGACAGCAGCCGGATGCACCTTCAGCCCACTGATCTGGTCCACGAAGCCTCGCTGCGGATCATCAAGAGCAGCGGTATCGAGGTGCGCGACCAGAACCACTTCCTCAGCCTCGCCGCGCGGGTGATGCGGATGACGCTGATCGACGAAGTGCGCAAGCACAAGGCCGCCAAGCGCGGCACCTTGATGACGCTGTGGGATGATGTTGCCCCGGCGGGCGAGGCTTTCGATATCGAAGACTTTGACGATACGCTGGAACAGCTCGCCCGGTTTGAGCCGGAGGGCGCCAAGGTAATCGAACTGCGCTTCTATGCCGGGCTGACCCTGCCCGAAATATCCGAAGTGATGGAGATTTCCGAACGCACCGTGCAGCGCCGCTGGCGCACTGCGCGGGCGTGGATGCTCAAAGAACTGACTCTGGCAGCCTGAACGATGGACCTGGCGCGCGAGAAGAGGGTTATCCGGCTGTTCGAACAGGCGCTGGATTGGCCTCCTGCTGCGCGCGAAGCAAGGCTACGCGAAGTGCTGGCGGATGAGCCGGATGTGCTGGCATCGGTGCTGGCGATGCTGAAGGCCGATGATGCCTCGGCGATGTTGCCCACCTTGCCGCCCGAACCTGCCTCGCTGGACGACCTCGACCACGTAATGCCCGAGCGGATCGGCAATTACCGCATCGTCGAAGAGATCGGGCGCGGCGGGATGGGGCTGGTCTATCGCGCCGCGCGCAATGATGGCCTGTTCGATCAGCAGGTGGCGATAAAGGTGATCCGGCGGAACATCTTTTCCGCCACCACCCACGAACAATTCGCCACCGAACGCCGCATTCTCGCCCGCCTGCACCATCCGCATATCGCCCATCTGCTCGACGGCGGGGTCAGCGAGGACGGCGCGCCCTATATCATCATGGAACTGATCAAGGGCGTGCCGATCACCGAGCATGCGGCTTCGCAGGGCCTTGATCTGGCGGCGCGGCTGGCCCTGTTCCGCGATGCCTGCGAGGCGCTGGAATATGCCCACCGCGAGCTCGTGGTCCATGCTGACGTAAAGCCCAGCAATGTCGTGGTGGCCGAAGGGTTTGGCGTGAAGTTGCTCGATTTCGGCATCGCCCGCCTAGTGGGGGAGGACGGCGGCAAGGCAGGCTCTGCGCATACCCCCGGCTATTCCAGTCCGGCGCGGCTTTCGGGCGAACGATCTACGCCAACTGACGACGTCTTTGCCCTTGGCGTGTTGCTCGACAAGCTCATCACGGGCGTTGCCGGTACGGACGATGATTTGCGCGCCATTGCGGCCAAGGCTGCGCAGGAGGACGCGGGCGAACGCTACGGCGCGGTCAGCGAACTGATAGCTGATCTGGATCGCTGGCAGAGGCATGAGCCGGTGATTGCCCGTCCGCCAGACCGGAAGCGCGGGCTGCTTCTGCTTTGGCGGCGCAACAAGCTGCTGATCGCAGGCGGAGTGGCTCTCGCTATCGTGGCAATTGCAATGACCGGCCTGTTCCTGCGCGCTGCTGCTGCCCGCGATTCAGCCGAACAACGCTTTGCCGAAACCCGCAGCCTGTCCAACTTCCTTGTCAGCGATGTTGTCACCGATCTGGAGACCATGCCCGGCACCGGCCCGATGCGCCAGCGCATCGCTGATCGCGCCCGGATTGCACTGGAAAAGCTGAGCCAGGTGCCAGGCGCACCAATCGATCTGCAAATTGAAACCGCCAATGCCTATGCCCGCGTCGGTGCAATTCTGGCTGCTGAAGACTTGCGCGATGTGATGGACCCGGCGAACGGGGACGCGGTGCTGGCACGGGCTGAGCGATCTTTGCGCGCTCTTATCGCAAAAATGCCGGATCGCTCGGATCTGCGTCTCTCATTGGCGCAAACGCTCTACGCTCGCGCATTGTTCGCGGGTGAAGCAAAGATCGACCAGGCCCGCACATTCAAGGTGCTGGACGAGATTGAGGCTTTGCTGGGGCTGGTTCTGAAGAACGAACCCGGCAACTTCCGCGCTCGCCTGCTTGGCGTGCACGCGCGCCTGTTGCGAGCAGACAGCCACAGCACGGAAGCGCAATATGCTCAGACGATCGCGCTCTGCAAAGCCGCGCTGGCCGATCTTGGCACAATGGCCGGACATACATCGCGCGAAAAGGCTGACATCGCGTTGGCCCGCGAGCAGGCCAATACCTTGATCGGCGATGCTACCTGGTACGGCGGCGATCAGGCAGGGTCGCTTCCGTGGTATCAGGCAGGCAAGACGGCTTTGAACGATCCGGCACTCGGCTCTGACGTGCGGGTACTCAAGCGCCGCGCCTACACCACGTTCACGGTCGCAAGTTCGCTGTTCGGACTAGGGCGCAAGGCAGAGGGCGTGGCGCTGTCCGAAGCAGGATTGGCCGAGGTTGAACGATTGCGCCGCTTCGACGACAGCGCCAGTGCCCGCCGCATGGAAAACATCGTGCGTGAGGAGTACAGCTACGAGTTGCAAAACACCGGGCGCATCGCAGAGGCCTATCGCCAGAACGATCTGGCCATAGCCGGATACCGTGAGAATGCCCGGATGCAGCCGAACAACTATCAGGTGCTGCGCGCCTTGCCGGTTGCTCTAAGGCCATCGGGCGAACTTTATCGCGACACCGGTAATCCCGCCAAGGCGTGCGAGCGCTTTCGCGAGGCCGATGCCATATGGACAAGGCTTGCCCGAGAGAACCGGGTCAGTGCATTTGATTTTGGTAATGACGTCAAGTTGATCAAAGCGCGGTTGGCGAATTGTGGGCCTGTGTGAATATCCCATCATCTGACGATGGCACAGCTATTCGTTTTCAAACGCCCGCTTCCCCTTCCGCTTCCATAGCATAAGCGCCTGTTCGCGTTCGTCGCCGCGCAACTTGGCCGCGACGGTAAGAAACGCGCCGTAGAGCGTGGCGCGGTCGTCATCGGCGAGTTCGACCAGTCCGGCCTTCACGACCAAGCCGCCCAGTTCGATCAGTTGCCGCGTGCGTTCACGGCGCTGGACTTGCCATTCGCGCATGTCAGTTCGCGCCTTCGCTGCTTCAAGCCGATGCCGCGCCGCCGTCAAGCGGGAGAGTGCCGTCCGGTTGGCGTTCAGCTCCGTCGCCACGTTTGCGCGCCTTGTTTTGAAAAAATGCAGCGCCGCGTTTGCGCCAAGCCTCCTTCTTTCCGGCGTCGGTGGTATCGGCGATGACGAGCAGCGCACCGGCCAGCGTTTCCGCGTCGGCCGCATCGGCACCGGTGGCAATCACCAGTTCGCCGAGTTGCTGCACGCGGCGTTCCTTCAGTTGCTTTGCCTTATCGGCAAGCGCCTTCAATTCTGAATCGAAGTCACGGGGTTTGCGCATCGAAGTTCTCCATTGAGAGGTGATGCGCTGATGATAATATCGATGCTCTCCCAATGCTGTAGAGTCGTCGAGACGGCCTGATACTGAATAGTCCCGAGCAGGATTTTATCATGGGAGGGCGCGCTTATACGTCGTGCCGACGTCGCGCTCATGGCGTAGATGGATTGCCGTCATGGCGATCTTCCACCTCTCCGTCAAAGTCATCAGCCGGTCGAGCGGGCGCAGCGCTGTGGCCGCAGCGGCCTATCGCGGGGCCGAGCGACTGCATGACGAACGGCTCGACCGCGAACATGATTTCACCAACAAGGACGGTGTCATCCATTCCGAGGTGATGTTGCCCGAAGACGCGCCGGAGGAATTCGCCGACCGGGAAAAGCTATGGAATGCCGTCGAGGCCGCCGAAAAACGCAAGGACGCGCAGCTTGCCCGCGAAGTCGAGTTCGCCATTCCGCGCGAGCTGACCAAGGAACAGGGCATTGAACTGGCCCGCGAGTTTACCGAGGCCGAATTCGTCGAAAAGGGCATGATCGCCGACCTCAATGTCCATTGGGATATTGGCAAGGACGGTCAGCCCAAGCCCCATGCTCATGTCATGCTGACCATGCGCGAGGTTGGCAAAGACGGCTTCGGCGCGAAGGTGCGCGACTGGAACAAGGCCGAGCTGGTCGAGCAGTGGCGCGAACGGTGGGCCGATCACGTCAATCAGCGCCTCGCCGAACTCGATATCGACGCGCGGATCGATCACCGCAGCCTGGAGGCGCAGGGCATTGCGCTGGAGCCGCAGGACAAGAT
>JADZBO010000215.1 GCA_020851995.1 Burkholderiaceae bacterium
CCTGATCCTCGAAGTACTCCTGATTCTCAAATTACACCTGATTCTCATGGCCAGCTTACTGTCGACTTCCATGCCCATTGCCCCGATGCAGTTTGCAGGGGTGTTCGCGCCGCGCGACCCGGCGGGTCATAAGGGAACATTTGGATCTGCCGCAATCCTTGGCGGTGCCACCGGCATGACGGGGGCGGCGATCCTTGCCGGTCGGGCGGCACTGAAAACCGGCGCTGGAAAGGTATTCATGGCGCTCGCCCAGGATCCTTGCCCGATCCCCTACGATGTCGCCCACCCTGAACTCATGATTCATCAAGCGGGCGAATTACTCGACCGGGCTCCGGCGATCTCCGCGTGGGCGGCGGGGTGTGGCCTCGGAGATTCGGGACGCGCGATCGAGTGGCTGCGGCGTCTGTTTGCCTGCCGGAATGCGGTGCCGCTGGTGCTGGATGCGGACGGACTCAATGCGCTCTCGGTCGGGGCGGTTTCAAACACCTGGGGCAGCGGCGATGTTGTCCTGACGCCCCACCCCACCGAGGCGGCCCGCCTGCTTGGTGTGCCGACGCCTGAAATCCAGGCCGATCGTACGGCCGCCGCACAGGCTCTGGCCCGAAAATACGGCGCCTGGGTCGTGCTCAAGGGAGCAGGCACGATCGTTTGCGCGCCGGATTTGTCCTGGCAGATCAACCCAACCGGAAACGTCGCGCTGGCGACCGGCGGAACGGGTGACGTATTGTCTGGCATCCTGGTCAGCCTGCTGGCCCAGGGGTTTGCCGCGGCAATCGCTGTGCCCGCGGGAGTGTGGCTGCACGGCGCAGCCGCCGACGTACTGGTCGAACGCGGAGTCGGGCCGATCGGCCTGGTCGCCTCCGACCTGGCCGATGCCGTGCGGGATTTGCGCAACCAGAGCGACTGGACGCTTAAAACGCCTGCGGGTCGGCGTTAAATCCTGCTCCGGGGCGGTCGTCCTGCCGCGAGGAATCAACCGGGCTTGTTCAGCAACGATTTCAGCATGTCCAGGCGCGCCTTGGGGCTGATCGCCTGTGTGTCGCCCCCCGCATGTACCGGATCACCCAGACCCATTTCACCGATAAATCGGGACGGTTCGCGTACCACGAATTCCCGCGCGCGCCTGCGCTTCTTGCACCAGCTCAGATGCAGACTGCGTTGTGCCCGGGTGATCCCGACATACATCAGCCGGCGCTCTTCCTGAACCCGTTGCACAAGCGCTTCAGCCGCGCGGTCCGGATCAATGTCCTCGTCGTCACGTCCCATGTGCGGCAGCAAGCCTTCCTCGACCCCGAGCAGGTAGACATGCGGATATTCCAGTCCTTTTGACGCATGCAAGGTTGAAAGCTTCACAGCGTCGGGCTCCTCGTCATCACCGCGTTCAAGCATCGTCACCAGGGCCACGTGCTGCACGAGGTCAAACAACCCCATGCTGTCTTCCTCGGCCTTGCGTTTTAGCCAGTCCACCAGTTCAAGCACGTTTTGCCAGCGGGTCTGCGCCGGCTTTTCATCCAGGGTGTCATAGAGGAAGCGCTCATAGTCAATCGCGCGCACCAGCTCATCGAGAATGACGCCGGCTGGCTCCGCCGCCCGCACGGGCTTGCCCGGTTCACCGCGCCCCGCGCGGAACTGGATGCGCGAAATGAACTCGCCGAAGGTGCGCAGCGGTTCAAGTTGGCGCGCTCCGAGCTTTGCCTCGACGCCGCTTTCGAAAAGCGCGGCAAAGAGCGAAATATGCCGCTCACCGGCGTATTGGCCCAGCGCCTGCAGCGTTGCCTGACCAATACCCCTGCGCGGGGTTGTCGCAGCCCGAATGAACGCGGGATCGTCGTCCTCGTTGGCGATCAGCCGCAGATAGGACAGGATGTCACGGATTTCCGCTTTGTCGAAAAAACTCTGCCCGCCGGAAATCGTGTACGGAATGCGCAAATTGCGCATGGCCTGCTCGACGATGCGCGCCTGATGATTGCCCCGGTAGAGAATCGCAAAATCCTTCCAGGTGACGCGCTTTTCGAACCGGGCAGCCGAAATTTTCATCGCGACGCTCTCGGCCTCAGCCTCGTCGTCATGCATCTCGGACACGGTGATCGGATCGCCCATGCCATGCTCGGACCAGAGCTTCTTTTCGAAGATCTTGGGATTTTTCGAGATCACCTCGTTAGCGGCGGCAAGAATGCGCTGACTCGACCGGTAATTCTGCTCAAGCTTGATCAGTTTGATGCCGGGATAATCGTCGGTCAGTTTCGCCAGGTTTTCAATCGTCGCGCCACGCCAGGCGTAGATCGCCTGGTCATCATCGCCCACCGCCGTGAACAGCGCCCGCGGCCCCGTCAACCACTGAACCAGCCGGTACTGGCAGGCGTTGGTGTCCTGGTACTCATCCACCAGCAGGTAGCGGACGCGATTCTGCCATTTCTCCCGCACCTCGGCGTGCTCGGCGAATATTTTTGCAGGCCTCGCAATCAGGTCGTCAAAATCCACCGCCTGGTAGGCGACTAGTGTCGCGTCATAACTGCGATAAATTTTGGCCGCCTCGACCTCCCCTGGCGATGCAGCCACCCGGTCGGCTTCATCAGGACCGATCAGACCATTTTTCCAGAGTGAAATCGATTGCTGCACTGATCGCAATCGGCCGCGGTCCGTCGTGGCCAGAAGATCCTGGACGATGGCCAGCGTATCCTCCGCGTCGAGAATTGAAAACTGCGGTTTGAGCCCGGCGTACTTCGCTTCCTCACGCAGGATCCGTACGCCAAGGGAGTGAAAGGTACTGATCGTGAGACCACGGGCGAGCGATTTATCCACCAGGGCAGAAACGCGATCAGCCATTTCACGCGCAGCTTTGTTGGTGAACGTCAGCGCGACGACATTTCGCGCGGAATATCCGCACTCGCGCAACAGGTAGGCGATTTTCTGCGTGATCACGCGCGTCTTCCCCGAGCCCGCCCCTGCCAGTACGAGGCAAGGGCCATCCAGATAGTGCACTGCCTCGCGCTGAGCGGGATTCATGCCGGGCATGACAGACATCGGTATCGCCAGATGATTAGATTTCGAGGGGATCCACTTCAAGTTGCCAGCGGATCGCGCGCGCCTCGGGTAGCGCGTTGAGATCCGCGACCCAACGCCGCAACAGGGTATGGAGTGCCGAACGATGTGTCGACTCGACCAGAAGTTGCGCGCGGCAGACATGCGCGACCCGGACAATGCGAAACGGCACTGGATCATACAGCGATACCATCTCGTGTAACCCCTCATCGCGCAGTTGCTGCTCGCCGAACTCCCGCGCCTGCTGCAGGAACGCGAGGGCCGGCGCAAGCTCCTTCGACTCTGCGGTCAGCAGCGCCTGATGCGAGTAGGGTGGCAGGTTCGCCGATTGCCGCTCCTGCATGGCGTGGCGCGCAAAGCCTGCGAAATCGTGGCGAACCAGCGCCTGATACACCGTCTGCTCGGGGTAACCAGTCTGAACGATCACCTCCCCGTGACCCGTATGCCGCCCTGCACGCCCTGAAACCTGCATCAGCTGCGCGAACAATCGCTCCGGAGCACGGAAATCCTGCGAAAACAGCATCGCATCGGCGTTCAGCACGCCGACCAGACCAAGATTGGCGAAATCGTGTCCCTTGGCGACCATCTGCGTCCCGACCAGGATATCGATCTCGTGCGCGTGGACGCGGTCAAAAAGCGCCTGCGCACTGCCTTTCAGGCGAGTGGTATCGGCATCGATGCGTGCGACGCGCGCTTGCGGAAACAGATGGGCGAGATGTTCCTCGATGCGCTGAGTTCCCCGCCCCATGGGTTGCAGATCCTGATCGCCGCAATCCGGGCACGCGGAAGGCACCCGGCGCTGGTAGCCGCAATGATGGCAATGCAGTTGATGGCCGCCGAACTGGCCCCGGTGCAGCACGGTATACGCTGTGCAGCGGGGACACTGACTGACCCAGCCGCAGGATGCACAGTGCAACGCGGGCGCATACCCGCGGCGGTTCAGGTACACCAGCACCTGTTCGCCATTGTCGAGCCGCCGTTGCATCGCCTCCAGCAGTTGCGGGGACATGCCGTTATCCATGGGCAGGCGCCGGGTATCCACCAACCGGACGGTCGGCATTTCCACATCGCGGGCCCGGTCAGCCAGATCGAGACGCCGGTAGTGCCCGCGGTCCGCGTTCACCCAGCTTTCCAGCGACGGCGTCGCCGATCCGAGGATCACCGGAACCCCAAGATCGCGCGCACGCCAGACTGCGAGGTCGCGCGCGGAATAGCGCAATCCATCCTGTTGCTTATAGGAGGGGTCATGCTCCTCGTCGACAACGATCAGGCCCACGTTGCACACGGGTGCGAAAATCGCGAGCCGCGTCCCGAGTACGACCCGGGCCTGACCACGCCGGACACGCAACCACGCCCGCAGTCTCTCACCATCGGACAGGGCGCTATGCATCACCACGACGCCGCCTGCACCCGTCAGGGGTTCAAGCCTGGCGCGCAGTGCGCGCTCAAACTGCGGAGTCAGATTGATTTCCGGCACAAGCATCAGAACATTTCGCCCCTGCGCGAGCGCGTTCTGCGCTGCGTGCAGGTAGACCTCGGTCTTGCCGCTACCCGTTACCCCGAAAAGCAAGTGGGGCGCAAACCCCGTCGCGGCGCTCACGGCATCGACGGCCGCCTGCTGGTCCGCATTCAGCGCTGGCGCGACACCAGGCTCAACCGAAGGCGGCTCGGCCACGCGCCGCTTATCCAGCCGGGCGACAGGACCGGCGCCCGATCGCTTGCCCTGATAATCAGAAACCCGCCGCAATGGCTGAGGAAGCGCCGGGAGAACGACTTCACCCAGAGGCCGCTGGTAATAATCGGCGGCAAAACGCGCGAATCGGAGCCAGCTCTCCTCCATGGGCTCGACGTCACGCAGCACCGACTCGACCGCTTTGATCTGATCGGGATCGTGCGCCGGCACCTGTGGGCGTTCGACCACCATCCCGACAAGCTTGCGGCGCCCGAAGGGCACAATGACGCGCGTTCCGACGGGGATATCTTCATCGCTGCGATAGTCAAAGGGCCCCTGGAGAGGAAGGTCGACCACCACCCGTACCCAGAACGGCACAGGAGCATGATTGGCATCAGAAGCGGGTACGGCGGCAGTCATGAAGTTAAAGTGATTTCTCGGATATGCCGCTAAAACCCTGTTACCAATATGCTTCGACGGGAATGCCATGAAGCCTGTGGATAACTTTGGGGAAAAGATTGTGCAAGAAGAATAATTCGCAATCCCATCCCTGCACTCATGGAAAGTTTGCCAATCATTATTTTCAGGGTAATTTGTTGTATATCAATAGCTTATAAAATTATTCGCAAATTACGGATGAGTTTTCAGGGATTCCCCGCAATCTATGATTTTTGTGCACAACTGTCCTGAATATCCGTAGCTCCGAGGGCAAAAATGCCCTGGGATCCGCTTGATTTCAGCGGTTTTGATCAGCGTGGCGTTCAACGCCGCCACGGCCCAAAAGCCACGGTATTAAGTGCCTGATCGCGTTGAACACCGCACAGTCTAAGCTCCGGTATGGAACTGACGGCTGTACCGGTGCACTTCATCCACCAGCGCCGTGACGGCCTCTGGCGGCGAAAATTGCGAAATTCCGTGCCCCAGATTGAACACGTGACCACCCTTGCCGACCGAACCGAAAGCGTCAAGAACACGTCGCGCTTCGGCCCGGATGGCGTTCTCACCCCCGAACAGGGCCATGGGATCCATGTTGCCCTGAAACGCGACCCGGTCTTGTACCCTGTTGCGGGCAGTGGCGAGGTTGACCGTCCAGTCAACACCCACCGCATCACAACCGCATTCGGCGATCGCCTCGAGCCATTGCCCGCCACCCTTGGTGAAGGCAATCACCGGAATACGCTGCCCATCGCGCTCGCGCTGCAATGCAGCAACAACCCGCTTGGTATAGGTCAGCGAAAACTCCTGGAATAACCCGTCGGCCAGCACCCCTCCCCAACTATCGAAAATCATCACGGCTTGCGCGCCAGCATCGATTTGCGCATTGAGATAGGCGGCCGTGGTCCGGGCGGTGACATCCAGGATTCGGTGCAGAAGATCCGGCCGGGAGTACAGCATGGTTTTAATGAGACGATAGTCATCGCTGCCCTTGCCCTCAACCATGTAGCACGACACGGTGAACGGACTGCCGGCAAAACCGATCAGCGGCACCCGGCCGGCCAACTGCCGCCGTATCAGCGCAACCGCATCAAAGACATACCGGAGTTCCTGCATATCAGGAACCACCAGGCGGGCGACGTCCTGCTCGGTACGCACGGGATGCGCAAAGCGCGGACCTTCTCCCTGAGCGAACGAGAGTCCAAGCCCCATTGCATCGGGCACGGTGAGGATATCGGAGAACAGAATGGCTGCATCGAGCGGATAGCGCTCCAGCGGTTGCAGCGTGACTTCAGCCGCGTAATCGGGGTTCTTTGCAAGGCCCAGGAATGAGCCCGCGCGCGCGCGTGTCGCGTTGTACTCCGGCAGGTAACGCCCCGCCTGGCGCATCAGCCACACGGGGGTGTAGGGAACGGGCTCACGCAACAGGGCGCGCAGGAAAACGGAATTCTCTGGGATAGCGGCTGATGACACGTAAGTCCTTGGTTGATTGTGAACCCCTGGCGCATGCGTCCAGAGCGCACCGCCGGCGGCATGGAATGCGCGCTACCGACTGGTCAGGGATCGATTTTAACCCTCGTCGTCTTCGGTTCTGTACTGCGCGGCGTCAATGGCATGTTTGCGCATCAGCGCCCAGAATGCACGCCGGTGTTTGCTGGATGCTCTTGCAGCCATTGCAATGTTACCCTCGGTCGATGCCAGGGCATTGGCGATATATTCGCGCTCGAATTTTTCAACGACCTGGGACTTCGCCAGGCGAAAGGATTCCTGTACAGTCGTGCGGTCCCTACGCCCACCCTGACCGTACTGTGGCGCACCCTGCCTGCCCACTGGGCGGGAGGACCGTCCATGCTGCACCGGACGGCTCATGGTGCCGCGCGGCCCAATCCTTTCGGCGTGCAAGCTCATCGACTGGGCAGGCAACCCGGTCGTAGCCGTGTGCCACCCGGCGGCTGGAGATCCATCCGGTTCGCGCAGTGTCCCGGGGCGTGGCATTTTTGTGGCGACCGCCAGCAATCGGGCGCGGAACTCGTCCGGGTCAAGGGGCTGTCGCACAAAGTCGGCAAGACCAAGTTCGAGCAAATCCTGCATCGCGGCTGACCGCAGGCCCTTGAAGATGCCGATCATGGGCACAAAGGGACCCCTCGGAATTGCTGCAAGCGCCTGCCGTGTCCAGCCCAGCGTATCAATCGTGACAGGCACCAGACACAGGTCGTACCTGCGCAGGCTGACGGTTGATTTTGCAAAGGCCTGGACGGACAGTGCAACGGCTCCCTCGGCGGCTGTTGCCTCGGCAGGCACGCTCCAGTCGAGGTTGTGCAGACGGATGCGGGAAAGCGCGCCTCCAACGCTCTGAAGTTCGGTCTCAACCCAGTCGGCATGTGCCGGAAGTTTAAGCACGGCACAATCAATTTGCTGACGCATGTTCGGGCTCCAATAAAACGGAACCCGCAAGGCTAGTCGCTATGCGCAATCAGCAACAGTCGGAATCAACGCAATCGTAGTTTCACTCTCCGCCAACCCCCGGCACTTACCCCGCGAAAGCAGTAACTCCCGTCGAAATGGGTAGCGCGTGCTGGTTCTCGGGAGGGGTGCCGAAGCGGCTTGAGGGATGCCAGACGATTTGCATGGCCCCAAATGGCAAACACGCCCCTTGCGGGGCGTGTTCAGGTGCAGGAAGCGATCGGACAGCTTAATGCGAACGCCCACCCGAAGCACCACGAATGCGACGCGCGGCAGCAGCTTGCGCGGCCAGCATTGCAAGCTCAGCCTCGACCACAGCGATGTCTGCCTTTTCGTGCGCGTTGCGCAGGGCGTCCTGCGCCTTGGCGCGAGCGGCCTCGGCCTTCGCTTCATCAAGATCGGCGGCACGAATGGCAGTATCCGAGAGCACCGTGACGTGAGTTGGCTGAACTTCCAGCAAACCACCGGCGACGAAGATGCTTTCTTCGGAGTTGTCTTCGTGCACGATCTTGACAACGCCGGGCCGAATACGCGAGATCAGCGGCGTGTGTCCGGGCAGAATGCCCAATTCACCCGCTTCACCCGGCAGGACGACAAACTTCGCCTCACCGGAGTAAAGGGATTTCTCCACACTGACAACGTCAACTTTAAAGGTAGCCATGACGGTTCCTTACTGGATTTTCTTGGCTTTCTCGAAGGCTTCGTCGATCGACCCGACCATGTAGAAGGCTTGCTCGGGCAGTGCATCGCACTCGCCTTCGACAATCATCTTGAAGCCACGGATCGTCTCAGCCAGCGGCACGTATTTGCCGGGCGACCCGGTAAACACTTCTGCCACATGGAAAGGCTGCGACAAGAAGCGCTGGATTTTACGGGCGCGTGCAACGGCCTGCTTGTCCTCGGGCGAGAGTTCGTCCATGCCCAGAATCGCGATAATGTCGCGCAGCTCTTTGTAGCGCTGCAGCGTTTGCTGAACACCACGCGCCACGTTGTAGTGCTCTTCGCCCACGACGTGGGGGTCAAGCTGGCGGCTGGTCGAATCAAGCGGATCCACGGCGGGGTAAATACCCAGGGCGGCGATGTCACGCGAAAGCACGACGGTCGAGTCCAAGTGCTGGAAGGTGGTGGCAGGCGACGGGTCGGTCAAGTCATCCGCCGGAACATACACGGCCTGGATCGAGGTGATCGAACCTGTCTTGGTCGAGGTGATGCGCTCTTGCAGCACGCCCATTTCCTCGGCCAGCGTCGGCTGATAGCCCACGGCTGAAGGCATACGGCCCAGAAGTGCGGACACTTCAGTACCGGCCAGGGTGTAACGGTAGATGTTGTCAACGAAGAAAAGAATATCGCGGCCTTCGTCACGGAACTTTTCGGCCATCGTCAGGCCAGTCAGTGCAACGCGCAGACGGTTGCCGGGGGGCTCGTTCATCTGACCGAACACCATCGCGACCTTGTCCAGAACCTTCGACTCTTCCATTTCGTGGTAGAAGTCGTTGCCCTCACGGGTACGCTCACCCACGCCGGCAAACACCGACAGACCGCTGTGCTGCTTGGCGATGTTGTTGATGAGCTCCATCATGTTCACGGTCTTTCCCACGCCGGCGCCGCCGAACAGGCCGACTTTACCGCCTTTGGCGAACGGGCACACCAAGTCAATCACCTTGATGCCGGTTTCAAGCAGTTCAACCGAGGGGGAGAGCTCGTCAAACTTGGGAGCCTGCTGGTGAATAGCGCGACGCTCTTCACACTGGATGTCGCCAGCATCGTCGATCGGACGACCCAGCACATCCATGATGCGACCCAGCGTGCCGGAGCCGACCGGCACCGAGATCGGTGCGCCGGTCCGGTCAACGGCCATGCCGCGGCGCAGACCGTCGGAGGAACCGAGGGTAATCGTGCGCACGACGCCGTCGCCGAGCTGTTGCTGGACTTCGAAGGTCAGGCCCTTTTCGGCGAACGAGGATGACTCGTCGGCCAGCTTGAGGGCTTCATAGATATGGGGCATTTGATCGCGGGGAAACTGAATATCCACCACGGCGCCGATGCACTGAACGATGGTTCCGTTGCTCATGTATGTTCCTTACTTGATGACTGTCTGATGGGATACCTGCCGGCTGTCTCTGACGACTACACCGCCGCGGCGCCCCCCACGATTTCCGAAATTTCTTTGGTAATTGCTGCCTGACGGGTCTTGTTATAGACCAACTGCAAATCACCGATAACCTTCTTGGCGTTGTCCGACGCGGCCTTCATGGCGACCATCCGGGCTGACTGCTCGGACGCCATGCTTTCGGCGACAGCCTGATACACCAGACCTTCAAGGTACCGCTGCAGCAATTCGTCGATCACGCTTTTTGAATCGGGTTCGTACAGATAATCCCAGCCGAATTCCGAGCTCGCATGATCGGCCTGCTCGCCCACCAGCGGCGTGAACGCCGCGTAGGGATCCGGCAGATTGCCGGGCAACGGCAACAGGCGCAGGAAGATCGGTTCTTGCGACATCGTATTGATGAAGCGGTTCGTGGCGATATACAGCGCGTCAATCCGTCCGGCAATGAAATCGTCGAGCTGTACCTTGACCGCACCGACCAGTCGATCGAGTTCAGGTGTATCGCCCAAACCGACTTCCTGTGAGACCAGATCGGAGCCAATCCGGGTCAGTACCCCAAGGCCCTTGTTTCCAAGAGCGGTGAACTGGCACTTGATGTTCTTTTGAGCAAATTCGCGCACGCGCGCAAGCACCAGACGCATGATGTTGGTGTTCAGGCCACCGCACAGGCCCTTGTCGGATGTGACGACAACAATACCCACAGCCCGCAGGTTTTCGCGCTCCGTCAGAAACGGATGGCGATAGTCCGGGTTGGCCTGCATCAGGCTGGCGGCCATGCCATGCACTTTGCGGGCATAAGGGCGACCGGCCCGCATCCTGTCCTGCGCTTTGCGCATCTTGGACGCGGCGACCATCTCCATCGCCTTTGTGATCTTGCGCGTGTTTTGCACGCTCTTGATCTTGTTTCGAATTTCCTTGATTCCTGCCATTTCGCTTCCTGTGTCAGCCCTGGCTCGCGCCAGGAATCAGACCATCTGCTTTGCGAACCCCCGGCCAGTCATACCGGCCGGGAGTGCGTCGCGATAGCGGGTTCCTAGTACGCGCCGTGCTTCTTGAACTCTGTCAGAGCGGCGACCAGCTCGGCCTCGTCTTCCTTCGAGAGATCCTTGGTGGACTCAATCCGGTCAACCATCGCTTCGTGCTTGGACTTCAGGTATTCCTTGATGCCCTTTTCAAACGACAGGATCTGCGAGACTTCGACATCGTCCAGGAAGCCGTTGTTCACGGCAAAGAGGATGACGCCCAGTTCCCAGACCTGCAGCGGCTGGTACTGGGGTTGCTTCAGCATTTCAACCACGCGCTTGCCGCGCTCAAGCTGGCGGCGGGTTGCGTCGTCAAGGTCGGAAGCGAACTGTGCAAAAGCTGCAAGCTCACGGTACTGGGCCAGGTCGGTACGGATACCGCCGGACTGTTTCTTGATGATCTTTGTCTGGGCAGCGCCACCAACGCGAGACACCGAAATACCCGCGTTAATAGCAGGACGTACACCAGCGTTGAAGAGGTCGGTTTCCAGGAAGATCTGGCCGTCGGTGATCGAGATCACGTTGGTCGGAACGAAGGCCGACACGTCGCCAGCCTGGGTTTCGATGATCGGCAGGGCGGTCAGTGAACCCGTCTTGCCCTTGACAGCACCCTTGGTGAACTTCTCGACGTAGTCGACGTTAACGCGGGCAGCGCGCTCGAGCAGACGCGAGTGGAGATAGAACACGTCGCCGGGGTAGGCTTCACGGCCGGGAGGGCGGCGCAGCAACAGCGAAACCTGACGATAGGCCCAGGCCTGCTTGGTCAGATCGTCATAAATGATCAGCGCGTCTTCGCCGCGATCGCGGAAGTACTCGCCCATCGTGCAACCGGAATAAGCCGACAAGTACTGCATGGCTGCGGACTCGGAAGCAGCGGCAGCCACGATGGTCGTGTATTCCATGGCGCCGAACTCTTCGAGCTTGCGCAGCACGTTCATGATCGTCGAAGCCTTCTGGCCAATGGCGACGTAGATACACTTAACGCCCTTGCCCTTCTGGTTGATGATCGTATCGACAGCCACGGCCGTCTTGCCGGTCTGGCGGTCGCCAATGATCAGTTCACGCTGGCCGCGGCCGATCGGGACCATCGAATCGATTGCCTTCAGACCAGTCTGCATCGGCTGCGAAACGGACTGACGGGCGATCACGCCCGGGGCGACCTTCTCAATGATGTCGGATTCCTTGGCATTGATCGGACCCTTGCCATCGATGGGCTGCCCCAGCGCGTTGACCACGCGACCGAGCAGCTCGGGACCGACCGGAACCTCGAGAATGCGACCAGTCGTCTTGACCTGGTCACCTTCTGAAATGCCGGTGTAGTTACCGAGAACCACCGCGCCAACGGAATCACGCTCGAGGTTGAGCGCAAGACCGAAGACGTTGTTGGGGAACTCGAGCATTTCGCCCTGCATCACGTCGGACAGACCGTGAATGCGGGTGATACCGTCAGTTACGGAAACAACGGTGCCCTGCGTGCGAATGTCGGCCGAAGCGCCCAGACCTTCGATGCGGGTTTTTAGCAGTTCGCTAATCTCGGACGGATTAAGTTGCATGTTCAGACTCCTGGAATCTATTGTCTGGCGTTATACGGCCAGCGTGTCGCGCATGCGCAACAGCTGTGCCTGCACGGACGTATCGAGCACTTGGTCACCCACCTGCACGCGCACACCGCCGATCAGGGCAGCATCGATTTGCACGTGGGGCTTGAGCTTGAGACCGAACTTGGGTTCAAGCAGCTGCAGCAGTTGCGTGACTTGCTCGTCGGACATCGGAAATGCGCTGGTGATGTTGGCCTGAGCCACACCTTCCGCGGCGTCCCTGAGAGCCTGAAATTGCTCGGCGATCTGCGGCAGCAGGATCAGGCGTTCGTTCGCAACCAGCAGCTCGACGAAAGTCGTTAACGTCTTGTCGACGGGCGGCTGCACCAGACCAAGAAAAACGCTGGTGCGCTGCTGGTCATCAAGGCGCGGATCCGACATCGCGACGCGCACGGCATCGACGTCGAAAACCTCGGCGAGGCGCTGGATCTGGTCGGCCCATGAGGCCAGGCCAGCTTTGTCGTCACGCGCCACGGCGAAGATCGCCTCTGCGTAAGGACGGGCTACAGTGGAGAGTTCAGCCATGGCGTCCCCGGACTTAGAGCTGTGCCTTGAGCTGGTTTAGCAGCTCGGCATGGACGCTCGCGTTGACTTCGCGTCGCAGAATCTGCTCCGCACCTGCCACTGCGAGGTTGGCGACATCATCGCGCAAGGCGTCACGCGCACGCTCGACTTCCTGCGCGGCATCCTGCCTGGCCTGCGCAACAATGCGTGCTCGTTCGGCTTCGGCCTCGGCACGAGCCTGTTCGATAATTTTTTCGCCCTGCTTTTCCACTTCAGTCATGCGGACATGCAGGTCGGCCTTGGCAGATGCTTCCATCAGATTGACACGCGCCTGAGCCTGCGCGAGGTCTGCTTTGCCCTTTTCGGCATCGGCAAGACCCTTGGCGATTTTCTGGCGTCGCTCGTCAATCGCCTTTGTCAGGGGCGGCCAGATAAACTTCATCGTGACCCAACCCAGGACAAAGAACACGATCATCTGGAAAAAGAGCGTCGCGTTCAAATTCACGGTCGTTTCCCTTTTACAACTTGAACTCCGCAATAAATGAGTGCTATCGCGGAGTACTTGATCAATGAACCGCCCGGGGCCTTAGGCTCTGGACGGGGGTGTCGCCGGCACCCTGAGGGATACCGGCCTCCGGGCGTTCAGGCGCCGAAGGGGTTGGCAAATGCAAACAGCATCGCGATACCAACGCCGATCAGGAACGCCGCGTCAATCAGGCCAGCCAGCAGGAACATCTTGGTCTGCAGAGCGTTCATGAGTTCGGGCTGACGGGCAGCGGATTCGAGGTACTTGCCGCCCATCATACCGATGCCGATGCAGGCGCCCAGAGAACCTAAGCTGATGATCAAACCGCAAGCGAGAGCAACGAAAGCAGCGTTGGACATGACAACTCCTTGATTAAGTATCTAAAGATTCAAAAAAATTAAAAAACAAAACTCACTTGGAAACGAACCGCGAAGTCGCTTAAACCGCGTGGCACTACCAATCAGTGACCTTCATGAGCCTGGCCGATGTACACCAGCGTCAGCATCATGAAAATAAATCCCTGCAACAACACGATCAGGATGTGGAACAGCGCCCAGACCGAGCCGGCCAGGATGTGACCTACGCCCAGGCCAATGCTCAACATGTTGAAACCCGTCCAGGCACCGCCCAGCAAGGCGATCAACATGAAGACCAGTTCGCCGGCAAACATGTTGCCGAACAACCGCATCCCGAGCGACACGGACTTGGCCGCGAACTCGACGACGTTCAGCAGGAGGTTGGCGGGAGCCAGCACAATCGCAGCAAACCCGTGGCCGTGGAACGGCGCGGTAAAGAGCTCTTTGATGAAGCCGAGCGGGTGCTTGATCTTGATGCCGTAGTAGAACATCAGCAGCAGTACGCCCAATGACATGCCAAGCGGTGCGTTCAGGTCTGCCGTGGGGAGAATGCGGTGGTAATACAACGGATCGCCTTCGTGATGACCCAGACCCACAGCGTGGATGATGGCGTGGGGGAGATCGACCGGGATGAAGTCGAGCGAGTTCATCAGGACGACCCACAGGAAAACGGTCAGGGCCAACGGGGATACAAACTTGCGGGAGGCTTCGTTATTGACGATGCTGCGCGCCTGTTGATCGACCATATCGACGAGCATTTCGACCGCGCACTGAAACCTGCCCGGCACGCCCGAGGTCGCACGGCGAGCCGCCATCCACATCAGGAAGACCGCCAGCAGGCCCATCGAGGCCGACCAGAACATGGTGTCGTAGTTCCAGATACTGAAGTCAACGATGACCGACTGCTTGGTGCCAACGCTGTTGGCATGAACCAGATGGTGCTGGATATATTCAGCTTGGGGCGATACACCACTTTCAGCAGACATATGTAATCTCTATCTGACGCTTGACCGAACGCAGCAGCGGCTGCTGTCGAAACCAAAAAAAGCCTGCCTTGTGGCAAACCCCTGTGAACTTTTACTTTTTGCGCGCCTTGGCCAGACGCACGAACATCACCAGCAGGTACCCCTTGAGTGTCGCGATCAGCCCGACCAGACATGCCAGCCAGTTGACCCGATCACCACCCTCCCGCGCCACGACCCACAACAGCAACACCGTGGCAAGAAGCTTCAGCATCTCCCCCACCAGAAACACGATCGGGCTTGAACCCGACGGACGGAAGGTCGCAACAAAAAGCCTCGCGGCAAACAACGTGTTGGGCAGCAAATAACACAGCGACCCAGCCAGGGCGGACAACAACGCCGCCACACCACCAACCCAACCCGAAATCAGGGCAACCACCAAACCGAACGCCGCCTGAGCCAGAACCGCCTCGACCAACTCGCGTCGCGCGCGGGCATCCAACCTGCTGCGCTCCTCGTCGGTGAGGTGTACGACTTTGACATCTGCCTGCTGGTTTAGCCTCCAGGCATCGCGTTCTGCTTGTAGGATGTCCGTCATGCGCCAGATGATCCAGTTACGTTAGCCTGCGAACGACTCAAGACAAAAAAATCGCGACCCTTGGGTCGGCAATTTTTGGGACCACCGTGCAAGCCCACGTTTTTTACATTTAGCCTTAGGATTATAGCGGGATTTTCTGCCACAGCGCAAACCCGGGCGCGTGGCGGAGTTGAACACCACGCTAGCGATTCTTGAAATCGGGTTTGCGCTTTTCGACAAAAGCCACCATGCCTTCCTTCTGGTCCTCGGTCGCGAAGCACGAGTGAAACACCCGGCGCTCGAACAGGATTCCTTCCTGCAGCGACGACTCGTAGGCCCGGTTGACACACTCTTTGGCCATGATCACCGACGGCAACGACATGCCCGCAATGATCGTCGCGGCTTCCAGCGCCTCGTCCAGCAACCGGTCGGCCGCGACCACACGCGACACCAGCCCGGCACGCTCGGCTTCGGCGGCATCCATCATGCGCGCCGTCAGCACCAGATCCATCGCCTTGGCCTTGCTGACTGCGCGCGGCAGCCGTTGGGTACCGCCAGCGCCCGGAATGACGCCGAGTTTGATTTCCGGTTGTCCGAACTTCGCGGTCTCGGCGGCGATGATGAAATCGCACATCATTGCCAGTTCGCAACCGCCGCCAAGGGCATACCCGGCCACAGCCGCGATCACGGGCTTGCGCACGCGTCGCAGGGTTTCCCAGTTTCGTCCGATGTATTCCGTGAGATAGACGTCCATGTAGGACCAGTCTTTCATGGCGCCGATATCCGCGCCTGCAGCAAAGGCTTTCTCGCTGCCAGTGATGACAATGCAGCCGATGTCTTCGTTGGCGTCAAAGGCCAGAACGGCTGCCCCGAGTTCCTCCATCAGGGCATCGTTCAGGGCGTTGAGCTGCTTGGGCCGGTTCAAGGTCAGCAGGCCTACCCGGCCTCGGGTTTCGACCAGCACGAGGGCTTCACTCATGAATGTCTCCAGGGCATTGTGAAATAAGATAGCGGTATGAATGACCAAAGCATAACCTACACTCTGCAGCCTTTCGATCCCGCCGGCCACCGGTTTCGGGTCGTGATGACGATCCCCCGTCCTCAGGCGAAGGGTCAGGTGGTGTCGTTGCCCGCCTGGATTCCCGGCAGCTATCTGATCCGGGATTTCGCGCGCCATATTGAGTCTGTTTCAGCAAAGGCGGGTTCGACGAGCCTGGGGGTCGAGAAAATCGACAATCACAGTTGGCGTGTTGAACCCTGCGCCGGCCCATTGCAGATCACGATCGTGGTGTACGCGTGGGATCTGTCCGTGCGCGGGGCGCATCTGGACGAGACCCACGGTTTCTTCAACGGCACAAGCGTCTTTCTGCAGGCGCGGGGCGCGGAGCAGTTCCCGTGTCGGGTTCGATTGTTGCCGCCACCCGAACCGTTGCGCTGGCTGGTCTACACCAGCCTGCCAAGCGCCGGACGCGACAATCCCGGCAACAACGGTTTCCGAGAGTACCGCGCCGATTGTTACGACGCGCTGATCGACCACCCCGTCGAGATGGGCACGCCCAGGGTGATCCGGTTCACCGCCTGCGGGGCGCCGCACGAACTGGTTTTCACCGGACTGGCACCCAATCTGGATTTAAAAAGAATCGCTGCCGATGTACGTCGAATTTGTGAGGCGCAGATCCGCTTCTTCGAACCCGTGACGCAACGGGCCCCCTTTCTGGATTGCGCAGACCGCTACGTGTTCATGACGATGCTGACCGGTGACGGCTATGGCGGCCTGGAGCACCGCGCCTCGACTGCCCTGATGGCGGCGCGAAGCGATCTCCCGGTGACCGGATGCGAGAAAGCGCCTGAGGGCTACCAGACCTTCCTGGGGCTGGTCAGCCACGAGTATTTCCATACCTGGAACGTCAAACGCATCAAACCCGCGGCCTTTGCCCCCTATGATCTCACGCGCGAAAGCCACACCCGCCTGCTATGGATCTTTGAAGGCTTCACCTCCTACTACGACGACCTCATGCTGCTGCGCAGCGGCGTGATTGACCGCAAGGATTACCTGCGGATTCTGGCCAGGCAAATTGGCGGCGTGCTGACCACGCCGGGACGACACCGGCAATCTGTCGCCGACAGCTCCTTCGATGCCTGGACCCGCTACTACAAGCAGGACGAAAGTTCACACAACACCATCGTCAGTTACTACACCAAGGGTTCGCTGATTGCGCTCGGGCTCGACCTCACGATCCGCGCCCGCACCCAGGGTCGGTACAGCCTTGACGATGTCATGCGCTTGCTATGGAACCGCTTCGGACGCGATTTTTACACTGGTGGCGGCAAGGGCCTGCCGGAACGGGCATTTCCGGCACTGGTCCGCGAGGCAACGGGCGTGGACGTGGCGGAAGAACTGCGGCACTGGGCCTACGGCACGCACGACGTCCCGCTGGCAGAGCTTCTGGCTGGCGCAGGCATTGCGTTGCGCATGAAAGCAGGATCGCCCCGCCCTTCGCTGGACGCCCGCGTGCGCACACAAGGCGACCACCTGACGCTGGCCAGCGTCACGCATGACGGCGCGGCGCATCGCGGCGGGCTCTCCGCGCACGACGTTCTGGTGGCGGTCGACGGCATTCGCGTGGGCCGAACACCTGCCACGCTCGACGCCCTTCTCGATCGCCACCGGCCAGGAGAGATCGTGCAGATTCACGTTTTCCGGCGCGACGAGCTACGAGAATTCAAAGTCACACTTGCCGCGCCGTCGGAATCCGACTGCGTGCTTGAGGACATGCCGGCCGAGCGCGCGCAATGAACGCCGACTGTCAGGATTACCACGCCATCCTTCTGGGCAAAGCCCCGCTGCTCGACGTGCGTGCGCCCACCGAGTTTGCTCAGGGCTCTTTTCCCGGTGCGGTCAATCTACCGCTGATGACCGATGAGGAGCGCCACCTCGTCGGTCTTCAGTACAAACGCGCGGGCCAGGAATCAGCCATCCGGCTAGGTCATCAGTTGGTGCAGGGCGCCGTGAAAGAGGAGCGCGTCGCGCGCTGGGCGGAATTCGCCCGTGCGCACCCTGACGGCTACCTGTATTGCTTTCGGGGCGGATTACGTTCGCAAATATCGCAGCAATGGCTCGCCGAAGCCGGCATCGTTTACCCCCGCGTGATCGGCGGCTACAAAGCGATGCGCAGCTTTTTGCTGGACACACTTGAGCGCACGATCGCGCAATCACGGTTCCTGCTGATCGCGGGCTTCACGGGCAGTGGCAAAACCGACATCATTGCCAGCCTGCAGCACGCGATCGATCTCGAAGCGTTCGCGCATCATCGCGGATCCAGTTTTGGCAAACACGCAACTGAACAGCCAACGCAGATCGACTTTGACAACCGTCTGTCCATCGCGTTGCTGCGCCTGAATGAGCGAGGCGTGCCCGACATCGCCCTGGAGGACGAATCGCGCCACATCGGACGCTGCGCCCTCCCCAATTCACTGCAGGAAAAAATGCTGACCAGCCCGGTCGTCTGGATCGAAGAGCCGCTGGAATCCCGCGTTGAATGTATCTTGCGTGACTACGTTGAGAATCTTGGTCAGCAGTTTGCCACCTTGCGTGGTTCGGACGAAGGATTTGGCGAATTTGCACACCGACTGCTGGAAAGCCTGCACAACGTGCGCAAACGGCTGGGCGGCGAGCGCCATGATCGCCTCAACGCACACATGCGTGCCGCGCTTGCCGCGCAGCGCGAAGGCAGGGGCCTCGATCTGCACCGGGAATGGATTCGGCCACTGCTCACCGAATACTACGACCCGATGTACGCCCACCAGCGCACTGAAAAAGCTTCGCGCATCATCATGACGGGCGACCGGCAAACGGTCACCCGCTATCTGCTGGATGCGGGGTATTAGCGTGGCAGGGTCCATGGAAAAGAATGATTCTGTCTCTGGTCTGGTTCAGGTTGCATTGACCCGAAGCACCCGAAGCACCGATGAACGGCAACGACTCGAACGCAACAAACTGGCCAAACGCCTGACCCGCGAGGCTGGTCGCGCAATCTGCGACTATCGCATGATCGAGGCGGGAGACCGCGTGATGGTCTGCCTGTCGGGTGGCAAGGACTCGTATGGCATGCTCGATATTCTGATGCAGTTGCGCGAGCGCGCGCCACTGGATTTCGAAATCATTGCGGTCAATCTGGATCAGAAGCAGCCGGGGTTTCCGGCTGATGTGCTGCCGGGGTATCTCCGCAACCTGGGGGTTCCGTTTCACATCGAAACGCAGGACACCTATTCCGTCGTCAAACGACTGATCCCCGAAGGCAAGACAACGTGCTCGCTCTGCTCGCGCCTGCGCCGTGGGGCGCTGTATCGCGTGGCCACCGAACTTGGTGCGACCAAGATCGCGCTTGGCCATCATCGCGACGACATCCTGGGCACATTCTTCCTGAACATGTTCTACGGCGCACGCATGAAGGCCATGCCGCCAAAGCTCGTGTCCGATGACGGCAAGCACACGATCATCCGGCCGCTGGCATACATCATCGAGTCGGATCTCGCCGAGTATGCCCGGTGGCGGCAGTTTCCGATCATTCCCTGCGATCTGTGCGGTTCGCAGGAAAACCTCAAGCGCAAGGAAGTCGGGCGCATGCTGGCGGACTGGGACAAGCGCTACCCCGGGCGTGCGTGGAACGTGTTCAGGGCCTTGGGGCATATCGTGCCCTCGCACCTGATGGATCGGAATCTTTTTGACTTCGTGGGATTGAAGCCCGACGGCCGTGTCAACCCGGATGGCGACACGGCGTTCGATCCGCCAGCGATCGATCAGCCTGCGACCGATTCACAAGGATTCGATCCCATGACGTTCGTGCCGCCGGGCCGGAACAACGCCGGCAACGGCGACTAACCGCCGCAACCGCGTCAGTCTGCGGCGCCTGCCTCGGTCAGCAGCGTTTTGAGTTCGCCGCTTTGGGACATTTCGGTCATGATGTCAGCGCCACCGATGAATTCGCCCTTCACGTAGAGCTGGGGCACGGTCGGCCACTGCGAAAAATCCTTGATGCCCTGACGAACTTCTTCGTCTTCCAGAACGTTGACCGTCACCAGCTTGGTCACGCCAGCGTCCTTGAGGACCTGAATCGCGCGGCCGGAAAATCCGCACTGAGGAAACTGGGCCGTGCCCTTCATGAAAAGCACCACCGGATTGGCGGTCACTGTTTCCCGGATAAATGTCTGAACGTCGCTCATGGAAATCTCTACTCTGGTATTGGGTTTGGATTCAAACCACTGGATTCAGGAGCCGAAGCGTAGGCTCCGACCGTTGCAATTCGCATCATTATAAGGACAGCGTACCGCCAGTGATGCGGTCAAGTCCCGCCAAATCAACCATGGTTCTCACATGGTTATAGCCAGCGTCTGTCAGCATGACCCGCACCGGGTTCGCCTGATCGAAGCCGTGTTCCATCCATATGCCGCCACCGGGATTGAGGTGGGTGGCGGCACCCGACACAATCTGACGCAACGCCGAAAGGCCATCGTCGCCGTCCGTGAGCGCGCTGACAGGCTCGAACCGGAGGTCTCCCTGCGCCAGGTGCGGATCGCCCGACCTTACGTAGGGCGGGTTTGACACGATCAGGTCAAACCGCCCTTCCGCCGGCAAAGCGGTGTACCAACTGCCCTGCCACCACTGGATCCGCGCGCCCAGCCGCTGCGCATTGCTCTGCGCGATGGCGAGCGCATCGGCGCTGATGTCCGTGGCGGTCACCCGTGCGTCAGGCAAGGCGAGCGCCAGCGAGATCGCGATCGCGCCGCTACCCGTGCCAAGATCGAGGATCGACGGACTCTTCACATTGGTGAGCGACTGCATTGCCGCCTCGACCAGCAGTTCGGTTTCCGGGCGGGGGATCAGCACGGCGGGCGTCACGACGAAAGCATGACCCATGAACTCACGCTCACCCACGAGGTATGCCATCGGTTCGCCCTGCCGGCGACGTGCCGCCAGCGACAGGAACGCGTCCGCCAGTTCGGGGGAGACGGGCTCGTCGCCATGCGCGAGCAGCCATGCTGCCGGTCGTCCAAGCGTATACGCAAGCAACATACGCGCTTCAAGGCGCGACAAGCCGCTCATTCGGGCCAACTCGTCGGCCGATCGCATTTTCAGGCCTCGTCGCCCAGGGCGGCAAGCTGCTCGGCCTGATGCTCGGAAATCAGTGCGCTGGTCAGCTCTGACAAATCTCCGTCCATGATCGCGCCCAGCTTGTAGAGCGTCAGGTTGATCCGATGATCGGTCACCCGGCCCTGGGGAAAGTTGTAGGTGCGGATGCGCTCGGAGCGGTCACCCGAACCGACAAGGCTCTTTCGCTCCGCGGCCTCCTTGTCCTGACGCTCCCTCTGGACCTTGTCCTTGAGCCGCGCGGCGAGCACCTGCATTGCCTTGTCCTTGTTGCGATGCTGGGAGCGATCGTCCTGGCACTCGACCACCAGACCAGTCGGCAAGTGAGTAATGCGCACGGCGGAGTCGGTCTTGTTGATGTGCTGTCCGCCTGCGCCGCTGGCCCGGAACGTATCGATCCGCAACTCGGCCGGATTGATCACGATATCGGTGGCGGCGTCGGCCTCGGGGAGCACAGCCACGGTGCAGGCCGAGGTATGGATGCGCCCCTGCGCCTCGGTCGCGGGCACACGCTGCACCCGGTGCGCGCCGGATTCGAATTTGAGGCGGCCATAAGCACCGTCGCCATCCAGCCTCACAATGACCTCCTTATAGCCGCCAAGCTCTGAGGGGCTTTCCGAGATCAGTTCGACCCGCCAGCGCTGCTGCTCGGCGAAGCGCGAGTACATGCGCAGCAGGTCGCCAGAGAACAGTGCACTTTCGTCACCACCCGTTCCGGCGCGGATTTCGAGAAAGACGCTGCGCGCATCATCCGGATCGCGCGGTAGCAGCAACAATTGCAGGTCGGACTC
>JADZBO010000216.1 GCA_020851995.1 Burkholderiaceae bacterium
CAAGTCCCCATTCCAGCGCGGTCGCGGCATCCACGGGCTCGCCGGTAAACGACATTTCAGCCGCACGGGCCATGCCGATCAGGCGAGGCAGGAACCACGCGCCGCCATCACCCGGAACAATGCCGATGCGCACGAAACTCTCCGCGAACGACGCCTGATCAGAGGCGACCCGCATATCGCACATACACGCCAGGTCGCAGCCGGCGCCGATCGCCGGGCCCGTCACGGCGGCGATCGTTGGCACCTCAAGTCCGTGGATGGCAAGCGGCAGGCGCTGGATGCCGTGGCGATACTCCTGGCGCAAGTCAGCGCTGGAATAATCGGAGCCGATCTGGCGCTGCATTTCGTCGATCTTGCCGCCGGAGGAAAAAATGCTGCCGCTGGAAGTGATAATGACGGCACGCACTACCGGATCGGTTTCGATACGCTGGCAGGCATCAAGCAGTGCCTCCGCCAGACCGGTACCGGTGAGGGCATTACGCGTCTCGGGATGATTCAGTGTCAGCGTCACGACGCCCAGTTCATCCTGCTCATAGTGCAGAATCGATGTCATTTTTTCCCCTGTATTTTTATTGCGGACATTATGGATACTACTCAAAAATTCCCGTAAGCCACGCGTTCTGCCTGAAAGAGCGCCCCCTGGTCTCGGGCCACCCACGATATTGTTGAGGATATCGATCTGCGGCGCTGTCGGCCACAGGCGCTCCCGGTCTTCGGGTTGCGAGGCCTCCGCCGCCACGGGAGACGCCTGCCGGCTCAGCGGCCTGCAGCCAGGGCCGTCCTGCCCCCGGCAACGCCAAGGTCTGTCTTGGGAATGTCATACAACACGACGCGCACGTTCTGCGTCGAAATGCCTGTGGCCTGCTCGATCGCATTTGCGAGCGCAGCGATCAGAGCCGCTTTCAGCGCATCGGTGCGCCCCTCAATCAGGTTAGCCGTCACCAGGGCCATTTCCTTGCCGACTTCGCCGGCCACAATAACGTGCTCGGGCGGGACTTCCTGCAGGACGATGCGAATTGACGCCAGCGGCGCGCCCACGCTGTCGACAACCGCCTGGGTCATCTTCTGCAATAGCGCAGTCTTCTGCAGCGCGCTGCTGCCCTGCGAAATCTGAACGTTGAGTATCGGCATGGTGTGCTATCTTCCAAGGTTAAATAGGCGCCGCACCGGCGCTGAGCGTCAACATTTATAGCCGAAGTTTTCCAACGTGTCCCAGCATCCTTCTTCATTCAAGAGCAAAGGCGGATTTGAGCGCATCGGTAACGCGATGCGCTATTCGATACAAGGCTTCCGGGCTGCGATTCAATACGAAGCCGCGTTCCGTCAGGAACTCATGCTCGCAGTGGTTCTGTTTCCCTGCGCCTTCTGGGTAGGCCAGACGGCAGCGCAGATCGCGCTGCTTATTGCGTCACTGTTTCTGGTGCTGATCATCGAGTTGCTGAACTCCGCCGTGGAGGCTCTGGCTGACGCCGTATCGCTCGACGCAAATCCCCTGATTGGCCGGGCGAAGGATCTGGGCAGTGCGGCAGTCATGCTGACCCTGGTCGTTTCGCTCCTTGTGTGGTTGATTTTGCTCGTAAATCGCCTTCATCCGTTCCTCTGATCCTCTGATCCTCTGATCCTGATTTCAGCACACCATGTCCTTCACAAAAAAACTCTCTGCCGCCTGGGATCAGTCACAATCGCTTTTGATGGTGGGCCTCGATCCGGACGTCACCCGGCTGCCCGATGAAATCAAGGATCACCCGGACGCGATATTCGAGTTCTGCCGCCGGATTGTCGACGCGACAGCGCCCTATGTGTGCGGCTTCAAGCCACAGATTGCTTACTTTGCCGCGGCAAGGGCCGAGCACCAGCTCGAAGACCTGTGCGCCTACATGCGGGAAAACTACCCTGCCCTGCCAATTGTGCTGGACGCCAAGCGCGGCGATATCGGTGCGACGGCAACGCAGTACGCCCAGGAGGTATTCGGCCGTTACGGTGCCGATGCGGTGACGGTCAGCCCCTATCTCGGTGCCGACTCGGTCGAACCTTACCTGCAATGGGGCGATCGCGGTGTGATCGTGCTGTGCAGGACCTCAAACCCGGGAGGCTCGGATCTCCAGTTTCTGATCACTGATGGCGTACCGCTTTATCTGCGGGTGGCCGATCTTGTGGCGAACAAATGGAACACCAACGGGCAGTGCGGCCTGGTGGTCGGCGCGACTTTCCCCAATGAGCTGGCTGCCGTGCGCAAGGCTGTGGGGGATTCAGTACCGCTTCTGGTACCCGGCATCGGCGCCCAGGGCGGCGACATCGCGGCCACCTGCGCTGCGGGCTGCAACGCGCAAGGCACCGGAATGATGATTAATTCGTCCCGGGCGATCCTTTACGCAGCCGGCCCGGGCCACTGGACGGAATCCGCAGCACAGGCGGCGCGTCAAACGCGGGATGCCATCAACGCCCATCGCTGAGCAGGGCGATCGCCGACTCCAGGGCAAATGACACCGCGGCCATGCGCACCGCGTGGCGATCCCCGGGAAATACGCGCGACGCAGCACAAACGACCAGTTCATCGTCCACCCGCCGCGCAAATCCGAACCACACCAGACCGACAGGTTTGGCCTCGGTGCCACCACCGGGGCCAGCGATGCCCGTGGTGGTCAGGGCCAGCGTCGCGCGGGGCGCCTCGGCCAACACACCGGCGGCCATCTGGCGCGCGACCTCCTCGCTGACCGCACCAAAATGGTCGATGGTCTGGCTGACAACGCCAAGCTCACGCACCTTGGCGTCGTTGCTGTAGGTGATCCAGCCGCGGTCGTACCACCCGCTGGAGCCCGCGACTGCGGTCATTGCGCCTGCCAGCAGGCCACCGGTGCAGGACTCAGCCGTGGCAAGCCAGCCCGATTGGCGCAAGAGCAGTTCGCCCAGGCGCCCGGCAAGGGTTTCGATGGTGGAAGGCATACGCTGAGGTCAGGTGAAGGCAGAAAAAGTTAAAACGCTGAAAGAGCTGAATCGCAGAAAGATTTAACGGCAGAAAGATTTAACAGCAGAAAGAGTTAAACGGCAGAAAGATCTTAACGGCGGAAAGCGTCAAATCGGGACGCCCAGCCGAATCAGTACGGCCATGACCAGCAAGGTGTAGCCGGCGGCCAGAATATCATCGACCATGATCCCCGTGCCGCTCTTGAGTCGCGCATCGACCTGGCGAATCGGCGGGGGCTTGGTGGTGTCGAAGAGCCGGAACAGGACAAAGGCGAGCGTCTGGGATGCAAGCGTATCAGGGACCAGCCACAGAACCAGCCAGAAGGCTACCATCTCGTCCCAGACGATGCCGACGTGATCCTCGACACCCAACTGGCTGCTGACGCGGCCCGCCGCCCAGCAACCGTAGACAAACGCAAACGCGAGGAAGAGCGCGATGTCGCGATCACTGACGGAGGACGCCACGGCCGCCCAGATCAACCAGCCCATCAGGGTGCCCCAGGTGCCGGACCCCGGGCGCAGTATGCCGCTGCCCATGCCGAACATCAGCAGACGCCCGCCGTCGGCGAACACCCAGGAAGCTTTCGGCCAGGTCGTACGGTGGCGACTGGAGACGGGCACGCTGGAGTCGTTCGGTGGCTGGCTGGACATGGGGCTACCTGAAGTGATCGAAACCAACTGGAGGAGCACGCAGCGGTGCGCCTGAACGATCAAAGACCCGCAGACCAGGATCGGCCGCGATACGGCCGATGCGCGTGACCAGCGCACCCGCCGCGCGCGCCGCCTGTGTGACTGCGATGGCGTCCGCGGGATCTGCAGTGAAGCACAGTTCGTAAAGGTCGCCCCCCGCCAGCGCGGCCTGGCGTACAACTTCTTCAGACAACCCTGCCAGGGCAGGATGCAGCGGCAGCAAGGCCTCGTCGATCTGCGCGCCGACACCGCTGGCCTTCAGAACATGACCGAGATCCTGAAGCAGACCATCCGACACATCGATCGCCGCGTGCGCAAGCCCGGCGAGCGCCAGACCCAGTGCAATGCGGGGCTCAGGTCGCTCAAGGGCCACGCGGGTTTGAGCAAGCACCTCAGCGTCCATGGCGAGCGTGCCCGCCAGCATGCGGCAGGCCACGTCGGCCGCGCCGAGTTGTCCGGAAACCCAGATATCGTCGCCCGCCCGGGCCGCATCGCGACGCAGAACCTTAGCTGGATCGACGATGCCAAATACGGTGACGCTCAGGGTAATGTCGTGAAGACTGCGCGTGGTATCGCCGCCAACCAAGGGACAAGCGTGACGATCCGCCAGTGCGTAGAACCCTTCGGCGAAACGATCCACCCACGGCATATCGATGCGAGGTAATCCAAGGCCGAGCAGACAGGCGAGCGGCCTGGCGCCCATGGCTGCAAGGTCGGACAGATTGACCGCAAGCGTTTTGTGGCCGAGCGCTTGCGCATCGACGTCAGAGAAAAAATGACGCCCCTCCAGTAACAGATCGGTGCTGGTTGCAAGCTGCATGCCGGGGGGTACGGCAAAAAGGGCACAGTCATCACCTCCACCGGTCATGCCCGTGGGGACGGGGCGCATGAACGCCCGCGCAATCAGCTCGAATTCGGTCAGGTCGGCCATGCGCGCAACTAAAAGGGATGCCCGGGACCGCGTGGCGCTAACGGCGCGCCGCGCCCGCTCGCACTTCAGTGGACCGGGCCTCGGCGGCCAGCCGGTCGAGGACGCCATTGACGAATTTGAACCCGTCAGTGCCGCCAAAGGACTTGGCAAGCTCGACCGCCTCGTTGATGGCGACCCGATAGGGTACCTCGACATGGTGCACGAGTTCGAAGCTGCCGATCAGCAGGATACCGTGCTCGATGGGGGAAAGCTCCGCCAAAGGACGATCGACGTACGGCATGAATTTTTCGCGCAGCGCTGGTGCTTCCCGCATGACGCCGTGAAGAAGCGTCTGGAACCATGCCGCGTCGGCTTGGCCGAACTCCTCTTCTTCGTCGCGCAGATGCGCTTCGATCTCGCCGGCGTCATCCGTGCCGACGCCACCGCGCAGCAGCCAGGCATAAACGCCTTGCAAGGCAAGCTCACGGGCCCGACGGCGGGCGCTGCGCGCCGGGGGCGCACCGGATGCCGTATTAGCGTTCATCGGCTGCGTCCGCTTCGTCATCCTCGTCGTCGGGCTCGGGTTCGAGCGCGGCGACCAGGTTGGCCATTTCAACTGCACACTGGGCGCAGTCGCGACCCTTGTCGGCAGCACGCGCCTCGGCCTGCTCATCGGTTTCGGTGGTGAGCACACCGTTGGCGACAGGAATACCGGTTTCGAGGGACACGCGCGACATCGCCGCAGCGCTTTCGTTGCTGACAACCTCAAAATGGTAGGTTTCGCCACGGATCACTGCGCCCAGAGCGATCAAAGCGTCGAACTCGAAGGTTTCGGCCATCTTGGCCAGCGTGACGCCCAGTTCCAGGGCCCCCGGAACGGTCACGACCATGATGTCGCGCTCGTCTACACCGAGTTCGGCAAGTTCCTGCAGACAGGCATCAAGCTCGATCAGCCCGATGTCCTCGTTGAAGCGGGCGCGGACGATGCCGATATGCAGCCCTTCGCCGTTCATGTCTGGTGTTAGCGTATATGGGCTCATGGTGGTCATCCTAGGTGTTGCGGGTGGTAGGTTCGACATCGTAACCGGTAATATCCAGTCCGAAGCCGGGCATGATGCTCGGCATCTTGAGCGGCCGCGAAAGCAGGCGCATCTGGCCCACGTTCAGATCGCGCAGTATTTGCGCACCGATTCCGTAGGTGCGCAGATCGACTCGCGAACCGGTGCGCTGGGGTTTGGTGCCCGGCGGGACAGACCAACTGGCAATCCTGGCCAACAGCGGATCGGTCGACGCCTGGCAGTTGAGCATGACCATAACGCCGGCAGGAGCCGCCTTGATGGCCTGCAGCGATCGCCCCACGCCCCAGCTGTGTCCCTCGCCACTGACATCCAGGATGTCCAGAATCGTGGCGGGTTCATGAACACGGACCAGCGTTTCGCGCGACGGCTCGGGTTCGCCCGAAACCAGCGCCAGATGCGGATAGCCGGCGACCGTATCGCGATAGGCGACGACCTTGAAGACGCCCCAGGGGGTTTCGAGCTCACGCGTACCGATGCGTTCGACGACCGACTCATGCTCGCTGCGGTACTGGATGAGGTCGGCGATCGTGCCGATCTTGATGCCGTGTTCGCGGCTGTATTCGATCAGGTCGGGCAAACGGGCCATCGTGCCGTCGGGCTTGAGAATTTCACAGATCACCGCCGCCGGGGTCAGCCCTGCCATGGCGGTCAGATCGCAGCCGGCTTCAGTGTGGCCGGCGCGCACCAGCACGCCGCCAGGCACAGCGCGCAGCGGGAAGACGTGGCCTGGCTGGACCAGATCAGCGGGCTTGGCGTCGCGCGCAACTGCGACTTGAATCGTCCTGGCTCGATCAGCCACCGAGATCCCGGTGTCGACCCCTTCGGCGGCCTCAACGGACACCGTGAAATTGGTGCCGTACTGGGTACCGTTACGGTTGGACATCATCGGCAGTTCGAGCTGCTGGCAGCGGTCTTCTGTCAGGGTGAGACACACCAGTCCGCGCGCATGGGTCACCATGAAGTTGATGGCCTCGGGCGTCACGAATTCCGCTGCCATGAGGAGATCGCCTTCGTTTTCGCGATCCTCTTCGTCGACCAGAATCACCATGCGGCCAGCGCGCAATTCGGAGAGGATGTCGGCGACAGGCGAAATAGCGGAAGCCGGGACCGGCGGATGGGAAGGTTTTGCTGACATTGGGTTCACAGTGAGGCGCGGGTAAACGCGTATTATAGAATCGTTGTCAGAACAGCCCCACCTGCCCCATGCGCACACTCGACAGCCTCGCTCCGCCCGTCGCCGCAAAGATCCGCTTTGTGCTGTCGGATATCGACGACACCATCACCACCGAAGGACGCCTGACGGCGGCGGCCTACCTCGCGCTCGAGCGATTGACGGCTGCGGGCATCACCGTCATCCCGATTACCGGCCGCCCCGCGGGGTGGTGCGACCACATTGCCCGCATGTGGCCCGTCTACGGTGTCGTTGGCGAAAACGGGGCTTTCTACTATCGCTACGACCATCTGGCACACAAGATGCTGGGACACTACTGGGCCAGCCCGGATCACCTCGCCAGCAGCCGCAAGCGGCTTGATGCGCTGGCTGGATCGATTTTGCAGGCGGTTCCCGGTTGCGCGCTGGCGAGCGATCAGGCATACCGCCAGGCGGATCTGGCCATCGACTTTTGCGAAGATGTCGAACCACTTCCCGAGGCCGACGTGAGACAAATCGTCGCTCTGTTCGAGGCCGCCGGCGCCCATGCCAAGGTCAGTTCCATCCACGTCAATGGCTGGTTCGGCGACTATGACAAGCTTTCCATGACACGCACCCTGTTCGCGCGCGAATTCGACATGCGGCTCGAAGACCATCTGGATGAAATCCTGTTTATTGGTGATTCGCCCAACGACGCACCGATGTTCGGATTTTTCCCGCTTTCGGTCGGCGTGGCCAACGTCAAGTCGCAATTGCACCGGATGACCGCGACACCAGGCTTCGTGACGCCCTCGCCGGGCGGCGCGGGCTTTGTCGAAATGACCGATCACGTGCTCTCGGCACGCAGGGACTGAACCGCCGGAATCGCCGGCGAATGATGCCTCAATTGTGACTTGTCACAATTGACAATCCGTTGTCCGTTAAAATTGGTCCCCAAAGTGCGCGGATTCTTAAAATGGCCGAACAAGAACTAAAGCTGCATGTCCCCCGCGGCGCCCGCCCCGGAGTCATGCGTGAACTTGCACTCCGGCCAGTCGCGCGGGTTCGCCTGCGCGCCAGTTACTTTGACACGCCATCGCGCGAACTGGCGCAGGCCGGCGTGGCGCTGCGCCTTCGCCTGGAAGGCCGCAAGTGGGTACAGACGCTGAAAATGCCGGGCGAACACGCCCTGGCGAGGATCGAACTCAATAACGCCCGCCCGAACCGATCCCTTGATCTTGGTGCCTACGTCGGTACGCCGGCCGAGGCCATTCTGGCAGCGCTCAGGGAACCCCTGGGTATCTGCTACGAAACCGATGTGCAGCGTGTCCTTCGCCTGGTGCGCACACGCCATGGCACCGTCGAGATCGCCTACGACACCGGGCGCCTGCGCGCCGGCGCGCTTGAATTGCCGATTTCGGAAATTGAATTCGAACTGATCAGCGGTCGCCTTGCCGCCGTGTTTTCGCTTGGACGTCGCTGGCAAAAGGCCCACGGCCTGGTGGTGGACGCCCGCAGTAAATCCGAGCGTGGAGATCAGCTGGCACAACTCGATCAACGACTGACCGCCATCGCAGGGGACGCCGAAGCCGCTCTTGCGGCGCGGTCGGCGCTCGTTGCGGACTTCTGGGCGCCAAGTGGCGCTGCGCCGGTTGCCCTGAACGCAGAAATGAGCGCCGCGCAGGCACTCAGAGCAGTCACCTTCGAATGCCTCGAGCAGATCGTGCGCAACAGCGCCGTGCTTGCAGAGATTGACACCGCCGGGGTCTGCCGCGCGGCAACCTCCGAGCACATTCACCAATTGCGTGTGGGCGTGCGCAGGCTGCGATCCGCCTGGGCGTTGTTTGACGGCATCACGGAGTTGCCACCCGAAAATCTGCGTCAGGAGATCCGGCGATATTTTTCCATGCTCGGCGGAGCCCGCGATGACGATGTGTTGCGCGAAGCATTGCTCCCCGTGCTGACCAAGGCCGGCCTTCCCCCCATCGATTTGGGCAATACCTCGAGCGAAGGCGATGACGGCGCATCGGTGGCCGCCGGACGTGAATTTCAGGGCTGGATACTCGACGTGATGGCCTGGGCGCTCGACGCCGAGCACACTGCCGCGCACCACCCACTCATCATCGCAGCGCCCGTCCAGACCAAGGCGGGTGCTTTGTCCGGCACGGAACCCGGCGAGCCGGCAAGCCAGGAGTTGCCACCCGTGCCCGCCGCACTGCGCGCAGAGTTGCGCAATCGCCTGCGCCGCTGGCATCGGCGGATTCTGCGCGAAGGCTTGCGCTTTGCCGAGCTTGATGAGGAAACCCGTCACGACCTGCGCAAACGCGTCAAGCGTTTGCGCTATGGCCTGCAGTTTTCCGAAGCCCTGCTGCCATCTTCACGCCTCAAGCCCTACCGCAAGAAGCTTGCGGTGGTGCAGGATATTCTTGGCGACATGAACGATCTGGTTGTCGGCTTTGCCCGCTTTGAGCAGATGCGTGACGCGCAACCTTCGGCCTGGTTCGCTTGCGGCTGGATCCGGTCACGGCTGGAAACGCTCGCGCAAGAGGCGGCCGAGGCTTTCCGCGAGCTCTCGCGTGCAAAGCGCTTCTGGCGCTAGTGCAGAGTTCACCGCTAGCGTAGTGTTTGACGCTAGTTACTGACCAACCAGCGCCGCAGCGAAATCCTGCGCCACAAAAGGTTGCAGATCCTCAAGCCGTTCACCGACGCCGATCCAGTACACCGGAACCGGTCGCACTCCCTGACTACCCGCAGCAACCGCAGCCAGCGTACCGCCCTTGGCGGTGCCGTCGAGCTTGGTGACAATCAAACCCGTCAACCCGATCGCGGCGTCAAATGCCCGGATCTGCGACAACACATTCTGACCCGTATTGCCGTCAACCACCAGCAGCACCTCGTGGGGGGCGCTGGCGTCTGCCTTGGCGATGACGCGACGAATTTTTTTCAGCTCGTCCATCAGGTTCAATTGCGTGGGCAAGCGTCCTGCCGTGTCAACCATCACGACATCAATGCCACGCGCCTTTCCCGCATGCACGGAGTCAAACGCGACCGCAGCGGGATCCGCGCCTTCCTGTGCAATGACCGTCACGTTATTGCGCGCGCCCCACTCCATCAACTGCTGGCGCGCTGCGGCACGGAAGGTATCGCCCGCGGCCAGCAGCACCTTGGCGCCCTGACGCTGCAGCGAATAAGCCAACTTGCCGATTGATGTCGTTTTGCCAGCACCGTTGACGCCTGCAATCATGACGACGAGCGGCTTGACACGACCCACCTCAAACGGCTTCTCGAGCACTTTCAGGTGCTCCGTCAAAAGCACGCGCAAGGCTTGCCTGACGCCTTCGGAATCCTCAATGCGTTCCTTGCGAACCCGCGCGCGCAAGGCAGTGAGCAGTTTCTCCGTGGCTTCGACGCCCGCATCGGCCATAATGAGCGCGGTTTCAAGCTCGTCAAACAGAGCCTCGTCGACCTTGACACCGACAAAGAGACTGCCGATGCTCTGACCAGTGCGGGAAAGCCCCTTCCGAAGCCGGGTGAGCCAGGAGACGCGGGCCGCGGTCGGTGGCGGGGTTGGGCTCGCACCGACCTCGCTGGCGGCAGACTCCGGCAGATCGGCGACGCGATCCGCAGCGGCGGACTCAGCGCCGACTCCGCTGTATTGGCGGGCGGAATCGGTCGCGACAGCAGGCGTTGCGCCTTGTGGAGTCGCCAGCACTTCAGGTTGCGACCCGGCTTGCGGGGAGGCACTGGGAGCATCAGCGCCGGGCTGGCTCGCCACATCGGCGGGCGCCACCGCGGGTGCCGCGGGGGGTGTTTTTTTCTTGAAGAAGCTGAACATGGTGAAGAAGTATATTCGCATCATCGGCGGTACATATCGTCGCACGCCCATCCCGGTGCCGGAGGTGCCGGGCTTGCGTCCAACGCCCGACCGCGTGCGGGAAACGCTGTTCAACTGGCTAAAATATTTTTGGTCTGATTCGTTTGCGGACAAACAAGTGCTCGATCTGTTTGCGGGCAGCGGAGCGCTTGGCTTCGAGGCTGCGTCGCGCGGGGTTGCCCACGTTCAGATGGTTGAGCGCGATCCGCGGGCCGTGGCTGCGTTACGCGCCCTGCGCGACAAACTGGACGCCCGGGCAGTTCGCATCCAGGCCTGCGATGCAAGCGTGACCCTCGGCCGCCTGGAGGCCGCCCGATTCAACCTGATTTTTCTGGATCCTCCGTTTGACAGCGACTGGCTTGCGCGCTTGTGGCCGCTTCTGCCCGATCTGTTGCAGCCCGAAGGACTCGTCTATATCGAGTCCGGGACCGAAGTCCAGATTCCTGCCGGATTCAACTTGCTGCGACAAGATCGCGCAGGCAACGTACACTATTACCTCGTTCAAATTGCTGCGATGCAAAAATGATCACTGCCGTCTATCCCGGAACGTTCGATCCTCTCACCCGTGGCCACGAGGATCTGGTACGCCGCGCCGCCAGCCTGTTTGACCGGGTGGTCGTCGGCGTCGCGCACAGTCGCGCCAAAAAGCCCTTCTTCTCCGTCGAGGAGCGCGTCGAAATCGCGCGCGAAGTCCTGGGACACTACCCCAACGTCAGCGTCTGTAGTTTCGCAGGACTGCTGAAAGACTTTGTGCGGGAACAGGACGGCCGCGTCATTGTCCGCGGATTGCGGGCCGTCTCCGACTTCGAATACGAGTTCCAGATGGCGGGCATGAACCGCCACCTGCTGCCCGATGTCGAAACGCTGTTCATGACCCCCTCGGAGCAATACCAGTTCATCTCCGGAACCATCGTGCGCGAAATCGCGCAACTCGGAGGTGACGTGAGCAAGTTTGTGTTCCCGTCGGTTGACCGGTGGCTGCAGGCCAAGGCCAAAGAGCGCCGCGAACAGACTTGGGAAAAATCCTGAGTCCGTCCCACAGGAACCATTTCCATCATGGCACTGCGCATTACCGATGAATGCATCAATTGCGACGTTTGCGAACCGCAATGTCCGAACGATGCGATTTCGATGGGTGAATCGATCTATGTGATCGATCCCGAATCCTGCACTGAATGCGTCGGACACCACGATGAGCCTCAGTGCAAGGTGGTTTGCCCGGTTGAATGTATTGAGGTCAACCCGCAGTGGGTCGAAGGCCAGGATGCGCTGATGGTCAAATATCGTCTGATCACGGGCAAGGCCACAGCCTGAGCGGCCTCGCGCGGCGCGCGAAACGCGCACAACGCGTTGCGCACCGCACTCAGGCGTGAAAATCCTGCTTCAACTCGGCCAGTTAACCGGCGCGGCCTCGGGGTGCACCTTCACGAGCCTGCAGGGCATGCCAGCCGCATTGCAAAACCAGGTTGCGGCGACATCCCCCTCATCGACCACATCGACCACCTGATCACCGACCCGGGCGGTGCGGCGCACGCTGTCGTCGTCCTCGATGACGTCCATCGGGATATCCAGGCGCAGCATCCCCGGGGCGCGCAGAACCAGACTGCCCATGCGAATCGCCGTGGTCACCGCGGCGAGCGCGGGGCATCTGGCCACTGGAACCCAGTCGCCCTGTTCATCAACAACGAACCAGCGCCGGTCGTACTCAGCCGCATCCGGCAAATCGATGGCGCCGCAACCGGCGATCGGGGTGTAGGACTTCGCAATCATCTGGTGGCCAATTTCATCGTTCCAAGGTGGCTCCCATTGTAAGCGGGGCTTTGCTATGCTGAAGCCCCAACGCAATTCCCAGAAAATCCACCATGAAAATCGACCGCCTGGACCATCTCGTGCTCACCGTTGCCGATATCGAACGAACCTGCGCCTTCTACAGCGGCATTCTGGGGTTTGAGGTGTTGCGCTTCGGCGAAGGCCGCGTGGCGCTTGGCTTTGGCAACCAGAAAATCAACCTGCACCAGACGGGAAAGGAATTCGAGCCCAAGGCCCTGCGCCCGACGGCAGGCTCCGGCGATCTCTGCTTTATCGCCGCCACGCCGGTTGACGAGGTGATCCGCGAGTTGAACGCAGCCGGCGTCGCCATCGAAGAGGGGCCGGTCGAGCGTACAGGTGCGATTGGTCGGATCCGCTCGATTTACCTGCGCGACCCGGATCAGAACCTGCTGGAAATCTCCAACTACGCCTGACCGACTGGCGCCTGGCGTTTCGAATGCGCCTGGCCCGCGACTCCGCCGCCTGCAGTTCGCCTGTACCAAGACACATAGGGTTTTCCTGAGTGCGCCAGCGTTGACAGGTCAGTAGGCGATATTTAAGATGACTCACGGTTCACCAATCATCAAATGAACCCGTCCCGATCTATTTCAAATTTAAAGAGACACTCCGTGGGCAAACGATCCCCAGGCGCTGAAGCGCTGTCGCTGCACAAGATGCTGCTGACGATTCGGGCCGTCGAGAGCAGCCTGACCCGGCTCTTTGCCGATGGCGAGGTTCCCGGCTTCATCCACCTGAGCATCGGCCAGGAGGCCGTTGCCGCGGGCGTTTGTGCCGCGCTGCGAGATCAGGACACGGTGGCGACAACACACCGCGGGCACGGGCATGTGCTGGCGCGCGGTCTCTCGCTTGATCATTTTTTCAGGGAAGTGATGGGCCGGGCGGGCGGCGCCTGCGCTGGCCGTGGCGGCTCGATGCATGTGGCCGACATGAATATGGGCATTATTGGTGCCAATGGCATCGTCGGCGCCGGCATCCCGATCGCACTGGGCAGTGCGCTGGCGCATCAGGTCCGTCAGACCGACGCCGTCGCAGTCACCTTCTTCGGGGATGGCGCGATGGCCGAGGGGGTGCTGCATGAGACCATCAACATGGCCGCGCTCTGGGGTCTGCCCTTGCTGCTGGTGTGTGAAAACAACGGTTGGTCAGAGTTTTCACCGACCAGCCGTCAGTTCGTCGCGTCGCTTGAAAAGCTGGCCGGCGCGTTTGGCATCAAGCACCAGCGCGTGGATGGCAACGATGTTGCGGCAGTTGCCGAAGCCGCCCGCGACTGTGTCGCCCAACTGCGGGCGGGCAAGGGGCCGCTGGTGCTTGAATGCATCACGCAGCGCGTGCGGGGACACTACGAGGGTGACCCGCAAAAGTACCGGCCAGCCGCGGAGCTTGCAGCCATGGAGGCCAACGACCCGATCGCGCGCTCCGAACGCGCCCTGCTGGCTTTGGGTGTCAAACCGGCTGCGATCCGCAAGCTGCGCGACGAGGTCGACGCGGAGGTCTCGCAGGCAATCGACGCAGCAAGGGCGGACCCGGAACCTGTGTTTGCTGATGCCTTCGCCGATGTCTACGCCAGTGCGGGGAGGCACTGATCCATGGCCGAGATGAAATACACCCAGGCGGTCAACGCAGCGATCACCGACGCGATGACCGCCGACCAGAGCGTGATCCTGTTTGGCGAAGACGTTGCAGAAGCGGGCGGATCGTTCAAGGCAACCCGCGGGCTGCTGGAGGCCTTTGGTCCGGCGCGCGTGCGCGACACCCCGATTTCGGAAGCCAGCATCGTATCGATGGCCGTGGGCGCGGCCATGACCGGTCTCAAGCCGATTGTCGAAATCATGTTCATGGACTTCGTCACGCTGGCCATGGATGCGCTGGTGAATCAGGCCGCAAAGGCGCACTTCATGTTCGGTGGGCGGGCAAGTGTGCCGATGGTCCTACGAACGCCGCACGGCGGCGGGCTCAACGCAGGGCCGCAGCATTCGCAATGTCTTGAGGCCTGGATCGCCCATATCCCCGGTCTCAAGGTGGTGTGCCCGAGCAACCCGCAAGATGTCTATTCGCTGCTGCGCGCCGCGATCAACGATCCCAACCCGGTGGTCTTCATTGAGCACAAAGGGATGTACGGGATCAAGGGCGACGTCGATCCCGGCCAAACGGTCGACATCGGCTCCGCGCGGATCGCGCGACCAGGCCGTGATGTCACCCTCGTCACCTATGGATCGACGGTTCACACGGCAGTCCGGGTTGCGAATGCACTGGCGACGGAAGGCATCGAGACCGAGATCATCGATCTGCGCAGCCTGCAACCCTGGGACGAGGCCGCCGTGCACGCCTCGGTGGCACGCACCCACCGCCTGGTCATCGCACACGAGGCGGTCGAAGCGTTCGGCGTTGGCGCCGAAATCGCCGCGCGCATGGCAGACGTGGCGTTTGACGAACTGGACGCGCCCATTCTGCGTGTGGGAGCACCCTTCATGCCAGTGCCGTTCGCGCGATCTCTTGAAGCACAGTACGCCGTCAGCGACGAACGCCTGCGCGCCGCCATCCGAAAAATGATCGCCTAGTGATCTGCCAGATCACGAGCAACCTGAACCGAATCCAAGGAGCCAGCCCACCATGAGCGAAGACAACGCTATCCTGATCGAACGCCGCGACGCAGTCGGCATCCTGACCATCAACCGGCCAAAGACGCTCAATGCGCTGAACATACCGACGCTGCTCGAGCTTGAATCGGCGCTCACTGAACTCGAAAGCGACGCATCGATCCGTGTCATCGTGGTCACAGGCGCCGGCGAACGCGCCTTCGTGGCCGGCGGCGACATCGCGGATCTGGATAGTCGCCAGGGATTGCCCCACTATCAGGAATTCGCCGAAATCATTCATCGGGTGTTTCGTCGTTTCGAAGATTGCGACAAACCCACGATTGCCGCCGTCAACGGCTGGGCGCTCGGCGGCGGAACCGAGCTCATTCTGGCCACGGATATCCGGATCGTGTCTGACAAGGCCAGACTGGGCGTGCCGGAAATCACGCTGGGGCTGTTTCCGGGTGCCGGCGGCTCGCAACGTCTGATCCGCCAGATTCCACTGTGCCGTGCCAAGGAACTGATGTTCACAGGGGATCAGATCACCGCCACTGAGGCCGTGGCGCTGGGCCTGTGCAACCGCGTCGTGCCGGCCGGGGAACTGATGCAGGAAGTCATGACGACGGCCACGAAGATCGCCGCAAAATCGCCGCTGGTACTCAAACTGCTCAAGCGCAATCTTCGGTCGGGGCAGGAAATGCCGCTCGGTGCTGCGCTTTCGCATGAACAGGCCATGATCAGCCTGGTGCTCGACGCCCGCGACGCGCATGAAGGCTGTCAGGCGTTTCTGCAAAAGCGCAGCCCGGACTTCAAGGGAATCTGACGTGAAGCGTGCGCTGCTTATGCCGAAGCTGGGGCTGACGATGACCGAAGGGTCCATCGCCGACTGGATGGTGGGTGCTTCGCAACGGTTCAAGGCTGGCCAGGGTCTGTTTGTCGTTGAGACCGACAAGGTCGCCAATGAAATTTCGGCCGACGGCGACGGCGTGCTTCTCGAAATCGCAGTGCAAATTGGCGAAACCGTTCCCGTCGGCACCGTCATCGGCTACTGGGAAGACGCGGCCGACACGGCTGCGACACCTGCAGCGGGATCTGGCCGGGAGGTGGCGGCAACCACGAATCGCACTGCGCCTGTGCCAGCACGCCCAACTGCTTCGCCAGCACCGGCCCTATCGGCCAGGACGGGTTCGTCTGATCCCGCCGTGCCGGTGGCGACAGCCGCGTCGACACGCATCATTGCCTCGCCCTACGCGCGACGTCTGGCGCGCGAGCGCGGCGTGCCGCTTGACCGCATCACGGGCACGGGGCCGAACGGCCGCATCGTCGCGCGCGACGTTCCGGAGGCCGCCCCCCAAACCGTCGCAACGGCGAGCGCACGGACGGCACACAATGCCCCGGCGCTTTCGACCGAGTCTCAGCCGGTTGCGCGTGCCGCATCGACAGCACCTGACACCCACTACGACCTGATCGCCCCGAGCGCCCGACAGGCGACTGCGGCACGCCGTCTTGCACAGGGCAAACAGGAGACGCCGCACTTCTATCTGGCGCTTGAAGCAGACGTCAGTGCGCTGATTTCCTTGCGCAAGGAGATCAACGACGCCGCGTTGGGCGTACGCCTGACGCTGAATCATTTCATCGTCAAGGCGGTGATCGACGCGCTGCGCAAGCATCCGAATTTGAACCGGGTCTGGTCCGACCAGGGAATCATGGCGTTCCGGCGGGTGGATGTCGGCATCGCGATCGACACCCCGGGCGGGCTGCTGGCGCCGGCGCTCACGGATGTGGGCGGTGTCACGATTCGCGAGCTCGCAGCGCGCCTTGCCGATCTCGCCGGGCGCGCGCGCGCCGGTGCGATCACCGCCGCCGATCAGGGTACCCCCGCCATCACGGTCTCAAACGCCGGCATGCACAACGTGACGTATATGACGTCGATTATCAACCCGGGCCAGGCCATGATTCTCGGCGTCGGCAGCATCCGGGGCGTCTTTCGGCCCGACGACAAGGGCCAGCCGGTGCTTCGCCAGGAGCTTGGACTCGTGCTTTCCGCGGATCACCGAGTGATGGATGGCGTCGCTGGACTTGAGTTTCTCAATGCGATCGTTCATTGTCTCGAACGACCCGCGCAGTTGCTGCTTCACTGAATCGCAGATCCATTTCATAAGGTGCCATGATGACGGTTACCCAGTCTCTCGCAAGGTTCATTGTCGGGCTCAATGCACCCGGCGCCATCCCGCCCGAAGTCCTGGAAAAAGCCAGGGTCTGCCTGATCAACGGGTACGGCATCGGGCTGGCCTGTTTCGACACGCCCTACGCCTCAGTGGCGTCAGCGGCCGCGCTTGCGATCGACGGCGAGAGGCCTGATGGCGCCACCATGTTGTGGGACGGACGCAAGACTTCGCTGTTCGGAGCGACGCTTGCCAATGGCGCACTGTTTCACGGCCGGGCACAGGAAGACGCCTGCGGCGCGGCGCATCTGGGTGCCATCCTGATTCCGGTACTCACTGCTGCGGTCGAAACCGGCCGCATGCCAGTCGACCGGATGCTGACAGCGCTGATCGCGGGCTACGAAGCCGGCGGTCTGTTCGAGATCAACTACGCCCCCAACACCACGCCAGTCGGCCTGCGCGCCTCGGCGCTTTACGGCGCCATCGCGGCCGCGGCAAGCGGCGCCATCGCGCTCGGCCTGGACGAGGCACAGACAGCGGCTGCGCTGGGCAACGCAGCATCTTTCGCCGGCGGATTACTGCAGTCATTCGAGGACGGCACCGACGAATGGCGCTATCAGCTCGGCGTGGCAGCGCGCAACGGCTGGCTGGCGGCCGAGCTGGCACTCGCGGGATCGGTCTCCGCGCCGCGGGCCATCGAAGGCGGCAACGGCTTCATTCGCGCGTATGCGCGACGGGATTGCGATGCCGACGCGCTGACCGCCCAAATCGGCAAGACCTGGTTCATTCACCGCGTCGTCTTCAAGCCCTACCCGGTGTGCGCCTTCAACCAATCGCCGGTGAATGCCGCGCTCAATCTGCGCAAGCATCTGGAAGGCCGTACACCCGATCGCATCACGGTGCGGATGAACCCCTATGAAACCGGGTATGCCGGGATGAATAGCCAGGGGCCATTCTTTTCTGTGTCGGGTACGCTGATGAGCATCCCGTTCTGCATCGCCAACACGCTGTTGTATGGCGCGCCCACGATGAAGATGATGATGGCTTTTGACGACCCGGCCGTGCAGAGCCTCGTGAGCCGCATTGAACTGGTCGCCGATGCCAGTGTGCAACGCCTGTGTTGCGTCATCGACACGACGTTCGCCGACGGCTCTGCCCCGGTGACTGAGTCGCTGCAGATGTCAGTCGCCGACTACAACTATGACCGGGCGCAATTGCGCGATCTCATTCTGCGCGTGTGCGCGGAGGTGAACGTCGGACCGGAGTCTTTCGCGATCATCGAACGTTTTGCCGACAACCCGGCGGCGACCGGCATCGGCACCGTGATCGAATGTTTTGCTGACGTACGCCGGCGGCGCGCCCAATAACCCCTGACAGGATAGAGACGATGAACTTTGAACTCACGGAAGAACAGCGGATGATCGCCGCCACCGCGCGCCAGGTCGGCGAGCGGTTCGGGCTGGACTACTGGCGCAAGATCGACGCGGAAAAGAAGTTCCCGACCGAAATCTGGCAGGCGATCTGCGACGCCGGCCTCGGCGGGGTCGCCTTGCCGCCGGAGTACGGTGGCTCGGGCCTGGGGATGCTGGAAATGGCCCTGATTGTCGAGAATCTGGCAGCCGCGGGCGCCGGCTCCACGATCGGGCAAATGTTCATGGTGAACCCGATTTTCGGCGGCGTATCGATCAGCAAGTTCGGCACACCTGAAATGAAGCGCGATCTGCTGCCCAAACTCATCTCGGGCGAGATGGGGTGCTGCATGGCGCTGACCGAGCCCGACGCAGGCACCAATACGCTCGAAATCCGCAGCTTCGCACGGGCCCAGGGTGACAGCTGGATTCTGAACGGGCGCAAAATCTGGATCACCGCGGTCGATGCCGCCGACAAGATGCTGGTCATCGCGCGGACCAAAAAGCTCGAAGAGTCGCGCTCCCGCAGTGATGGTCTCACCATGTTCATGATTGACGTCGAGCGCAAGGGATTGACCTACACGCCGATCGACAAGGTCGGAACCAATACCCTGACCTCCAGCGCAGTGTTCTTTGACGATGTGGAAATCCGTCCGGACGAGCTCATCGGCACGCTGCACGGTGGCTGGCGTGAACTGCTGGATGTCCTCAATACCGAGCGTATCGTCACGACGGCCGGGCTGGTCGGAACAAGCGAACTGGCGATCAAACTGGCCGTCAATTACGCCAACGACCGCAAAATCTACGGCGATAAACCAATTTCAAGCTATCAGGGCCTACAGTTCCCGCTGGCCCAGTGCTACGCTGAAAATGAGGCAGCCCGCCTGCTGAACTACAAGGCGGCGGCAAATTTCGACGCTGGGCTTGCGTTCGGCAGTGAATCCAATGCCGCCAAGCTGCTCGCGGCGCAAGCCACCGCCCGCGCCACCGAACGCTCCATGCAAACCATGGGCGGCATGGGGTTTTCAAAGGAATATCATGTCGAGCGGCTCTGGCGCGATTGCCGCTTGTTCCGGTTTGCCCCTATATCGGAAGAGATGATATTGAATTACATTGCGATGCACGATCTGGGTATGCCCAAGTCCTATTGACGACTTGATTGACTGATCACTGCCGCCAGAAAGCGGACACTTTTCCGGGGGCAGACGCCCTCAAAAACGATGTGAGGAGACACACAACATGAATATCCGCGCCAACAAGCCCCTGCAACCCACCCGCCGCAAACTGATCAAGGGCGCAGCTGCCATGGCCGGGATGGCAACGGTCAGCATCCCGGGCATTTCGCTCGCACAGAACAAACCCATCAAAATCGGTATGCCAACCATCCTGTCCGGCAGGGTCGCGATGCTGGGCATTTCGTCACGCAACGCCGCCATGATGGAAGTCGAGAAGTTCAACGCGGCCGGCGGACTGAACGGACGAATGATCGAAATGGTCATTCGCGACTCCAAGGGTGCCCCCCAGGAAGCCGCCCGCGTCGCCCGCGAAATGGTGACCAGCGACGGGTGCGAAATCATTTTCGACGGCGAGGCATCCTCGGGCGCCTTCGCGGTTCACGAAGTCGCGCGCGACCTCGGCGTGCTGTGCATCCACAACAACTCCGAAACCTCCTCGCTCACCGCGGATCCGAAGCTGCGCATCCCCAATGCGTTTCGTTGCGCGCGCCAGGGCATCCAAGACGCCATCGTCGGTGGTGCCTACGCCGGACAGGTCGCCAAAGACAAGGGGCTCAAGCAATGGATGTCCATCTCGCCCGATTATGCCTACGGCCGGGATACGACAGCGGAATTCTTCGAATATCTGAAGCACTTCAATAAAGACATCGAGGTCAGTAACCAGGTCTGGCCAAAACTTTTCCAGGCTGACTACAGCGAATCGATCACCCGCCTGCTCCAGGGTAAACCCCAGGCGATCTATTCCTGCCTGTGGGGCGGAGATCTGACTTCCTTTATCGATCAGGCCTCGATCTATGCGCTGTTCAAAGATCGCCAGTTCTTTGGTGTGAACATGGCTGATTACGCTGTACTGACCACGGTCAAGAGCGTGCCCGCCGGCCTGCATTCAGGCAACCGTTACCTGCGGAGCTTCCCCAACACACCGGCCAACGCCGCCTGGTGTGACGCCTACTTTGCCAAGTACAAGGAAATGCCCCTGAACTGGGCCTGGCAGAACGCCGCCAGCATGCAGTTCCTGACCGAAGCGATCAAAAAGGCCAACGGCACGGATACCAAGAAGCTATCGGACGTCCTGCGTGGAATGACCATCAATTCGCCTTTCGGCGCCAATGGCAAACTGACGCTGCGCGCGGAAGATCAGACATTGGTCGATTACGCGATTGGCTGGGGTTCTCTGAATGCGAAGGAACCCTTCATGGCCAATCCGGTTCCGGGCAACTGGGCTCAAATCTTCGAACTTGAGTCCGCCTGGAAAAAAGCCAAAGGCTGGGGTTAAGGCTTTCGGGCCTTCCTGGTAATCGGCGCGGCGGCCTCGACCTTGTCGCGGCGCGCGCCTGATTGACCGCGTAACGGGGCATCCGCGCCCGTTGCTGGCGCAGCGTAACGCGCCCACCTGTTTGACTCGGAGACATTCTTGGATCCCACCGCGCTCCTCGAATGCGTGACATCGCTGTCATGCATCGTGACCCAGGCGAGCACCGGACTCATCGTCGGTGCCCTCCTCTTTCTGGTGGCCGCCGGCCTGACGCTGATCTTTGGCGTGCTCGGCGTGATCAACTTCGCCCACGGCTCGCTCTACATGCTGGGCGCGTATGTTGCTCTCACCGCCTACCGACTCAGCGACAACTTCTTGTTGTCGGCGCTGGCATCGGGCCTCGCCATCGCCGTGTTCTCACTCGTCTTCGAACGGCTGTTCATGCGTCGCGTCTATAACGCAGATGTGCTGATGCAATTACTGGTGTGCTATGCCTTCATCCTGATCCTGGACGATGCGGTCAAGATCATCTGGGGGCCCGAGTTCCAGTCGATGGGAATGCCCGAGGAGTTCCAGGTTCCGCCCATGTTTATCGGCGGGGGCGTGGTTCCGGTGTTCTACGTGTTTCTGATCTGCGCGGCCTCTGTGATTGCCGCAGTCCTCTGGTGGTCGCTCACCCGCACGCGCATGGGCAAGATCGTGCGCGCGGCGGCGCACAATCCGACCATGACGTCGGTTTTGGGGTTGAACACCAACCTGATCTACGCCGCCGTGTTTGCCGTGGGCGGCGGGCTCGCCGGCCTGGCGGGCGCGCTGGCCGCACCGGTGCGTTCGATGTCGCCTGGCATGGGTTTCTCGATTCTGATCGAGTCCTTCATCGTCACCGTGATCGGCGGCATGGGTTCCGTGAGTGGTGCGCTAGTCGGCGCACTCCTGATCGGACTGATACGCTCGTTTGGTTCGATCGGGTTTCCGCTGTTCGTCGAAGGCATCATGTTCGTGGCGATGGCACTGATCCTGATCCTCAGGCCCAGTGGTCTGCTCGGCAAGGAGCCGCGCCCATGACCCGGCAAACCCATTTTGGCAAGGAACTGTTCTGGGCCGGCGTGGCGCTTGCACTGCTGATTGCCGTCCCCTACCTGACTTCCTCGCGCATCGCGCTGGACTTCGTGATTCGCCTGGCCGCGTACGGCCTGTTCGCCACCTCCCTGAACATTCTGGTCGGTTACGGCGGCATGGTGTCTTTCGGTCATGCGATGTTCTTCGGGGCGGGCGCATATGCGTTCGGGCTGATGATGCAAAAAGCCGGTGTGTCGATCCCAGTCGCCATGCTGACCAGCGTCGCCGTCTGCGCCGCGATTGGCGCGGTGATCGGCGCGATCTGTGTGCGTCTGAAGGAAATTTACTTTTCTTTCCTGACCCTTGCCTTCCAGATGCTGATCTACAGCGTGATCCTGTCCTGGAAATCGCTGACTGGCGGCGATCAGGGCCTGATGGGCGGCATCCCCCGCACGCCGTTCTGGGGCATCAACCTGGGCGACCCAACCGTGTTGTACTGGTTCGCCTGCGTGGTGGGCGTGGTCTGCATGCTGCTGATGCGCTATATCCTGCAATCACCCTACGGGTACACCCTGCGCATGGTGCGCGACAACGCCGATCGCGCCCGGTTCCTCGGCATCGACGTCTGGCGCGTCAAGCTGTATGCCTTTGTGCTGTCGGCCTGCTTTGCCGGCGTCGGCGGGATCATCATGGCGATGTTCGTCTCGGGCGCGTATCCCGAGTTTTCTTACTGGACGCAATCCGGCGAAGCGGTTTTCATGATCATGATGGGTGGCCTGCATGCGTTCATCGGCCCGCTCGTGGGAGCCGCACTGCTGCTGCTCTTCAATGACGTGATTACGCGCACCACCGAATACCATGGACTGGCGCTCGGCATCGTCGTGCTGATCTTCGCCCTAGGATTCAAACGCGGCATTACCGACTTCGCCATCCAGATCACGCGCTCACTGCGCGGCGAACGGAGACAACCATGAGTGCAAGCATTACCGTCGTCACTGGCGGGTCCAGCGGCATTGGCGCCGCGTGCGTCGAGCACCTGGCAAAGCGCGGCGACCAGGTCATCGTACTGGACCTGCCGGGTACCTGGTCAGATGAAGCCATGCGCAGCATCGGTGTGCACGCATACGCGTGCGACGTCACCGATGAAGCAGCGCTGCGCCAGTGCGCTGAAATGATCGAATCGCGCCATGGAGCCGTCAGAGGCCTCGTGAATAGTGCCGGGATCCTGCAGCATCGCCTGCCGCCCGAACAACTGACCATGGCGGAATGGGATCGGGTCATCGCCGTCGACCAGCGCGGCACCTACCTCGCAAGCGCAATCTTCGGATCGCGCATGGCCGAGCTAGGTCGTGGCGCGATCGTCAACATCGCGTCGATCACCGGATGGCGCTCGGTGCCGCTGCACGCCTATGCACCCGCCAAAGCGGCGGTCATCTCGATCACGGAATGCATGGCTGCGGAATGGGGCCGATCCGGCGTGCGCGTCAATGCGATATCGCCGGGCTACACGCTAACGCAGGCGCTGCAAGCCGCAATCGACCGAGGTGACCGCAATCCGGAGGAACTGACCTCGCAGGCGGCAATGGGACGGCTCGTGAAGCCTTCCGAAGTCGCCGATGCAGTGGCCTTCCTGTTGTCCCCGGCGGCCAGTGCGATTACCGGAATCAACCTGCCGGTCGACGCCGGCTGGCTGGCCGGCTCGACGTGGATGACCTACGGGGGCGTTCCCCCGGCACGACAGTCGCAATCGCACGGAGTGAAGTGATGCTTCGAATCGAAAATCTCTGCAAATCATTCGGTGGGGTGATCGCGACGTCGGACGTATCGATCCACTTCCGCACGGAATCGCTCAGCGCGGTGATCGGGCCCAACGGGGCGGGCAAGACCACGTTCTTCAACCTGATCTCCGGCGCGCTGCAACCCGATTCAGGCAAAATTCTGCTCGATGGCGAAAACATCGTCGGAACACCCAGCAGCGAGATCGTGCACAAGGGCATCGGCCGGGCATTCCAGGTCGCCAAGTTGTTCAAGACCCTGACGGTCGAAGAATCCCTGCGCGGCGCGCTGATGTCACCGCTGGGGCGCTCGTCACAGATGCACGGTCGGTTTCCTCTTGCACAGACGCGCAACCGCGCCTGGGAAGTGATGGAGCAACTCGGCCTGCACACCAAGGCGAACGTCGTGAGCGGCAATCTGTCCCACGGCGACCAGAAACTGCTCGACATGGCGCTGGCGCTGGTGCTCAACCCGAAAGTACTGCTGCTCGACGAGCCCGTGGCCGGTATGGGTCCGGAGGAACGCGAGCAAATGATCGAAACGGTCTACGCGCTCTGGAAACGTGGCGGCCTCACCGTCGTGCTGATTGAGCACGACATGGACATCGTTTTCCGAATTTCCCAGCACATCCATGTTCTGTCCTACGGCAAACTGCTGGCCGAAGGCAATGCCGAAGAAATTCGCAACAATCCGGCCGTGATCGAGGCCTATCTGGGCACACCGCGGGAGGCGCACGCATGAGCGCGGAAGTACTACAGGTCGAGGGCATCGACGTCTACTACGGCACCAGCCAGGTGCTGTTCAACATGTCGCTCGCGGTACGCCAGGGCGAAACTCTGGCCCTGCTTGGCAGAAACGGGGCGGGCAAAAGCACCACGATGAAGGCGATTGCGGGTGTGCTCACGCCGCGGCGCGGTCAAGTCAAACTGCGCGGCAAAGACATCACCAGCAAGCCCCCCCATGTCATCTCGCGCGCCGGCATCAGCTTTGTCCCTGAAGACCGTCAGATCTTCCCGGATCTTTCGGTCGAGGACAATCTGCTGATTGCGATCAAACCGAATACCGGCGGCAAGAAGGACTGGAGCCTCGAGCGCGTCTACGACATGCTGCCGTTACTCGCGCCGCTCAAGGCGCGGCTGGGAGGACAACTGTCCGGCGGCGAGCAGCAGATGCTGACCGTAGGGCGGGCGCTGATGGGCAACCCGGATGTTCTGCTGCTCGATGAGCCCAGCGAGGGCCTCGCCCCCATCATGGTGCAGAAGATCGGTGATCTGATCGAAACGCTGCGCGGCGTGGGCACCACGATCGTGCTGGCCGAACAGAACCTGCATTTCTGTCTCGGGCTCGCCGACCGCGCGGTCGTGATCGACAAGGGCGCCGACGTCTTTGTCGGAACCATTGACGAGCTCAATGCCGACGCCGAGATCAAGCAACGCTATCTGTCCGTTTGAGGAATCCGTCGCCATGACATCCCCATTGCTGTCCGCGGCCCGCAGTTTCGACCTGTCGGGCACCCGCATCCTGATCACCGGGGCAGCGGGCGGCATTGGCGCGGCGACCGCACGGCTCTGCGCCGAACTCGGCGCCACGATGGTACTGACCGACATCGACTCGTTCAAGCTGGAATCCCTGGCGCATGGGCTGCAGGGTGTCGCAGCGGCACACCGTTGCGATGTCAGCGACCGCGCGGCCGTCGAGCATCTGGTGGCCCAGCATGGGCCCTTCGACGCGCTGGCGGATACCGCCGGCATTTGTCCGTACGACGAAGACTGGATGGCGCCAGACTGGAACGAGGTGGCGTTCATGCGCGTGATGCGGGTGAACCTGCTCGGGCCGATCAACCTGGTACGGGCAATCCTGCCCGGCATGATCGAACGACGGCGCGGCCGCATCGCCCTGTGTGGATCGATCGCGGGCTGGACTGGCGGCGTGCTGGCCGCGCCGCATTATTCGGCATCCAAGGGCGGCGTTCATGCGCTGATCCGCTGGTTTGCTCAGCGCGCGACGCCCCATGGTGTCAACGTCAATGGCGTAGCACCCGGACCGATCGCTACCGGGATGACGCAAGGCGCTGACTACCGTCCGGAGGCCTATCCGATGAAGCGCATGGGGGAACCAGAGGAAGTCGCTGCCGCACTCGCGTTTCTGTGCTCGCCCGGTACCGCGTTTCTGGCCGGCACGATCATCGACGTCAATGGCGGCACACTGATGCGCTAGTGGAGCGTTCAACGCTTGAAGGCACAGGTAAAACCGGTGGATTTTGGTTCGTGGCCAGGCGCAAACCACTAAGGAAAGGCAGGATGTATAAAGTCGTCACCGTCTACAAACGCAAACCCGGAATGGATGTCGAGGTTTTTCAGCGCCGTTGGCTGGAAGGCCACGCGCCGCTTGTCGCGATGCTCCCCGGATTGCGGCGTTATGTTCAATCGCACAGCCTCGTGCAAGGGTATCGCAAAGGGGATCTGCCCTGCGACGGAATCAGCGAAATGTGGTTCGATTCGCGCGAGGCCTGGCAACGGGCCATGGCAGATCCGGCCGCCGCGACGGTTCAGTCCGATGAAACAGCCTTCATCGATCCGTTGCGCAAAGTGGTCATGCCGGTCGAGGCGCTTGTGATCAAGGACGGGGAAATTCCCCTGAACGCCGTGAAAAACATCGAATTCGTCAATCGGCGCCCGGGCATGGAGCTGAATGCATTCCGCACCTACTGGCGCGCGGTGCACGGCCCGCTCGCCTCGCAGATCGCACCGTTGCGCCGGTACGAGCAAAATCACCTGCAATTGCATGAATATGCCGAGGGCAGGCCGGCACCCGCCTTTGACGGCCTTGCCATCACCTGGTTTGACTCCACGGCGGCGATGAAAGACGGTGCGACGACGCCGATCTACGCGCAGACCCGGGCAGATGAAGCCAACTTCCTGCCCGACGGGCACCTGCCCTTCATTGTCACGCGCGAACGCGAGATCCGGCTGGGGTAGACTCCGCGGCCCCCTCCAGCCCGCCGGAAATCAGGCGACGATAGGCGGTCACGACCCAATCGGGGATGTCGTCGTGCTGCTCTTCGCCATAAACGTACCGCCAGGCGAGGTAGCTGCGCGCAGCCATCAGCACGAAGGCGACGACTTCGAGTTCGCGATCCTCGAATCCGCGCAACTCGCCGGCCTGCGCTGCTCTGCGGAAAAAGCTGACATATCCGGCGGCCACAAGATCCAGGTGCGCCCGGTAGGCGTTGGGCGCAAAGCTTTCGGCTTCGTTCAGAATCCGGAAGAAGTGCGGATTCTCACGCAGGAACGAAAAGAAAGCCCGGAAACCAAGCTCCTCGCGCTCGATGAGGGTTTTGCCCTCACGCGCACAACGTCCGACGTGTTCGAGCATATCCTTGCCCAGGGTCGGAAGCAGTTGATCAAGGAGATCCTGCCGCGACTTGAAATGGTTATAAAAGGTGCCCTGCGCCACGCCTGCCCGTTGCGTGATCAGCGAAATCGAGGCCTCCTGATAGCCGCGTTCGCCGACCACTGCGGACGCGGCGCGAAACAGCCCCTCGCGGATCAGCCTGCCGCGTTCATCGCGTGTGGGCGCGTCGCGCCAGCCGGGGGGATCGGGCGGGACGGTAGCGGACGAACGTGTTGCTGCGGTCTTGCGAGCCATGAAGAGTCGGTTGTCGAACGATTCGGTCTCCATTCTCTCATACGGAACGCGCCCCTCCAAGGGCGCGGGACGGTCACTATTGCAGAACGCGCCAGATTCCTATAGCATTAAAAATGTAGGGAACGCTACATAAACCAAACGCACCGATTGACCGTGCTGCGCATAGAGCGCAGCAACTGCCCCGAGGTCTCATTTCATGTACGACATTTTCCAGATTGACCGTCTGATCGACCTTTGGCTGACCGAGGATATCGGCACCTGCGACCTGACCGCACAGCTCATGATTGACGAAGATGCGAAGAGCACCTTCCACATGAATGCCCGTGAACCCATGGTAATCGCCGGCATTGACGTCGCGGCGCGGCTTTTCGCCCGCTACGACCCGACCCTGACCGTCACACGCCTGGCTCGCGACGGCGAGCGCGTCGAAAAGGGCGCGCGCATCCTGACCGTCAGTGGACCGGCGCGCAGCATCCTCACCGCCGAGCGACCGGCACTCAATATCCTGCAGCGGCTTTGTGGCATCGCCACTGAAACCGCACGCTTCAACGCCGAACTGGCCGGTACGGGCGCACGCCTGATTGACACCCGCAAGACCACACCCGGGCTGCGCATGCTTGAAAAGCACGCCGTCTCGTGTGGTGGCGGGCTCAACCACCGGCTTGGCCTGGACAATGGCGTAATGCTCAAGGACAACCACATCGCGGTGGCGGGCAGCATTGCCGGCGCGGTGGAGCGCGTCAGGCAAAAGCTGCCGGTACTCACCAAGATCGAGGTGGAGTGCGACCGGCTGGAGCAGGTCGAGGAAGCGCTCGCCGCCCGCGCCGACGTAATCATGCTGGACAACATGTCAATCGAGGACATGACGACTGCAGTCAAACTGGTGAACGGCCGCGCCAAGATCGAAGCGTCGGGCGGCATCCGCATCGACACGATCCGCAACGTTGCCCTCACCGGCGTGGACTACATCTCCACAAGCAAGATCACGCAAGCCGCGCCCGCGGTCGACATCGGCCTGGACGAATAACCGGAGCCCGGTCCGTGCAGGGCAGCTTTATTTACGTCGTCGGCCCAAGCGGCGCCGGCAAGGACAGTCTGATCAGCGGCGCCCGCGAAAGGCTCTCGCCCGAGTCTTTCGTGTTCGCGCGGCGCACGATCACCCGGCAAGCGGGTGCGCCAGGCGAGGATCACGACTCCTGTACCCCGGAAGAATTCGCGAGGCGTGAGGCCAAGGGCGATTTCCTCATCACGTGGCACGCCCATTCACTCCATTACGGCCTGTCCTCCAGTCTGCTTGATGACCTTGCCGCCGGCAGAAGCGTCATTGCCAACGGCTCGCGCAACATGATTGCCGCGCTCGCCGAACGCGTCCCATCGCTGCTGGTTGTCGAAGTCACGGCGCCCGCACACATTCTGCACGAACGGCTGCACGGGCGTGGGCGTGAAACCGCCGATGACGTCGCCAAGCGCCTGCAGCGCCAGGTCAAACCCTACCCCGAAGGCGTTCAGGTCGTGCAAGTGGTCAATGACCAGTCTCTCGAGGTTGGCATCACGCGATTCATGGACACACTGGTCGACCACCTCGGGCTTGCCCCGGTCGAAAAGCGCGCCCTGCTGCACAAGATTGCGGGAAAAAAACTCACCGAACCAGAATATCGCCATGTGCTGGGGGCCATCGCCGAGCAGACGGTGACGGGTGCCGAACTGGACGCCTTTTTGATTGCCTGCACCGAAAGCCTGGATGACGAGGAACTGATCGCGGTCGCGCGGTGCCGCTGCGAACGCATGCCGCGCATTGACTGGGGCCGTCAAGTCGTGGTTGACAAACACTCCTTGGGTGGAACTCCGGGTAGCCGGGTCACCATGGTCGTCATCCCGATCATCGCCGCCCATGGGCTACTGATTCCGAAGACCTCATCGCGCGCCATTACATCCGCCGCTGGCACAGCCGATGCCATGGAGGTGCTTGCCCGCGTCGATCTGACGCCCGACGAGCTCCGGCGCGTCGTGCTTGAGACCAACGCCTGCATCGCCTGGAACGGCAGGCTCAACCACTCGGCGCTTGACGACTCCATGAACGCGATCACGCGCCCCCTCGGACTCGATACCCGCCGCTGGTCGGTTGCTTCGATACTGTCCAAGAAGTATTCGGCTGGGGCCACGCATGTGGTCATCGACATCCCCTATTCGCCCACCGGCAAGGTGAAATCACGTAAGGATGGTGAGGAGCTGGCCCGCTTGTTTGAAATGGTCGGCGAACGTCTCGGTCTGGTGGTCAGAGCCTTTGCCACCCGGGGCGATGCGCCGATCGGACGCGGGATTGGCCCTGCGCTGGAAACACGCGACGTCCTGATGGTGCTGGACAACCATCAGGATGCGCCACAAGATCTGCTCGACAAGTCGCTTTTCTTCGCCAGTCAGATTCTCGCGCTCGCCGGTGCTGTCGGCAGCCTTGAGGCCGGGCGCGCGCGGGCGCTGGCGCTGCTTGCATCGGGCGCGGCACGCAAGGCGTTTGACCGCATCGTAAGCGCCCAGGGCGCTCAGCCACGCGCGGATCTCTCAGGCCTGCATACGCATGAAATCGTGTCTGCGCAGGGTGGCGTCGTTCAGGGGGTCGACGGCTACGTCATCTCCGGAATCGCTCGCACTGCCGGCGCGCCGCGTGATGCCTGGGCCGGCGTGGATCTTGTCAGGACAATCGGCGCCCAAGTCCTGCCGGGTGACACGCTCTACCGGATTCAATCACGCGACGCACAGTCACTGGCGGCCGCTGTCGCGCTGGCCCGTGCGAGCCATGGATTCACCCTTCAGGATTAGTGGCCGAATCCGTCCGCGACAACCACTTCCACCAAATTCGGACGGCCGCTGGCGAGGGCTTCCTGCAGCACGCCAGCCAGATCTGCTGGCTCGGTCACGCAGCGGGATTCAACCCCCATGCTGCGCGCGACACCGGCAAAATCGATCGGCGGATCGCTCATATCCATGGCGACAAACTGGTCGGTGCCACGCATCGCCATCAACCGCTCCTTGATGATGCGATAGCTGCGATTGTTGATGATCACATAGGTAATGGGCAACCTCAGGTGTGCGGCCGTCCAGAGTGCCTGAATGCTGTACATTGCGCTGCCGTCGCCAATCGTCGCCACGACCGGCCGATCGGGTTGAGCGAGCGCCACACCCACCGCTCCGGCCATGCCGAATCCCAGACCCCCACTGGCCAAGCCGAAAAAACTCTTCGCCTCGTCCATGGGGATCATCGCCGCGATGGCAGGCGATGCGGTCAGCGTCTCATCGACGACAACCACATCCTTGGGCAGTGCATCAACCAATTGCGTGATGAGGTAGCGCTGGTCAATCGGTTTCGCCGCGGCAGCGGCGAGGAACTCCGTACGCCGCTGGTCGCGATTCGCGCTCCAGTTGTGGGCAGCCAGCGCCTGCAGGCGCGCGCGGGCGCGATCGGCCTGATCCGCGCTGCGCGAGCGACGCAAGATGGGCAGCAACGCCCGCAAGGTCTCGCGGACGTCGGCGCGCACGGCATGCTCGACCGGATAATTCTTGCCAAGCTCCCAGTCGCGCTCGCTGATGTGCATGACGGGAAGCCCGTCCGGCATCGGATCGACGGCTCCGAGAGGCGACATACGCAACAGATCCGCGCCCAGGCACAACAGGAAGTCATGTTGCTCCAGGGTCTTCCGAACGCGCACCTGGTTGCGGGTCAGATCGCCCATGCAGGCAGGATGCGATGAGGGAAACCGCGCGTTGTAGGGTACGGATTCCTGATACACAGCCGCCCCCAGCAGTTCCGCGAGCTCGCACGCCTCAGCCAGTACGTCACGCTGCGCCAGTTCCCGCCCCGCCACAATCACGGGCCGCTCGGCCGACAGCATGCGGGCGGCCAACAGCGCCAGCATCTCATCGCTGGGCCGTGTGGCCGCATCAACGCGCGTGGGGAAGCCAAATTCGATCTGCGCCTCGTCATCCAGAATTGACCCAGGCAAGCTCAGGAACACAGGCCCCATCGGGGGCGTCATCGCAATCTTCGCCGCGCGGCGCACAATGCGCGGCAAATCCTCGATGCGGGTCACTTCAAAGGCCCACTTCACCAGCGGCTTGGCAATCTCCACGAGGGGCTCGTACAGCAGAGGCTCCTGCAACCCGTAGCCGATCTCGTACTGTCCGGCAGTAATCAGCAGCGGGGAACCGGAAAACTTCGCGCTGTAGATCGCTCCCATGGCATGCCCCAGTCCGGGTGCACAATGCAGGTTCACCGCGGTCAGCCTGCCGCTGGCACGCGCGAAACCGTCCGCCATGCCCACGACAACCGACTCCTGCAGGCCAAGCACATAGGTCAGTTCAGGAAACTGCGGCACAGCTTCCATGATGGCGAGTTCAGTGGTGCCGGGATTGCCAAAAAGGTGGGTGACGCCCTCGTCGAGCAGTAGCTTGATGAAGGCCGCCCGGCCGGTCAGTTTTTGAATGGACATGATGGTTCCGTGTGCTTCGCGTGAGTGCCCTGTCGCTATCGCTGCGCGGGCCAGAATGATTCGGACGGACGCGCGGGTGAATCCCGCGTCGTCCATTGTGACTAGACGACGCCGGCCTTGCGTGCAAACTCTGCGCGGTCCAGGTTCAACTGGTCGCAGGTCGACAGTAATTCCTTCCAGGTGTTTTCGTCGACTGGCACACCATCGGCCAGTCGCTTCGCACGGTATTCGCGCTCCGGCTCGCCGGCGACGCGAACACGGTCATGTCCGTGCTGGCGGGGCGAATCCGTCACCCACGCCAGAAACCCTTTCATTTCGCGCTCGAACACCGATTCATCGGCAAGACGCGACGGATCGAAAATGATCGACAGCATGCCGTTGACGACTCGACGGCGCCCGTCGGCAGGCTGCCGCTGGGTCATGCCGCCGGCGAGCGCGCCGCCCAGGATTTCGCACACCAGAGCGAGTCCGTAGCCTTTGTGCTCGCCAAACGCGCGCAGCGCCCCGTAAGGCGGATGCACTGCGTAGGCGGGATCGGTGCTCGGGCGGCCCTCATGGTCGATCAGCTGACCCTCGGCGAGCGGCTCGCGCTTGTTGTGGGCCACCCGTGCCTTGCCCTGCGCGATCACGCTGGTCGCGAAGTCCAGCAGAATCGGATTCTCTCCCTTCACGGGTATCCCCACGCAAAAGGGATTGGTACCAAAACGCGCGTCGCCACCCGCCCACGGCGCCACGATCGGGCGCGACAGCACGTTCACGAAATGAATCGAAACAAGACCCTGCGCAACCGCCATTTCGGCCCAGGCGCCGATACGGCACAGGTGGTGCGAATTGGCGACGCCGATGATGCAACTGCCGTGTTCGCGCGCGCGCTCAATGCCGAGTTCCATGACCTCGTGGCCGATGACCTGACCGAAGCCCGACTGCCCGTCCAGGCCAATCATGGCGCCAGAATCCATTCGCATTTCAATGTGCGCGTTGGGCTTGAGCCCGCCTTCGCGCAGCGATTCGGCATAGCGCGGGAGCATCCCCACCCCGTGCGAATCGTGGCCGGTCAGGTTGGCCTGCACCAGGTTTTCCGTGACCAGCTCGATTTCGCGTGGTTCACTGCCGAACCCCGCGACAAGGTATCGAATCGCTGCCCTCAAACGATCCGCATCAATGAAATGCATGTGCGCCATGCTGTCCCCCAGCTGGTTTTATTTGTTGTCATGGCCGTGACGCTGTGCGGTCGCGCGGCCACCCAGCGAAAGCATACTACGGCAACGGAATGGAAAAGATTGCCTTGATCGTCCAGTGATCCGACGATTGCGACAGGCCTCTGCCGACCCCGGCCTGAGCCGGGAGGGATCCCCCTCCCAGCAGGCCGTCAGAAATACCGTCTGACCCGTGTTCTGGTCATTGATGGGCTGATTCAGCACACCGACATTTGACTAGAGCGCCTGCTCCGCTGGCAAGGACTCCAGCGACTGGGCCTCGGCGACCGCCGCGCAGTAAAGCTTGCCGGCATGCACATTCAGACCCGCACGCAGGTGGGGATCTCGTCGGCAGGCCTCCTTCCAGCCAAGGTTTGCAAGCGCCAGCGCAAAAGGCAGGGTCGCATTGTTCAGCGCGAAAGTCGAGGTACGTGGAACAGCGCCGGGCATATTCGCAACGCAGTAGTGCACCACACCATCGACGACATAGGTCGGATCCTGGTGCGTGGTTGCGCGCGAAGTTTCAAAACACCCGCCCTGGTCGATCGAAATATCCACCAGGACCGACCCCGGCCGCATTTTCGCAAGGTGTTCCCGCCGCACCAGCTTGGGCGCAGCAGCACCTGGCACCAGCACCGCGCCGATGACCAGATCCGATCGCAGCACCGCCTCTTCGATCGCCGAGCGTGTCGCGTATATCGTGCGCAGGTTCGCCCCGAAAATATCCACCAGATGCCGCAATCGCGGCAGGGACTTGTCCAGGACGGTCACCTCGGCACCCATGCCAACGGCAATTTGGGCTGCGTTGTAGCCGGCGACGCCGCCGCCAATCACGGTGACCCTGGCAGGGGCCACACCCGGCACGCCGCCAATCAGTATCCCGATCCCGCCGGAGGGCTTTTGCAGCGCGTGTGCACCAACCTGAATCGACATGCGACCCGCCACTTCGCTCATCGGCGCAAGCAGCGGCAAGCCGCCCGCGACGTCCGTGACAGTCTCATAGGCAATCGCCGTGCAACCCGACTGCAACAGCAGCTCGGTCTGGCGGGGATCAGGCGCCAGGTGCAGATAAGTAAAGAGCAATTGCCCGGGCCGCAACATGGCGCATTCCCCGGGTTGCGGCTCCTTCACCTTGATGATCATCTCGGCCCTGGCAAAGACCTCGGGGGCCGTGGCGACGATTTCGGCGCCGGCCGCGAGATATTCGGCATCACCGCAGCCAATCCCTTCGCCCGCGCCAGCCTGCACCAGAACCGCGTGACCATGGGTCACGGCCTCGCCCACCGAGGCTGGAGTCATTCCGACACGGTACTCGTGGACCTTGATTTCCCTGGGTACACCAATAATCATTTCATGCTCCCTGTGTTAATTTCCAAGCATTCCGCGCGCCTCGCTTTCACTGCGGTAGAAAAGGTGCGGGGTCGTTTCATCGCGCCTCAGCGCCTCGCCCAGTTTCATCCGCAGAAACGTGCTGGATGTATACCGGGTCACTCGCAGGTAATGGCGATGCATGAGTACCTTGACCATAGCGACGTAGTCGTCGACCAGATCCGGGCGGATCGACAGACGATCATAGTTGACGATGGCGTAGACCTTGCGACCTACGGGCTCCATTGCGCGCTCGACTGTCTCGCGCAAATGTTCGATATCCTCGAGTCCGTGGATGGATAGTCCGGCCAGGTCAATGTAGAGGACATTGTTGACTGCATCATAGACCAGCCGTTCGTTCATGGGGCGACCAAGAAGCGCGTGTCGCAACTGCATGGGTTCATCCCGGAAGATGCGGGGATCCATGAGTTTCGGCGTGTGTCTGATGACGGGTCTGAAGGCCATGTGCCGCAGGATATCGTTCTGAACGTCGATGCCGGGCGCCACTTCGATCAGTTCCAGCCCCTGCTCGCAAAGCCGGAACACACAGCGCTCGGTCACGTAAAGCACAGGCTGGCCGCGCCCGGCAGCATCGATGCCACTGAACGTCCGGTGCTCGACCCCATCGATGAACTTCATCGACTTGCCCTCGGCCACGATCTTCAACTGGCCTTCGTGCACTCTGACCTCCAGGCCTGCGGCCGTGAAAGTGCCAACGAAGACGACCTTCTTGGCACTTTGCGAAATATTGATAAAGCCGCCAGCACCAGCCAGACGCGGACCAAACCTGGAGACATTGAGGTTGCCACGGTGATCCGCCTGAGCAAGCCCCAGAATCGCCAGATCCAGGCCACCACCATCGTAGAAATCAAACTGGCTCGGCTGATCGATGATGGCCTGGGTGTTGGACGCGGCGCCAAAATTCAGACCTCCCGCCGGTACGCCGCCAATCACGCCCGGCTCGGTGGTCATCGTGAACAGATCGAGAATACGCTCTTCGGTTGCAATGGAGGCAACACCCTCGGGCATACCAATCCCGAGGTTGACGACGGCGTTCGGTGATAGCTCAAGGGCTGCGCGGCGCGCGATGATCTTGCGTTCAGACATCGTCATATCCGGGATCGCTGAAAGCGGCACGCGGATTTCCCCGGAGAAGGCAGCACTGTAGGGCTCGATGAAGGTCTGCATGTGATGTTCCGGCTTTTCCGCCACCACGACACAGTCGACCAGCACACCCGGGATCTTGACCTGCCGCGCCGGCAGCGAGCCGCGGTCGGCGATCCGCTCGACCTGCACGATCACAATACCGCCCGAGTTGTGGGCCGCCATGGCAATCGCCTGCGCCTCGAGCGTCAGCGCCTCGCGCTCCATGGTGACGTTGCCATCGGGGTCTGCAGTCGTCCCGCGCACGATCCCTACGTTGATCGGGAACGCCTTGTAGAAAAGGAACTCCTCGCCGTCGATATCGATGACGCGCACCAGATCCTTCCGCGTCTTGTCGTTGAGCTTTCCGCCGCCATGGCGCGGGTCGACAAACGTCCCAAGCCCGATGCGAGTCAGCGTGCCGGGTTTGCCGGCGGCAATGTCCCGATAGAGATGCGTAATCACGCCTTGCGGCAGGTTATAGGCTTCGATCCGGTTGTCGACAGCCAGTTGTTGCAGGCGCGGCACCAGACCCCAGTGCCCGCCGATGACCCGCGCAACCAGACCTTCATGCCCCCAGTGGTTCAGACCGCGCGCCTTGCCATCGCCCTGGCCGGCCGCGTAGACCAGCGTCAGGTCGCGCGGGTGGCCTCGCAGTTGCGGATCGGCGGCCTGCGCCTCCAGAAAAAGATCCTCGAGGGCCACGGCGACCCCCTCGGGGAATCCGATACCGACGAAGCCACCGGTCGCGATCGTATCGCCAGTGTGAATCAGCCGCGCAGCATCGCGGGCAGAGACTATTTTCCCAGTGTTGGACGCGTGAGTCGTGCCTGACGGCCGCTCGTGCCTGTGCATCGCAGTCTCCTGAATCGTTCGATTTCTATTTATTCAGAAACAGTCTAATCCAGCCAGACCCGATAGACGTCCGCACGACGCAGCGAACGCACCTGAAACACATCACGAACCCAGGTTTCACGCGCCGCACCGTGTGCGCAACAGGCGAGTTGTCTCAAACAGGACAGAACGCGCAGCAGGCGAATCGACGACGGTGGGCAGTGCCAGCAGCCAGCGCCAGGCCATTGCCAGTATCAGGGTCTCTTAGCGCCCCCGGCCATCCCAGGAACGGAATTCGCGATTGCGCGCCAGCAAACGGCGGGCGGTGTGACAATCAGGTCCCTGGGGCGGCGCCGATCCATCGGCCTGTCCGCGGCGAAATGCTTCGAAGCGGGCGACAAGCTCCTCTGCCGCACTCACCTGAGCCTCCGATGGCGTGAGCGCCGCATGAATGGCGGCAACCTGCGCCGGATAGACCGCGCATTTGGCCCTGAGGCCGATGCGCCTGGCCCAGACAAGATCAGCATCCTGTGCGACAGGATCCTGATAATTGAACGGGCAGTCGATCGCGATCCGGTTGGCCGCGCGGCATTCGACCAGGAAACGACTGCGCAGATGGTTCAGCTCAAGGCTGTCAGGGCCGCGCTCCGCTCCAAGGTCGGCCGTGAGATCTTCCGCCGCCAGCAAACAGGCGGTGATCCGGTCGCTCGCCGTGAGGATGCTCTGAATCCGCACGAAACCCAGGGCCGACTCAATCGTCGGAACGATTTCCGTCGAACCCGCTGCAATCTCAAACCGGGCTTCCAGCGCGCTGATCGCCTCGGCAAGCGCCAGAATTTGCTCCGCACTTTCGACATACGGCAGAAACACCACATCGGGACTACCGGCCATGACGCCCTGCAGGTCGTCCAGGCCATCATGGGCAAGGCGATTGACTCGAACCGCGCCGACGATCTCATGATCCCTGCAGCGTTGCATCAGCGCCGCCACCCGTGGCCGGGCCTCGGGGCGCTCGGCGAGTGCGGTGAATTCCTCAAGATCGGCCACCACAACATCGGGCCTGCAGTCGATGGCGGCCTGCTGCGCACCGGCATCAAGGCCCGCGGTGAACAACCAGCTGCGCCGCAGACCCAAGGGTCGTCGCTGTGACGGGATAGAAATCATTTGATTCGCCCAGGCAGATACATCACTAACTCCGGCACAAACGTGACAAGAACGAGCACGCCGACCATCGCAGCCATCATCCAGGTCAGCGGACGCCAGGTTTGCATCATGGTGATGCCGCCAACCCGGCACGCGGCCATGAGATCAACCCCCACCGGCGGTGAAACCGCACCGATCGCCATGTTGATTGTCAGCAAAATGCCGAAATGCACCGGATCGATGTTGTAGATCGCGAGCACCGGCATGACGACCGGTGCGACGATGATGATGATCGGAATCGCTTCCATGAAAGTACCGAGTACCAGCAACACGACTGTCAGCAAGACCAGCACGGTATTGCGGCTTTCAGTCCAGTTCGCCAATAGCGAGGCCAGCGCCTG
>JADZBO010000217.1 GCA_020851995.1 Burkholderiaceae bacterium
CGGCGATTCCGGCCTGCGCGATCTGCGCATCCTCGGATGATTTCACCCCGGATACACCAACCGCTCCGATGACAGCGCCATCGACCACAATTGCGACACCGCCTTCCAGCATGCCGTGGAGCACGGGTGCCGACAAAAACGACACGCGCCCCGCGTTGATCATGTCCTCATAGACCTTGGAGTCGCGGCGACCGACCGCGGTGGTATGCGCCTTGGCCGGGGCGATGCTGGCAGAAATCGGCGGGGCGTCGTCCAGGCGTTGCAGACCCAGCAGGTGGCCGCCATCATCCACCACGGCGATTGTCACCGCCCACTTGTTCTGCCGGGCGCAGGCGACTGAAGCGGCGAGAATCCGGCTGACATCGTCGGCGCACAACATAGGTTTTGTTTTCATTATAAAGAATCCTTAATCTGATCAAGTGTGCCTGGGTCCTCGATGGTGGTGAGATCCCCTGGATCGCGACCCTCACAGATCGAAACGATCGCACGGCGCAGCACTTTACCAGACCGGGTCTTGGGCAAGGCTGTCACGAAACGCACGCGTGCCGGCCGGGCGATCGCGCCAAGCTGCTCGTCGACCACTTTCATAACGTCGCCTTCCAGCTTCAGAGCGGCACCCGGCAGATCCAGCACCCTGGGATCCTTCAGAACCGCAAACGCGACGGCCGCCTGTCCCTTCAACTGATCGGCGATGCCTACGACCGCACACTCGGCGACCGCGGGGTGGCTGTTAATGGATTCCTCGATTTCGCGGGTGCCGAGGCGGTGGCCCGCTACGTTGATGACGTCGTCGGTGCGCCCCAGGATGAACCAGTAACCGTCCTCGTCGTATAAGCCCCAATCGAAGGTCGAATAGACCTGACGTCCGGGGATCGATGAGAAGTACGTGCTGACGAAGCGTTCGTCGTCGCCCCAGATGGTGCTCATGGCACCGGGCGGCAGCGGTGGGACGATCGCCACAACGCCTTTCTGGTTGGGGCCCAGATCCTGACCGGTCTGCTCATCAAGCACCCGGACATCAAAACCGTAGACCGGGAAGGATGGACTGCCGAACTTGGTCCTGATCTCTTCGACGCCGGGCTGCGCGGCCAGAATCGGCCAGCCGGTCTCGGTTTGCCAGTAATTGTCGATGATCGGTTTGCCCAGACCATCGGAAATCCATTGCGCGGTAGGTTCATCCAGCGGCTCGCCCGCCATGTACAGGGCACGCAACGAGGAAAGATCGTACTTTTTGAGCAGCGCAGGATCCTGCTTCTTGAGGACCCGAATCGCGGTCGGTGCCGAAAACATCGTCGTGGCTTTGTACTTTTCGACCAGGCTCCAGAGCACGCCTCCATCGGGGCGAATGGGCGTGCCCTCGAAGAGGATCGTCGCCTGCCCGCCGATCAGCGGCCCGTACACGATGTAAGAGTGACCCACCACCCAGCCGATATCACTGGTGCACAGGAACGTATCGCCCGGCTTGCCGTTAAAAATGTGCTTCATCGAGGAGGCCAGCGCGACTGCGTAACCGCCGGTGTCGCGCTGCACGCCTTTGGGTTTGCCGGTGGTGCCCGAGGTGTACAGCACATAACTCGGGGTCGACGACTCGACCCAGGTGACCGGGACTTCAGCACCGTCGTGCTCTGCGCGCAAAGCCGCGTAATCGAGGTCGCGGCCCGCGACCGGCTCGAATTCGAACAGACCGCGGTTCAGCACAATGACCTTCCCGGGAGGGTGCTCGCACAGTTGCAGTGCCTTGTCCATCAGCGGCTTGTAGGGCGTGACCTTGCCGCCCCGCGATCCCGCGTCGGCACAGACAATGACCTTCGGCTGGGCGTCATCAATGCGCTGCGCCAGGTTGACCGAGGCGAAACCGCCAAACACCACCGAGTGGATAGCACCGAGCCGCGCACAGGCCAGCATCGCGAAAACCGCTTCGGGCACCATCGGCATGTAAATCAGTACCCGGTCGCCCTGCCCGACCCCTTGCGCGCGCAGCATCGCGGCCACGGCGTTGACTTCCTGATAGAGCTGGCGATAGGTGTAAGTTCGCTCCTGTTCGACCTCGGTCGATACCCAGATCAGCGCGGCCTCATCGCCCCGGCTTTCCAACCACCGATCAATTGCGTTAAAGCAAAGATTCGTGCGGCCACCGACGAACCATTTCGCGAACGGCAGCTTAGAATCATCCAAAACCTTGGTGAAAGGGGTCTCCCAGTAAACGGCGTCCGCCTCTTCCTTCCAGAACGCTTCCTTGTCCTGAATCGAATGCTGGTGAAACGACTTTATGGTGCCCATTTCGATCTCCAAAGTTGTTTTTTCTGATCAGTTGGTAATTTTTGTACTACTATTGTTGCAGGCGAACCTTGCACGAGGCTTTCCTGCCTGTTGAAATTTTGTTTCCTGAAGGGCAGTTCCAATCGCCCACGGACCAGGCCTATGCGACCTATTCATTCCTTATTTTCCCTGCTGGCATCTGTAACCGCCCCGTTTCGCCGCGGCGCTGCGTGGATCACTTGCGCGGGTACAGCGTTGCTGGCCGGCTGCGCGGGGACGCAGCCGCCCCAGCAAACCTCGTCCATCGAGTGGGAGCGCTACTCCTCCGGTTACGACTGGAAATCGTCCAATGACCCGATCGGCGCGCTCGTCTCCCGTTTGCGTAACGGCACGAACTACGTACCTGGCGAGGTCAATAATCCGCTGGCTGCGCATGCGCTCAGCCACTTAGGGATTCGCTATCGCTTCGGTGGCAAATCGCCCGATACCGGGTTTGATTGCAGCGGGTTGGTCGGCTATTCGGCGCAACAATCGCTCGGGCTGAAACTGCCCCCTCGTGCGGACGATATCGCCAAGTTGGGCAACTCGGTGCAGCGCAGCGATCTCCAGGTAGGCGATCTGGTGTTTTTCAACACCATGGGCCAGCGTTATTCGCATGTCGGCGTGTATATCGGCGACAGCAAGTTCGTTCATTCTCCCGCACGCGGCGGGGTCGTCCGTGTCGAAAACATGAATGAGCGTTACTGGACCACCCGGTTCACCGGCGCACGTCGCCTGGATCAAACCGAAGTCGCGAACAACCGCTAGTCGCCTGAGTCTGAGTCACAGCATCAGCCACAGCCTCAGCCACAGCCACAGCCTCAGCCACAGCCTCAGCCTCGGACTTCGGCAGCGCGCTGTCCGCGATTGCAAAGTCCGCATTGCGTCAGCGCCTGCTGCATCGAGCAGACCGAGCGTCTGCATGCAACCACCCGGATTCCATTCTTCTGGGCTGCGTTACGGAACGTCTTCATCACGTTGTGCCCCAGAAAATCCGTCAGCAGAATCAGGATTTCCGTTCCGGAGGGCAAGGACAAGGCGCGCTTCTGGTGTGAGGGATCTCGCCCGCTGATGTGGTGCGTGATGGCGATCCGGTGTTCGCGCAGCACATCGGGAATATTGCCCAGCCGGTCGGCGCCGACGATCACGGCGTTGGTAAAAGGTGGAATCATGATGGCTCCTGTTTCAGACAGCCTTAATGATAATGATTCCTATTTAAAATACAAGTGAAATGATACGTATTCTTATTTTTTCTCGACGACTTCCCTCACCCGATCCTCATCGAGTTCCGGCGCCAGCATCGAAATGAAGGTGTAGACGTAGTCTCTCAGGAACACGCCCGACTTGATCGCGACCCGGGTGGTCTGCGTTCCGAACAGGTGTCCCGCAGGCAGGCTGACAAGGTGCGCGTCGCGCACAGGCTCGTAGGCCACCCCCGCGATGATCCCGATCCCCAGGCCGACATCCACGTACGTCTTGATGACATCCGCGTCGATCGCCTCCAGCACGATATCGGGTATGGCGCCTGCGCGCTCAAACGCCTGATCGACTGACCGTCTGCCGGAAAACGCTCTTTCGTAGGTCACGATGGGATAAGCCGCGAGATGCTCCAGCTCAAGGATAAACCCGGGTTGCTGCGAGATCCCGGCAAGCGGATGGTCGGGACGCACGACCACCGTGTGCTGCCAGTCGTAGCAAGGCAGCGTGGCCAGACCGGGCGTCGCCGCCAGCGACTCGGTTGCGATCGCGAGATCGGCCTGCTCGTGCAGCACCATATCCGCCAGCTGAATCGGATTGCCCTCGGCGAGTTGCAGGTGAACGCGCGGGAACAATTTACGGAATTCAGGGATCACACGCGGGAGCACATAGCGCGCCTGCGTATGGGTACAGGCAATCACCAGGCTGCCTTCATCACGGCGCGCATACTCGTCACTGACCTTCTTGAGGTTATCGATTTCGCGCATGATGCGGTCAACGACCTGCGCGACCGCATGGCCCGGCTTGGTGAGCCCCTTGATGCGCTTGCCGTGACGCTCAAAGATCTGGACGCCCAGTTCATCCTCAAACTCCAGGATCGCTTTTGAAACACCGGGCTGCGATGTGAAGAGCGA
>JADZBO010000218.1 GCA_020851995.1 Burkholderiaceae bacterium
CGAATCAGGTCAAACACGGCGTGTCTCTGGCGACTGCAGGAGACCTCGACTGGGAATCGGCGCTTGTCTGGATGGACTGTCGATTCGTCTACAACGAAACGCGAATGATCGCTCTCGTGCCGTTGGCCAAAATTCTGTACTACGTTGCATTTGTAGAGCGCAATGGCACACGAAGGATCATCAGCCTTCGGCGTGCGAATCGACGAGAGGTGAAACGATATGTCGAAAGCCCTTAAGCGCCCCAGGGTCAGTGTGCCCACCGTCGAAGAAGACAAGAACATCACCGCAGCAGCCAGGGGCGACCCGGATGCGCAACCGCTCACACCTGCGCAACTTAAGGCAATGGTGCCAATCAAGGTCATGCGAGGTCGACCAAAGTCCGATACGCGGAAGTTGCTGGTATCCGTTCGCTACAGCCCAGAGGTCATCGCATATTTCAAGTCGACCGGGGATGGATGGCAGTCGCTCATGGATAGCGTTCTTCGCAAGTACGTGGCACGTCATTCACGCAGCGCGTGAATCAGGGCGAATGCCTGCTTTTGGCCGGAAGTACGCGTTGGCGGAGTTCCCTGAAATCTCGGGAATCGGCCAGCGGTCGGTCGTGCAGTTTTGCCGCCGACCGCATTAGTCAAAAACCGGAACCATTGACGTGCGAGTAAGTCGCTGTGTAAAGTGGCCGCTTCAGGTTTTCGATTCTGAAGACCGTTCCCTGTCGTTGAAGTCGCTTGCCGGTCAGGTGGTTATTTTGCTCTATGAATCTCGCGACTCAACAGAACAAAATCGAATATTTAAAGATCATTTAATCGCGCTGAAGCAAAAGGGTGGCGACTTCAGGGTCGTTCCGATTGTGGATTGCTCCAGCGCATCTTTGTGGTTCAAGGGCATTTGGAAAGGGCAGATCCGCGAGCATTCGGTTAAGGAAGGAGTCGACATTTACTGCGACTGGACAGGCGACGCTGGAAAGGCATACGCGTCGAACCCCGGCGTCAGCAACGTCTACGTGATTGACAAAGGCGGGCTCCTTCAATATCAACACACCGGCGCGGTGCCGAGCAGCGATATGCCCAAGATCAAGTCGCTGCTGGACGCGCGTTAATATTAGGTGGAACGAGTTCAGTGCTTATGTCCTGACTTGCGCGCTCCGCATGCTGAGTGTGGGCCATGAACATGTCCTTCGCGGCCCGAAATTACTCAAATGCCATTTCGCAAGGACACCCATGCGCGACCCGCACACCGATGAATCCAATGCCCCCAGCTCCTGTGGGTGTGCAAGCGCCTGCGGGATGGATTACGTCGTCACAGCGCAATCCAAACCCGAGCCAGAAAGCATTCCGGTGTTTCACATTTCCACCATGGATTGTGCGGCAGAGGAAGGAGAGATCCGCCACGCTCTAGCCAATCTTCCTGGACTGCGCAGCCTGAGTTTTAAATTGGGCGCAAGGACAGTTGCCATCGACGCTCCCGCCGAATCCATTCCGATAGCACTGGATGCGATTCGCAAGGCCGGCTTCAAACCGGTTCCATTGTCAGAACCGGCAAAGCACGACCACGATCATGACCAAACCGGCCACGACCACCCCCTCGGCCACGGCCACGACCCTGGCCACAACCACGGCGGATTTGCGTTTTCGGGAGGCCTGCCCCGATACGCCCTTGCTTTGGTCCTGGCCTTTGGCGCCGAATCGATTTCTTTCTTTGCACCGCATACGCTGAGCTTTTCAGCCGCCGGCATGGCCCTTTCGGCAGCAGCCATTGGACTGGCTGGATTTTCGACCTACGTGAAGGGTTTGGCAGCTCTTCGCAATATGCGATTGAACATCAATGCATTGATGACAGTCGCAGTCACTGGCGCGTTCCTCATTGGTCAATGGCCGGAAGCCGCAATGGTGATGGCTTTGTATTCGATCGCCGAACTCATCGAAGCGCGCTCCGTGGACCGCGCCCGCGATGCGATCAAAGGACTGCTGGACATGACGCCTGAGAAGGCTGAGGTCAGGCAAGCCGACGGTTCATGGGCGGAGAGCCCGGTCAAGACTGTCGCCCTGGGCGCAATCGTTCGGATCAAGCCGGGCGCGCGCGTTCCGCTGGACGGCGTGATCTTTGCCGGGATTACTTCAGTGGACCAATCCCCTGTGACCGGAGAAAGCATCCCGGTCGACAAAGTTGTTGGCGACCCCGTGTTTGCCGGAACCATGAACACCACGGGCATGATCGAGGTCCAGGTCAGTTCAACTGCCAACGGCACCTTGCTGGCCCGGATCATCCATGCAGTCGAGCAGGCCCAAGGATCAAGGGCGCCCACGCAGCAGTTCGTGGATCGCTTTGCCTCCGTCTATACCCCTGCTGTCTTCGCAATGGCTTTAGCGGTGAGTCTCCTGACACCCTGGCTGATGGACTGGACCTGGATGGAGGCCATCTACAAGGGCTTGGTGCTTTTGGTCATTGCCTGCCCCTGCGCTTTGGTGATCTCCACCCCGGTGACGGTGGTGAGTGGTCTGGCTGCGGCCGCGCGTCGTGGCATCCTGATCAAGGGCGGCATCCATCTGGAAGGCGCCCGCAAGATTAGGGCAATCGCGCTGGACAAGACCGGCACGATCACTCTGGGCAAGCCAAAACTGGTGGCAACAGAAGTCCTTCCCACTAGCCAGGAAGAGTCGCAAGTTTTGCGTTGGGCATCGGACTTGGCAGGACAGTCTGACCATCCCGTTTCCCAAGCCATTGCCCAGGGCCTGGAAATTCAGGGAAACGGGCAGCTTGAAGGCTTCACGGCTTTACCTGGTCGTGGCATCGAAGCCAAAGCCGGGGGCCTTGCATTAATTTTGGGGAACCACCGCCTGATCGAAGACCGTGGGCTTTGCAGTCCGCAGATCGAAGCACGACTGGCCGAACACGAAGCGCAGGGCCGAACTGTCACGATGCTGGCCTCCAGCGATCAGGTGCTGGCGATCTTCGCGGTGGCCGACACCATCAAGGAAAGTTCGCGCGAGGCCATCGCGGAACTCCACGCCCTTGGCGTGGCTTCGGTCATGCTCACAGGTGATAACGTCGCCACGGCCAGGGCCATCGCCAAACAAGCCGGGATCGACGATGCGCGCGGCAATTTGCTGCCCGAGGACAAGCTCGCCGCCATCGAAGCGCTGCAAAAGCAATATGGCACTGTCGCCATGACCGGTGACGGTATCAACGACGCTCCGGCACTCGCACGCGCCAACATCGGTTTCGCAATGGGTAGTGCTGGCACCGATACCGCAATCGAAGCTGCGGACGTGGTGATCATGAATGACGATCTGCGCCGCATTCCTGAAGCCATCCGGCTATCGCGTCAGACGCAAGCCATTCTCTGGCAGAACATTTCGTTGGCCCTGGGCATTAAGGCGGTGTTTCTCTGGTTGGCGTTGTTCTATGGTGCGACCATGTGGATGGCGGTTTTCGCCGACATGGGTGCCAGCCTGTTGGTCGTGTTCAATGGGCTGCGAGTGCTTCGCGCAAGTCGCTGAACTCATCTCTTCTTTGGAGCAACCTGCGCCTCTTGAATCGCGCCCTGCGTGGCACGCAATTCACGGAGTTCGTGAGCCAGCGCAAGGATCGGCGTCCGCATGATGACTCAGTCGCGCCCGGTTTCGCATGAAATTTGCCGGTTTTAAATGTGCCTTCAGGCATTGAACACTACACTAGCTTCGCAACAGACAACACGACCTGCCGCAAGATACTGCCGAACACAATCCAGGTGATTTCATCATGCTCAATTTGCCGACCCGCCTGCTACTGAACATTGGCCACGCGTTGGATCACATGTTTTTGTTGATTTTCGCCACGGCCGTTGTCTCGATCACCCAGGATTTCGGTATCAAGCAGTGGGAAGATCTGATGCCGTATAGCGTCGGCGCATTCTTCTTTTTTGGGATTGGCTCTTTGCCTGCGGGGCGCCTGGGGGATTTATGGGGCCGGCGTCAAATGATGATCATCTTTTTCATTGGAATTGGGGTAGCGTCCATTCTCGTGAGCTTCACGAACTCTCCTTTGCAACTGGCATTGGCATTAGCATTATTGGGTTGCGCCGCGTCCATCTACCATCCGGTCGGCATCCCCATGCTGGTGCAGGGCGAACAGCGTCCTGGGTGGGCGATCGGCGTCAACGGGCTGTCCGGCAATCTTGGCCTGGCCGTTGCCGCAGCCGTGACGGGATTCTTTATCAAGTACGTTGGCTGGCGCATGGCATTCGTCATCCCCGGAGTGCTCAGCATCGCGTGTGGCGTATTGTTCGCCTTTGTGGCGCCACGAGAAACCGCCTCGCCCGCGAAAAAGAAAGCTGCGTCCGGCTCCCATCCGGGAATCTCGATCGTCCGCTTGCTGCTGGTCATGACCATCGCGGCGTCCAGTGCAAGCATGGTCTTCAACTTCTCGATCAACAGCAACTATGAAATGCTGAGCAGCCGATTCGCAAGCATCTC
>JADZBO010000219.1 GCA_020851995.1 Burkholderiaceae bacterium
GATGCGATTGTCGAAGGCCAGATCCTCGCGATTGTCGAACTCTAGCCCGGAGCGCGTAATGACCGACCAGACAAAAGCGCCGTCCACGGACTGGAGCGACGAACTCGCCGAACTGGCTTTTCGCCGCAAAGAGGCAGAAGCCATGGGCGGCGATGCTGCTGTGGCCAAGCACCATCAGCAGGGTCGACTGACGATTCGCGAACGGGTTCAGGGTCTGGTCGACGCGGGCACTTTTCAGGAAATTGGCAAGCTCACCGGTCAGGGGCAGTACGAGAACAACAAGCTGGTCAAGGTCACGCCCGCACCCTACATCATGGGTCTGGCCAGAATTGACGGACGTCCCGTCGCGCTCGGCGGCGAAGATTTCACCGTGCGAGGCGGCACCAGTTGGTCGGGTGACCGCAAGAAGGGCGGCCAGGGCGGGTTCATCGAAGATATGGCTCATCAGTACCGCATACCGCTCGTCAATCTGATCGATGGCGCCGGCGGTAGCGTGACTTCTATCCTGCGGCGTGGGCACGCAGTGTTCCCCGGCGTGCACGGCTTCGAGCGTTCGGTCGAACTGCTGGGTGAAGTTCCGGTCGTTTCGGCGGTGCTGGGGTCGGCGGCGGGTGGTCCGGCGGGGCGCGCCATCCTCTCGCACTGGACTGTCATGGTCAAGGACACCAGCCAGGTCTTCGCGGCTGGCCCCTCGGTGGTCGAGCGGTCGCTGGGTCAGAAGCTCACCAAGGAAGAACTCGGCGGGCCGGCGGTTGCGGTCGATGTGGCGGGTACCATCGATAACGTGGCGGCGAGCGAGCAGGACTGCTTTGCGATGATCCGTCGATTCCTGTCCTACATGCCGCAGAACGTGTGGGAACTGCCCCCGGCGACGGTATGCACGGATCCGGTCGACCGGCGCGACGAAGCGCTTGCAACCATTGTGCCGAAGGACCGGCGCAAGCCCTACAACATGCGCAAGCTGATCTCCATGATCATCGACCGCGAGAGTGGTTTCGAGATTCAGCCGACGTTTGGCAAAGCGGTCATCACGATGCTCGCGCGCATGGACGGCAAGGTCGTCGGCATCGTGGCCAACAATCCGATGTTTTACGGTGGCGCGATCGATGGCAAAGGGGCGCGCAAGCAGACCCATTTCATCGATCTGTGCGATACGTTCCACATTCCGCTTATTTTTCTGGTCGATGTGCCCGGTTTCATGGTCGGGCGAGATGCGGAGGCCGCCGGCACCTTGAGAGACGGCATGCGGGCAGTACAGGCCGCCCTGCAGGCTTCGGTGCCTGTGTTTACCGTCGTGATCCGCAAATGCTATGGCATGGCGGGCATGGGAGCGACCGACAAAAGCGGGCTTGATTTCAAGATTGCGTGGCCCTCCGCCGAGTGGGGGTCGCTGCCGATCGAGGGTGGCGTTGCCGTTGCTTTCCGGCGCGAGCTTGCCACTGCCGCGGATCCCAAGGCACGCGAACGCGAGCTTGAGGCCGAACTCGCGGCGATGGCCTCGCCGCAACGCACTGCCGAGGCGTTTGGGGTTGAAGATATCGTTGATCCGCGCGAAACCCGCGAATACCTCTGTCGGTTTATTGATGCCGCGCAGTACCGCCTTTCGACGCTGGTCGGGCCCAAGGCCCGCTTCGGTGTCCGGCCGTGACGATACGCAATCGCTGTTAGAGCGTCAGGCCCTGACACGGCACAACCTTCTTGACCGGAATTTCTCCTGGGAGGCACTATGAAACGTATCCTGATTACCGTTGCAGCGATCCTGTTGGGCTATCTGGGCCCGATGGCACCCTCGTTTGCGGAAGTCGACAAGGTTGTGCTGGCCCGGCAGCACGGGATCGGATATCTGCAGCTTGCAGTCATGGACGAGAGGCAACTCGTGCAGAAGCATCTGGCGGCAGCGGGTCTTGGGTCAACCAACGTGGAGTGGGCGCGATTCGCGACGGGGGCGGCAGCCAACGACGCCATGCTCTCGGGCCGATTGCATTTTGCCGCAGGCGGCACAGGCCCCGCCTTTATCCTCTGGGACAAGACCCGAAGCAATATTAAAGTGCGGGGCGTGGCGGCACTGAATTCGATGCCGAATCTGTTGGTCACCCGGCTGGCGCGTGTCAAAACAGTCAGGGATTTCGACAGCAGCACCAAGATCGCCATGGCGGGCGCGGGATCGTCGGTTCAGACGATTTACCTTCAGATGGCCGCTGCCGAAACCTGGGGTATCGATCAATACCGCAAGCTCGATCCCCTGATGATCAACCTGCCGCATCCCGAAGGGCTGAAGGCGATGCTCAGCGGCGGCTCCGACATCAGTTCGACCTTCACCACCCCGCCGTTCCAGTACGTGGCGCTCGAAAACAAGGATGTGCATGTCGTGCTCAACTCTTACGACATCATGGGCGGACCCAATACCTTCCTGATGGTGTGGGCTTCGGAGGCATTCCGCAATGCCAATCCCAAGAGCTACAAGGCGGTGTTTGAAGCTCTGAAGGAAGCCACCGACTGGATCAACGCCAATCGCAAGGCAGCGGCTGAACTGTATCTGAAAGACACGGGCGGCAAGGAATCTGTTGACTCCATTCTCGCGATGCTCAACGATCCGGGTATCCGCATGACGCTGACGCCCGAGCGTGTGTTGCCTTATGCGCAATTCATGCACAAAATCGGCACGCTGAAAAGCCGACCGGAGTCCTGGAAGGACCTGTTTTTCCCGGAAGTCCATGACTTGCCCGGCAGTTGATGGATCTGAAAAATTACGGAGACTTCGCATGACGCAGCTGGAGTCGTTGCCCGCGCCGTTGCTCGAGGTTGACGGCGTCACCTTGCAGTACAAGACCGCTGAACATCTGGTGACGGCGACTTACCGCGTCGACTTCAAGGTCTACGACGGCGATCGCTTTGTGCTGCTGGGGCCATCGGGCTGCGGCAAATCGTCGCTGCTCAAGGCGGTGGGCGGCTACATTGCGCCTGTCGAAGGTAGCATTCGTCTGAACGGTGCGGAAGTCTCGCGTCCCGGGCCGGATCGTATGATGGTGTTTCAGGAGTTTGACCAGCTTCTGCCCTGGAAGACCGTCCTTGAAAACGTCATGTTCCCGCTGACCGCCAGTGGCCTGCTGCGTGGCAAAGAGGCACGAGAGCGTGCACTGCACTACATCCACAAAGTCAACCTGTCGAAGTTTTCTGATAACTACCCGCACACGCTGTCCGGCGGCATGAAGCAGCGCGTTTCGATTGCCCGTGGCATGGCGATGGAGCCGGCCATCCTGCTGATGGATGAACCCTTTGCCGCGCTTGACGCGCTGACGCGCCGTCGTATGCAGGACGAACTGATGCAATTGTGGGACGACACGCATTTCACGGTCCTGTTTGTGACGCACTCGATTCCCGAGGCGATTCGTATCGGCAACCGGATCCTGTTGCTCACGCCCCACCCCGGGCAGGTCACGGCGGAAATCAACAGTCTGCCGCCGCACTCCACAGACGCTGAAGCGCACCGCGCGCTTGAGGCCCGGATCAATCAGATGCTCTTCGCCGAGGGTGCGCACACGACGCCGGAGGTGGCGCATGGCTGAGCGCAGGCACGTTGTCCAGGTTGATCGGCCTGAAATCGTCCGGGTACCCGAATCGTTCAATGCCGTGGGCGTGGTCGAAAAGCCGCTTTCGGCGGCTGAGCGACTGACCAACAACACGCTGTTGCGTCGAGTCGTCTTGCTGGTCGCGCTGGCGCTGCTGTGGCAGGGCTATGCCACCTATCTCAATAACGATCTGTTGTTTCCAACATTCACGGCCACGATGGAGGCACTGGTCGTCGGCATCAAGACGGGTGGCCTGCTGGGCAAGGCCTGGACCTCAATCAGTGTGCTGCTCGTTGGCTATGCGCTAGGCATCGCGCTGGCCACCGTGCTCACGGTCTTTGCGATCACGACGCGGGTCGGCAACGATATTCTCGAGACGTTGACCTCGATGTTCAATCCGCTGCCGGCGATTGCCTTGCTGCCGCTCGCGCTGATCTGGTTTGGTCTGGGCGAGGGCAGTCTCATTTTCGTGCTGGTGCATTCGGTGCTGTGGGCAGTTGCGCTCAACACCCATTCAGGGTTCATGGCGGTTTCACCGACGATGCGCATGGTCGGTCGCAACTACGGCCTGACGGGGTTCGCTTACGTGCGCCGCATCCTGATTCCGGCCGCCTTTCCGAGCATTCTCGCGGGCCTGAAGATCGGCTGGGCGTTCGCCTGGCGCACGCTGATCGCCGCCGAACTTGTTTTCGGGGTCAGTGCGGGCTCAGGCGGACTCGGTTGGTTTATCTACCAGAACAAGAACCAGCTCGAAATCCCCAGCGTATTCGCCGGCCTGTTCATGGTCATCTTCATCGGCCTGATTGTCGAAAACCTGATCTTCAAAATCGCCGAGCGCCTGACCGTGCGAAAGTGGGGCATGCAGGCATGATCAGGTGCGCCCGAAGCGCTGGCTGACCTGCTCAAGCACATAGTCGAGCGACTCGACATC
>JADZBO010000220.1 GCA_020851995.1 Burkholderiaceae bacterium
ATCATTTCCATGGTGATCACCTTTGGTTTGCTCCCGCTGAAAAATTCAGCAGTCGCGTGATACACCCTGGTCAATTTTGGGTTGGCACACCCTTCATAAAGTGGTCAGTTTTCGGCTGGCGTCAACACGCCACGAGGGCTACAAGCAGAGCCTGCGGGTGCGCAAGCGTATCGAAGAGGCCTTTGGCTGGATCAAGACGGTGGGTGGTCTGGCCAAGACCAAACTGATCGGTCAGGCCAAGATCACGGGCCAGGCGCTGTTGTGCTTTGCCGCCTACAACCTGGTGCGAATGGGCAGCATCGGCGGCTGGTGGGATGCGCATCATGCGTGAGCCCGGGGATACGTGCGCCCGAAAGGGCGCGGGACGGCCTGCAAACCGGCCAGATTGGCTGTTGCAATCGCTGCGCGAAGGCGTCTGGACGAGCCGCTTCTTCGGAATCCACGACCCTGATGCGCTCGATGAGCACTTTTTCAACGGCCTGTTAGGCATACTTATTTTGCTGAGCAGTTCCTCTACTTCGAATTCGTTGTGTGGTCTCCGCAAAGCATGCAATGCCACTGAACGCTCATTTCAGATTGCGCCTCCCTCAAGTGTCGGCAAATCGATCGCTACCGCTCTCTTGGTGGTCGAATACGCGCTGTTGTTAACCAAAGAAACCACCAAAAGCTTGAACCGCGCAGCCCCTCTCAGCAAGCTGATACTCACGCAATTTCGCTAAGAGTTGCTACTCAACCTCGGACGATCAGATGCGTGGGCACCATCTTGCGGATCTCACGCCGCGCGTGGTCGATGAAGGGCTTGAGAACCAGGGTCGAGGAGTTTCTCGGTGAGATGACCATCGAGTAATCGGTCACGATGTCTGGCTTGAAGGGGATGAACCTGACCTGGTCACCGGTGTAGCCAGTGGCCGTCAGCGGATCGATGATGGAAATTCCTGCGCCCGCTTCGACTAATCGGATCACGACTGACGAGATTTGCGTTTCGACATTGATCCTTCTGTTCACGCCGTAGGAAAGCATCAAGGAGTCGATCTTCATGCGTGTTTCCATCAGCGGAGCCATGGAGATGAAGCTTTCTCCCTCGAAATCTTCCGGGTTCAGGACCTTGCGGGTCGCCAGTCGATGCCCGACAGGAATCACTCCAACCATCTTGGCCGAAACAAGGGTTTCACTATTGCCATGCCTCGTCGCCTGAACGGGCACCATGGCGAATCCCAGATTGCAGCGTCCGCTCTGGACCATATCCAGAACGGTTGAAGAGCTATGCATGTGCATTGTGATCAAGGTCTCTGGACGCTCCAGGCTGAAGCTGGCGATGGCGCGTGGCAGGAAGGACAAGGCCATGTTGGGGGCCGCAGCGATCTCCAAGTGGCCCAGCTTCAGTGCCTTGATGCCGCTTGCCGCATTCGCGATCCGCTCGATCCCCATCAATGACTGATTGACGTCGGCAAAAAGCAGTGTGGCCTCTGGCGTTGGAGCGAGGCGTCCCTTGTCTCGGGTAAACAGCGCAATCGCGATGCGCTGCTCCAGGTCGGCAATCAGGCGGGTGACGACGGGTTGAGTCACCCCAAGCATCTCGGCGGCACCGGTGACGGTCCTGCGCACCATGACCGCCCGAAAAGCCTCCAAGTGGCGCAGCGTGATTTTCATGCTCATAGTATTTAGACATGGTTTTATTGCAAGATGCTATTTTAATGACATTTTAAAGAAAAAAAGTTCAATAAAAACAATGATTTAGCATCGAAAAAAAGAGGTATTGCATAAAAACATTGACTATGGTTTTTACCCTGGCGACCTGAGGTGATCTTGCTTACGATGAAGGCTGTCTTGAAGCAAACAACAGACGGTTCGCAGCCATCGCAACTCACCTCTCGGTCAATGAACCCTCATTTCCATTCACCCCAGGCGATCCACTTGACGGCGCTGCTGAACCCTGGTGGTTCTGGCACTGCGGGGACCGCGCGCAGCCTGCGCATCGACCCGAAGAAGAAAGGTCTTTGAACATGCAGCGTGAATACGACGTGATCGTTGCGGGCGCCGGAATCGTGGGCGCCGCCATTGCATACGGCCTGGCCGGGTACGACAAGCGGGTCTTGATGCTCGATGGTGCCGACACGGACTACCGGGCGGCAAAGGCCAACTTCGGCTTGGTATGGGTCCAAGGAAAGGGTTACCGCTACCCCGAGTACCACCGGCTGTCGGCGGCGGCGGCTGATGCATGGCCGGAGTTTGCTGCGGGACTGGAGGCAGAGACGGGAATTTCACTGGACTACCAAACCGGCGCCGGTCTGAAGTTCTGCCTGAGCGACGACGAGTTGTCTGCTCGCGCCAAGATGCTGGATGCTTGGGAAGCTGAGACGCCAGAACTGGCCCCCTCCGTGCGGATTCTTGATCGCAGCGAACTGGCGCGTCGTTACCCCACCATACGACTCGGCCCTGACGTCGTGGGCGCGAGCCTGGGGGAGCAGGACGGTCAGGCGAACCCGCTTCGACTCCTGGCTGCACTCCAAGCCGCCTTCCAGCGCCGGGGCGGCATGGTGCGCAACGGGCACCCTGTGACCTCGATCAAGCCCTTGGCAGGCGGCGGCTTTGAGGTTAAGACCAGTGAGCAAACGGCCCGAGCCGAACGTGTCGTGATCGCTGCCGGCCTTGGGTCGGTGGCGCTCGGGAGAATGATCGGACTGGACGTCCCCTTGCATCCCGAGCGAGGACAGATCCTCGTGACCGAGCGCCTGGCGCCTGTCCTGCCTGTGCCCGCAAGCGGGCTGCGTCAAACCGGCGAGGGCACAGTGATGATCGGCGTGACTCAGGAGGACGTGGGGTATGACCTGAGTACCACTTCCGCCGCAGCTGTGAGGATGACCCGAAAAGCACTTCGCATCCTCCCTGAATTGGGCAAAGCGCGCCTGGTGCGTCAATGGTCGTGCCTGCGAGTGATGACGCCGGATGGGTACCCCGTCTATGCCAGCTCCCCGATGTACCCAGGCGCGGAGATCGCAACTTGCCACTCTGGGGTGACGCTCGCTTCATTCCACGCTGGCCCCTACGCGCAGGCATTGGCCAGCGGCCGTCATCTCCAGACTCTCAATGCCTTTCCTCTCGAGCGATTCAATGTTTCGAAAAATCAGTCCCCCCAGCACACCACCGCTGACGCTCACCATTGATGGGAAGTCAGTCACTGCCGAGCGCGGTGAAACGGTGGCATCCGTGATGATGCGTCAGGCGAACCCCAGCTGCCGCCACACGCCCGTTCACGGCAGTTCGCGTGCACCGTTTTGCATGATGGGCGTGTGCTTCGACTGCCTGGCAATCGTCGACGGTGCGTCGTCAACTCAGACCTGCCTGGTCCCGGTCGCCGAAGGCATGTGCGTTGAGCGTCAACTCGGCCGGCCGAAGGTGGCGTCATGAGATCCTTTGATGCGGTGGTGGTGGGCGCGGGCCCGGCCGGAATGAGCGCAGCGATTGGGCTGCGGGCTCATGGCCTTTCCGTTCTGGTCGTCGACGAGCAGCCAGCGCCTGGCGGACAGATCTGGCGTGCGGTAGAGGCGGTGGCACCAACGACTACTGGCGCCCTGTTGGACGAGGAGTACCTTGCCGGAGCCGAGCTCGCCTCGCGTTTTCGATCCTGTGGTGCGAGCTATGAGCCTGAGACCAGGGTTTGGCAGGTCGAGTCCGAATGGAAGGTCTACATGACCCGCAGGGGTCAGGCGGAATTGGTGGAAACTGGCCATGTGATCTTGGCCATGGGCGCGCAGGAGCGACCCGCGCCATTCCCGGGCTGGACTTTGCCTGGTGTCATGACCGTCGGATCGGCCCAGATTCTGCTCAAGACATCGCGACAAATCCCCTCGGAGCCCGTATGGGTCGTTGGCAGCGGGCCGCTACCCCTGCTTTACATGGCTCAATTGATCCGAGCTGGCGGCAAGATCGCCGGGTGGTTGGATACGTCGCCCGCTGGCGGCTGGCGCCGTGCGTTGCCCTGGATCGGTGCGGCCATGGCCAGCTCCAAGGACCTCCTCAAGGGGTTGGCCTGGATGCGAGAAATTCAAGCCGCCGGAGTCAAGCG
>JADZBO010000221.1 GCA_020851995.1 Burkholderiaceae bacterium
CATCGTGACCGATGCGGGGATGCTACATGGGTACGGGTTAATGTTACCTTAAACGGTCACGCTTTTCGTGAAATCGCGGTCACGCTCTGGCGAAACGGCGGTCACGATGGCGCAAAATGAGACCAAGGTGAGGCTTATCCACGGTGCCGGGCGACGGAGGTCCTTCTCTACCGGAGGCGACCGGCGCGGTGGGTAAGCCGGGTTTGACGCGGGGTGCTTCATGCTGGCGACTTCCCGGTTTTGCGTAGGGATTCTCCGGTCAATTCCACTTTGTGCGCTGCATGCAGCACCCGATCCAGGATGGCATCGGCCAACGTCGGATCATTGAGATAGGCGTGCCAATGGGCGGAGGGTAACTGGCTGGTGATCAGTGTGGCGCGAGTGCCGACGCGATCATCAAGCACCTCCAGCAAATCATTGCGCTCGACCTGATTGAGCGGTGCCAGCCCCCAGTCATCGAGGATCAGCAAATCCGTCTTGGCCAGTGCGGAGAGGCGCTTACCGAAACTCCCGTCGCCATGGGCAATGCGTAGTTCCTCGAAGAGACGCGGTGTGCGCACATAGGCCACTGACAGCCCCTGCCGACAGGCGGCATTGCCGAAAGCGCAGGCCAGCCAGGTCTTGCCGCAACCGGTGGCGCCGGTCAGCACCAGATTCTGGTGCAGGTGTATCCACTGACTGGTCGCAAGCTGTGCCATCAGCGATTTATCGAGTTTGCGACCGTTGCCGTAGCGGATGTCCTCGACACAGGCTTGCGCGGATTTCAGCTTGGCTTCCCGGAGCAGGCGGGTCAGGCGACGGTTCTCCCGCCAGGTGTGCTCGCGATCAACCAGCAGGCCGAAACGTTCATCGAATGACAGCTCGGCCATGGCGGCTTGGTGCTGCTGTTCCTCGAAGGCGGTGGCCATGCCCGGCAGGCGCAGCGCCTTCAGGGTGTGTAGTGTCTGTTCCATCAACATCAGATTTCCTTTCCAGGTCAGTGGTAGTAATCCGGACCGCGCACATTGACGTGATCCGGCAAAGCCAGTTCGGCTTGTTGGGGGAGAACGGGCTGACGGTCCAGCCCGTTCTCAAGAATTGAGGCTACCGAGCGGTAGCGATGGGCGCCGACGGCCAGGGCCCGTTCGCAGGCTGCCTCCATGCGCGTCTTGCCATGGTTGCGGGTCAGACGCATCAGGCCCAGACAGGCGCGATAGCCCTGTTCCGGATGTTTCTTCTCGATCAGGAGGCGCTTGACCAGTTCGGCGGTGGAGGGGCCGACCGATGCCGCCCAAGTCTGCAACTTGCCCGGCGACCACTCGGCATGCGCCCGATGAGCGGCCGGCATGTGCTCGGCCAACGTGGCGTAATGCCCCTTCCGACTGCTGCGGGGATGGCTGGCGACGCGCTTGCCTTTGGCCAGCACTTCGACCATGTGACGCGTAATGCGCAACTCGACGGCCTGATGGATCAGGGCATGCGGCACGCTGTAGTAATTGCGCTCAAATTCGACGTGGTAGTCGATGTTGACCGTAGCTTTCTTCCACTCGGCAATGACGAAGGCAGACACCGGGAGGGGGCGCAGGTACGGGGCATCCACTTGGGCAAAGGCATCCTGCCGACAGCCCGGCAATTTCTTGAAGGGACGGGTGTTCAGTGCGGGCAGCAGTTCAAGAATGGCGGCATCCAGTTCGGCGACCGAGAAGAAACGCCGATGGCGCAGGCGAGCGAGTATCCAGCGCTCCACCACCTGCACCCCGGATTCGACCTTGGCCTTGTCCTGTGGCTTGCGTGGTCGGGCAGGCAGGATCACGGTGTCGTAGTGGTGCGCGAACTCGGCGGTCGCCCGATTGAGTTCGGGTTCGTAGCGGTCTGGCCCAGAGACCAGAGCACGCGGATTGTCGGGGACGATCAGGGCCGGCACGCCGCCGATGAAGGTCAGCGCCCGACTCATGCCGGTCAGCCAGTCGCTTTGGGTTTGCCCCGGTGTGGCGCAGGCGAAGGTATAGCTCGAGGCGCCAAGCACGGCGACGAAGATGCTGGCCGGCCGGATTTCGCCGGTGTGCGCATCCACAATGGGCACCGTCGGACCGGCATAATCAGCAAATAGTTTCTCGCCGGCCCGGTGAATCTGGCGCATTGAGCGCTTGAGCTTACCGGCCCAGTCTCGGTAGCGGGTGCAGAAGGCCGTGTATTGGTAGCTGCGCTCACCGACGGCTTGCCGATACTCTTCCCAGAGCAGCATCAGCGTCACGCCTTTCTTCTTCAGTTCCTGATGCACCAGGGCGTAGTCGGCTTCGGCAAAGGTCGGCTCGCGGGCGGCGCCTTGCCGGTAGAGCAGTTTCTCCAGCGCCGCATCATCAAGAGCGTCGGGAATCGGCCACGACAGCCCGGCAGCCATCGCCAGCCGCAGGTATTTGGCGACCACGCCTTTGGAAATCTTGAGCGCCCGGGCAATCGCCTCAAGGCTCAGGCCGGCACTGTGCCGGTATCTCAGTACATCTCTGATCTTGCGCATGGATAGTCTTTCCTGTGGCATCCCCGACCGCTTTCAAAAAGCGGCGAGGCTACCTTTAACTATTCATGCAACATCTTCCTCATCGGTCACGTTCAGCGCGAAATCGCGGTCACGCTTTCGTGAAACGACGGTCACGCTTCGGCGAAATCACCGGTCACGATGGCGTGAAATACGCA
>JADZBO010000222.1 GCA_020851995.1 Burkholderiaceae bacterium
GGATCAGGGCGTCGCGGGTCGCAGCATCCGGAATACGCAGCAGTGCCTCCGCGAGGCACATCAGCGCCACGCCTTCCTCTGACGAAAGCGAGTATTCCTGCAACAGATTTTGAACGAGACCTGCGCGTCCTGAACTCGATTTTCGTGCACGTAGAGTCTGAGCGATGCGAATGGCCAGGTCATGGGCACCGCGAGCCATGCCCGCCGGCAGTCGCGCGCCATCAAGAAGTTTGCCCACCACTTCTGGTTCCGGTATGCGCGATGCGGCGGTAATTGCCTGTCGCAAGGCCGTCGGACCCAGCCCTGCGTTTTCGATGAAGCGATCGAAGGGTTTGTTCCGAAGAGTTCGTGCGGTGTGCATTGCGAGATCCTGATGAATGACTTACTCGCTATTATCCGAATTTTTTATAGACTAATATTTTGAATCACAGATCATTTAACGCATGATTCGCTATTTGGGGCACGCGATGACGCAAATGCTGTTTCGCCGCGAATCTGATTCTGTTTCAGGTAGGAGCGCGGGCTCGCGCCGAAGTGCGAACTAAACTCGCGCGAGAAATGCGCCCCGTCGGAAAATCCACAATCAAGCGCAATCTGCGTGATGCTGCCAGCGTTGTTCAATAAGAGCCAACGTCCGTATTGAAGCCGGACATGCCGGTAAAAGGCCATGGGAGACATTCCCAAAGCGGCATTGAACGCACGCTCGAGCTGACGGGAACTGATTCCGATATACCGGGCGATCGCATCCAGGGAGGGCGGATTGTCGATCCGCTGCTCGATAAAGTGAGCGGCTTGCCGGACACGCACATCGTCCAGGTGGCAAGGTCGTCATAAAAGTGCGCTTGTGGCACATGCGCTGGCCGAATGCCTTGTAGCATCATATGTCGCATCGCCTGCTGGGCTTTGTCGCGTCCGCAATGACGCGCGACCAGATAGAGCCCAAGGTCTACCGCAGCCGTGGATCCGGCGCAGGTGATCAGGTCACCCTCGTCGACAAACAGACGATCGACGACAGCGTCGACCTTGGGAAATCGCGATCGAAATACATCCAGCACATTCCAGTGAACGCATACGGTCCTCGGGCCGATCACTTGCGCTTGGGCCAGAGTGAAGGTGCCTGTGCAGATACCGATCAGTCGGGTGCGGACCGCGGTGGCCGAACGCAGCCACGCCAGCAATTCCTCGGAAACATGATTGGTGACGTAGTCGTTGCCACCACACACTGCGATGTAGTCAAACGCGGCCGGGTCAGATAGCGGTTGCAGGCCTGTCACAGTCTGACCGGAACTCGATGTGCGCGACTCGCCGCCCGCGCTCATCACCGACCATGACGCGTGAATCTGACGGCTTCGTCCGCCATGATCCGCTGCAAGCCGCAACACATCGACAAAGCCCGAAAATGCCGTCAGCGTGAACTGATCCGTCAGGACGAAACCGAGGCGCAGCGACGGTTGGGGGGGATTATTGGCCTCGGACGGCTTGGGAAGGGCGAACGGCATATCGATCCGTATTTTTGCAAATTGACACCGTAAAACCATTCTGTGTCGTAATTATTCAACTTTTTGGCACCGAAGTTCAATATATTCGCGCTACCAGAAGCGCACAATCTGCCGATGCTTGACGGGGCCTGCAGTTGCAGGCCGCCTACTTTCATCCAACCTAAAGGAACGATCGTCATGGCTTCATCCATCATCAGAATGGCATCGCTGGCATCGCTCGCGATTGTGGGCGTCGCGGCCACTATTTCCGCCAGTGCCGAGGAACGTCTGACGGTAGCCTGGTACGGCGGCAACTGGGGCGACGCGTTCAAGGCCTGTGTGGCCGACCCGTTCACCAAGGCGACCGGCGTCACTGTTGTGCCGGAAGTGGGCACCTCAACCACCACGCTGTCAAAGCTGCAGCAGCAAAAGGACGCCGTCAAGATTGACGTCGCCTGGATGGATGGCGGTATCAGCGAACTTGCGCAGGCAGCTGGCGTGCTCGATTCGATCACCGCGCCAGGTGTCGCCAATATTGCCAACGTCGTGCCACAGGCGATCTACAAGCAGGGGAACGCCACGTACGCGGTCGGCACCGGCTACTACGCACTGGGGTTGACCTACAACACCAAGAAAATCGCCCAGCCCCCGACTTCCTGGAAGGACCTCTGGAAGAAGGAATACGCAGGCGCGGTCACCATTCCTTCCCCGAGCAACTCGGCGGGCGTACCGTTTATCTTCTTCCTGACCAAGGTTTGGGGCGGGGATACCAAGGATCTGGCCTCCGTCTTCAAGGCAATCAAGGCACTGGATGTGGCGCTGTTCTTTGACAGTTCGGGAGCAGCATCGAACGCCTATCAGAGTGGAGAGGCCATTATTGGCGCGCATTTTAGTGTGGGTGCATGGGACCTGATCGACAAGGGAATGCCGATCGGTTATGTCGTGCCGAAGGAAGGCGCCTGGGCGACCGATGCGCGCCTTCACCTCGTCAAGGGCACGCCAAACAAGGCGTCGGCCGAAAAGTTCATTAATACCGCGTTGACTCCCGAGGCCTCTTCGTGCCTTGCCGAAAAGCTCTATCTGGGCCCGTCGGTTAAAGGCGTGAAAGTCTCGGAGGCCACCGGGCGCAAGCTGCCTTGGGGTGTCAATGGCTCTGTTGCCGACCTGACGCTCTTTGACTGGAATGTCATCAACGCGCAGCGGCCGCAGATCACCGAAACCTGGAACCGCGAAATCGCGGTCAAGCGCTGAGCCGTAATCAACGCGTACGGGTGGCGGATTGATGTCGTGTCTTCTTGAGTTGCAGGGCATCACAAAGCGATTTGGAGATTTCGAGGCGCTGCGCGATATCTCGCTCGAAATCCGGCAAGGCGAGTTCGTCGCCTTGCTCGGGCCGAGCGGGTGTGGCAAGACGACATTGCTGCGCCTGGTGGCCGGGTTCCTGTCGTCGGATGCCGGGACAGTGCGGATTGATGGCCAGGACATGACCGGCCGTCCCCCGTATCGCCGCCCGCTGAACACGGTATTTCAGAACTACGCGCTGTTTCCCCATCTTTCCGTGGTCGAGAATGTGGCCTATGGCCCGCGGCGCAAGGGCACGCCCAAGCGCAAGGCCTTTCTCGAGGCCGAAGACACGTTGAGCCTGGTCGGACTGGAGGGATTCAGCGCCCGGCTTCCGCGCGAGCTGTCGGGAGGCCAGCAGCAGAGGGTGGCGCTCGCCCGTGCGATCGTGAACAAGCCCAAGATCCTGTTGCTTGACGAACCGCTTTCCGCCCTTGACCTGAAGCTGCGCAAGCGCATGCAACTTGAGCTCAAGCAACTGCAGGAAAGGCTGGGAATCACGTTTGTCTTCGTGACGCACGATCAGGAGGAGGCCATGTCCATGGCTGACAGGATCGTCGTCATGAACGCAGGGCGAATTGAGCAGGTCGGACTCGGAGACGAGATATACGAGCGGCCCGCGACTCGGTTTGTCGCCGATTTCATCGGTGATGTGAATTTGATCGACTGCGTGATAGAGGAAGGCGGCAACGTACGCAGCGACCTGAATATTCCCATCAGTCGATCGGAAAGCGCATCCCCTGGCTCTGCGACGGCCGTCATCCGTCCGGAGCACTTCAAGCTGCAGCGCCCGGGTGATCCGGCGGAACCGGGTCTCGCCCAGTTCCAGGGCACGATCGCTGATGTTGCCAGCGTCGGCAGCCATTCGCTTGTGCACGTGCTGGTTGGGAGCTCCCGAATATTGGCGCGGCGCATGGGTGGGCGTGAAACGTGGATGGCGTCTGGGCAGGAAGTGGTGTTGATGCTTGACCCGGCCAAAATTCATTTCATTCCCGGGAAGTCGTGAAAGCGCTCCTTCGATCGCCCGTCGTGGTGCTCTTGAGCGCCCCGCTAGCGTTTTTCACGGCGTTTTTCCTGGCGCCGCTCACCGTGGTGGTGGTCGCAAGCTTTACCGACGGCCGTGGTGATTTCACCTTTTCAAACTACCTGAAAATATTGCTCGATCAGTACCACTGGGATGTCGTGCTGGTCACCTTTCGAATCGCCATTCTGACCACCGTATTCTGTCTGCTCGTGGGCTATCCGCTTGCGTGGTACCTGGTGCGCATTGTCAAGTGGTCAGCCTGGAGAAGGGTTTGCGTGGTGATGGTCGTCATCCCGCTATTCACCAGCAATATCGTTCGGTCCTTCGGCTGGATGGTGCTGCTAGGGCGAAACGGACTGGTCAACGACGCGCTCGTCCGGTTCGGCCTTGTCGATCGCCCGGTCAGGTTTCTTGGCACCGAGACGGGAATTCTGATTGGCCTGGTCTACATCCTGGTTCCATTCATCGTGCTGGCCGTCGGCAATGCGCTCGCGAGCGTTGACCGGACGCTTGAGCAGGCATCCGAGGATCTTGGCGCCAGGCCCTTCTCGACGTTTTGGCTCGTCACGCTGCCGTTGTCATTGCCGGGAGTGATCGCGGGCACGGTGATGGTGTTCACGCTTGCGGTGAGCGCCTATGTGACGCCCGCCCTGCTTTCGGGTGGGCGCATCACGGTGCTGTCCATGCTCATTTTTCAACAGTACAGCTCGGTGTTTGATTTCCACTACGGTGGCGCGCTGAGCGTCGTGCTACTGGTCCTGACGCTGGTTCTGGTGTCCGTCACCTCACGCCTGGGTGATGGTCGAAGGGGCGATGGATCACGATGACCAGAGCCGCGATCTGTATCTTCTCCTTGCTGGCGCTGGTGTTCATGGCGTTGCCGCTGGTCGTCATTCTGGGCGCATCGCTCACCGAGACGAGCTTCCTGGCGTTCCCGCCGCAGGGCCTTACGCTGAAGTGGTACGGCGTCATGCTTCACGATCCGAGTTACGTGTCGTCTTTTGTGACCAGCACGCTGCTTGCCGCCTGCGCCACCCTGATTGCGGTTGTGCTCGTGGTTCCGGCGGCGCTTGCGATTGCGCGGCATTCGTTTCCGGGCAAGGGGTTCATCTCGTCGTTGTTGCTTTCGCCGCTCGTGTTGCCGCACATCGTGCTTGGTGCCGCGCTGTTGCAGTTCGGAAGCGGGATCGGACTGACGCGGAGCTTTCTGGCGCTGCTGGTTGGGCACACGGTGATCGTGACGCCTTTTGTCCTCCGATCGACACTCGCCATGCTTTCACCCGCGCAGCGAGCGCTTGAAGAGGCCTCGCTGGACCTGGGGGCGGGCCCGATCACCACGTTTTTCCTGATCGTGCTCCCGCAGATTCGCCCGGGGCTTGTGGCGGGATCCATCTTTGCATTCATCTCGTCATGGATCAATGTCGAGTTGTCGATCTTCAATACGAATGCCGAACTCAGCACGATTCCGGTCAAGCTGTTCAATTACGTCCAGTACACCGTCGATCCGACGATTGCGGCCGTGTCGTCGCTGACCATCATCCTGGCCGGGCTCGCGATCGGTACGCTGGAGCTGACATTGGGATTGCACATGCTATCGGACGGACGCAGTGATCGTTCGTCAGCATAGGTTTTTGATTATTAACTTTCAGCAGGAGTCAGAAATGCAGATGCAAAACAGTTACGACGTGATTTACACGCACACGGAGGGGGAGCCGCTTTGCATCATTCACAGCGGAATTCCTTATGTCGCCGGATCCACGATTCTTGAAAAGCGAATCTATCTTGAGCGTGAGTACGACTGGCTGCGCAAGGCGCTGATGCGGGAACCCCGCGGGCACCGCGACATGTTCGGCGTATTCCTGACGCCGCCGTCGAGCCCCGACTATGACGCCGGGATGATCTATATCGACGGTACGCAGTATTCCCACATGTGCGGCCACGGCACGATCGCGCTGAGCATGGCGATGGTGGCGCTCGGCATGGTCCCCAGGGGGAAGGATGGCATCTCCCGGATCCGCTTTGAAACGACCGCCGGGCTTGTCGTATCTGAAGTCGCATCCGAAGGCGACAAGGTTCTCTGGACGCGATTTGAAAACGTCCCCGCGTATGTCGCGCACCAGAATATTCCAGTCGAATTGCCGGGCTACGGAACGCTATCCGCCGATATCGCCTGGGGTGGAAATTATTTCGGGATCATTGATCTGCGCAAATCCGCGCTGCGTGTTTCTCCCGAGAACGGGACCGAGTTATCGCGTCTCGGCCTGCTGGCGCGGGACCAGCTCAACGCCAAGATCAAGCTTCAGCACCCAACCCAAAGCCATGTGACCAATCTCAACTACGTCACCTTCTGGCATGAGCCCACGATTGCGGGCGCCATGTACAAAAACGTTCACGTCTTCAGCGGTGGGCAGCTCGACCGCTCGCCGGGTGGCACAGGCACAAGCGCGATGATGGCCATGTTCGAGGCGCGCGGAATGATGGGACTGAATCAACCCATCCTGAGCGAGGGATTGCTGGGGACCGGAACGTTCGAGGGGTGTTTGTTAGGCGAAACAAAGCTTGGCCAGACGCGGGCGGTCAGACCAACCGTGAAGGGCACGGCAGGCCTGCTCGGGACGGCGCGATGGACCATTGATCGTGACGACCCGGTGGGCGCGGGCTTCCTGGTGAGCTGATCGACCGCATTTCGCCCGCTGACGATCACAGACTCAAAGGAACCAGGACCCGAGTCCGACCTTTGAGTCGATTTCGTTGACATGTTTATTGAGTCCGCGCTGAACAATTCAGCGTCGTGCATTAAGTTGGTAAAAAATGGCTAACCATCGCGAAATTTGACCGACTGACGTTCAGTGTTAATCGCTCAAAAGTTATAGCTGGTTCCTAATGTAATCTTGTGGGCCTTGATACTTATGCTGCGAGTGCTCCCAGCGCTGGGAGCGCTCCCAGGCGAATCGGTCGTTGCCGAGAAAGAGTAGGTGGTACCCGACGGTCCACGGTACGTGACGTTCGGGTCATAGGAATAAGCCAGACCCACTGCGCCGAGTCGGGAATTGACTGTAGACGCCGGTAGCGTAACGGTTGTAATCGTTTGAGTACCGCCACCACTCACTGGCGAGGTTGTGACCGTGCTGGTAGGCCCGCTACCGGTCATGATGACGCTGGTCAGTCCGCTCATCGTGGCTGTAGGTGTCGTTGAGGACCCGGCAACAGTCGTACCGCTCGGTTGCCCCGAGCCATTGCCCCCCGCCAACGCCGGCTGCCCACAAAGTCCGGCCGCAACGACCAGCAAGGGTAAAACGACGGCGTTCGATAAACGGGATTTCTGTTGTAAGTCTAATTTCATCATTGTGCAGCCTTGAGCAGGATTCATTTCCACAATACATCAGGTTTGATCATGCTGGAAGTCCATGACTCGACAAACTCCTGTGGTCACAGAGACCATTGCGCCCTCTATCGCGTTGCAAAAATTTGTGACTTCACCTTGATCCTGAGACCTGAAGTTTGCGTCGGGAAAAACGAGCCGCTCCGTTGCAATTGGGCAGGCGTGGTTACCACATCGGTCGAGCTTGTCGACGCGCTGCCCGGACTTGTTGTTTGGGCGCTCGGGCCTGCCGGGGTATCGGGAGAAACTGTGTACACGGTACCGGAGGGGCCCACGTACTGAACCGTCGAGTTGGGGTCGTGATTCAGACCTGCTGAGTTCAGCGTGTTAAGAACGGATGTGGCCGATAGCGTGACCGTTGTAGTTGTTACAGTACCGCCTCCGCCAGTCGGCGTGGTCTCCGTCGTAGTCGTCGAACCGCCAGTCATGATGACGCTGGTCTGGCCGCTCATCGTGGCTGTAGGTACCGCACTGGTCCCGGCAAGTGTCGAACCGCTCGGTTGCCCCGAGCCATTCCCGCCGGCCGATGCCGATTGACCACAAAGCCCGGCCGTCACGACGAGCAGAGGCAAGACTACGAATCGCAGCGAAGGCGACTTCAGTTGCATATTTATTTTCATGATCGTTCTGCCTCGGGTATGACACCCACAGGCTCATTATCGTCACGAAAAAAATACCAAGATCACGGGAAGTGAAAGTCGGCGTGACATTTATCAAAGCAACGCATTTCAGA
>JADZBO010000223.1 GCA_020851995.1 Burkholderiaceae bacterium
CGCTCGTCGGAGTACTCGCGATAAAGTTCCCAGGCCTTGTAGATGAAGGTCGCGCCAAGCGCGAGCGCTGCGATCAGGTAAAGCCAGCCGCTCATGCCAATGACGAAGGGCAGCACGGTGGTGGCGAGCAACGCCACGGTATAAAGCAGGATGTGCAGACGGGTGAACTGCTTGCCGTGGGTGACCGGCAGCATCGGCAGGCCGGCGTTGGCGTAATCGTGGCTGCGGTACAGCGCCAGCGCCCAGAAATGCGGCGGGGTCCAGATGAAAATAATCAGCACCAGCAACCAGGCTTCGGCCGGCACCGAATTGGCCACGCAGGCCCAGCCAAGCGCCGGGGGCATCGCGCCCGATAGCCCGCCGATGACGATGTTTTGGGGCGTGCGCGGCTTGAGAATCACGGTATAGATGATTGCGTAGCCGACAAAGGTGGCAAAGGTCAGCCACATTGACAACGGATTGACGTAGTAATACAGCAGGAACATGCCGAGCCCGCCGAGCACGCCCGAAAGGCTGACCACCTGAAGATCCGAAATGGTGCCGCGGGCGGTTCCGCGCCGCGCGGTGCGCAGCATGCGGGCATCGATCTGCTGCTCGATCAGGCAGTTGATCGCGAAAGCCGCGGCCGCAAGCAGCCAGATGCCGACGGTGCCGATCACCACCTTCTGCATATCCGGCAGGCCGGGGGTAGCGAGGAACATGCCGATCACGGCGCAGAACACCGCCAGTTGCGTGACGCGCGGCTTGGTCAGCACCAGGTACTGGCGCAACAAACTCGGCGGATTGGACGTGACGGATGACATCGCGACTGACATTTGATTAAACCTGCGCTGATTGTACCGACAAGGCCGGTGCGCCTGCCCGCCCGATGCGCACCAGCAGCGTGACGGAGGTGAGCACCAGAGCTGCTGCGCCGCCGTTATGCAGCACGGCGATCACCAGCGGCCATTGGAAGAAGATGGTGGTCAGGCCCGTGAGCAGCTGCGCCACGAGCAGAACCAGGATCAGACGCGCCGGGCCCTGCACGCCGGGGATGGCGCGCAGACGCCAGGCGACGAGACCCACGTAGATGAACACCACGAAGGCAAAATTGCGGTGCACCCAGTGGATCGCGGTCAGAGCGGATTGCGAGATCATCTCGCCGCTCGGCATTTCGCCAAGTCCGCGGATCAGCGCAAAGCCGCTGGCGGGGTCCATGTCCGGGATCCACGCGCCGTGGCAGGTGGGGAAATCCATGCACGCAAGCGCCGCGTAGTTGGTGCTGACCCAGCCGCCCAGCGCGATCTGGATAAACAGCAGCACCACCGCGATCCACGCCCAGGGCTTGGCGGCGGCCACACGGGCAGGCACGGGATCATGGCGGCTTTCGCGCGCCGCAAGCCAGGTCATCAGGGCAAGCAGGATGACCCCGCCCAGCAGGTGGGCGGTAACCACGACAGGCATGAGTTGATGGGTGACTGTCCAGGCGCCGAAGGCCCCCTGCACGCAAACCGCGATCAGGGCGACGAATGCCAGCGCGGGCGATTGGCCAAACCGCGCACGATGACGCCACGCCATCCAGCAGGTGATGATAATCAGGAACCCGAGCAAGGCGCCAACGTAGCGGTGCACCATCTCGATCCACGCCTTGGGCAGGGTGACCGGGCCATCGGGCATGGCGCGTGCGGCTTCGTGAATGTTCTGTAACGCACCGATCGGCGTCACATTGCCGTAGCATCCGGGCCAGTCCGGGCAGCCGAGGCCAGAGTCGGTCAGGCGCACAAAGGCGCCGAACATGATCAGATCCAGCGTCAGGAACCACGTCAGGAAGACGATCCTGCGGTAGCGTGCGCGTACGGGGTCTTGCATGCCTAGCCGATCCTCGAGTTCTTGATGAGCTTGGTGATATCGTCGCGCACCTTGAGTGGATCGGCGCCCTGGTCGTAGCGCAGGATCAGGTTACCCAGCGGATCAATGATCCACATGGGCTGCGCGAGTGCGCCGAGACCCGGTGTCGCGCCCGGGGTGATCGGGGCAAAGCGGCCGAGTTGCTCGGGATTGCTCACCCGGACCATGATCGTGCCCTTGTAGGCCTCAAGTACTTTCTCCGGCACTTCGCCCTGATCAAGGATGAACCACACGCGGGTCAGGCGCTCGACCTGCTTGCCCTGGCTGGCGTGCGAATTGCGCAGGATGAAGAGCTTGAGCGCGCAGGATTCGGGGCATTCGGCCACATCCGCCGAAGCCAGCACCCACTTGCCCTTGAGTGTATTGAGGTCGAAGGGCTGGCCGTCGAGCGTGGTGAGCTGCAACGCGCTGGCAGGCGGCATCGGCCGCTGCGGCTCGACCAGTGTCCCGTAGGCCACGCTGCCCTCCGGGCGCAGTTGCGGATTGAAGTAAACGACCAACGCCGCGATCACGGGTGCGAGGCTGAGCAGGATGATGAAAATCAGCGGCTTGAGCGAACGCGGCTTCTGTGCGGTTGCGTGGCCCGTGGAAGCGCCGCCGGAGGAGGTGCGTGGCGGCACGATGCCGTCGTATGCCGCTCGGGCGGAAGACCGGCCTGCGTTGGAAGTGGGTTTATTCGGTTGAGTCACAATCTGTTCCATCGATGGCGCGCCACGGGTTGGCCGCGCGCCGGTTACTGTGCGGTTTGAGCCCTGCGACGCCAGGCGCGCAGCGCAACGCCAAGCGCCGCGATGACCGCGATGCCGGCAAAGCCGAACCACTGCACGGCGTAGCCGACGTTTTTGTCGGAATCCACCGAGGGCTCGGGCCAGACGCGGGTCAGGCCATCGCCCGGGTCGTTCTTTTGCAGCAAGACCGCCGGCACGAACTTTAACCCGCTGAGGGCCTCAAGGCGGGCAATATCCAGGTTCTGTACACGGATGAGCGTGTCGAGATCGGTGATCGCGGGTCGGGCCGGAGCCTGGCCGGACCAACCGGCCGGCAGTGCCCCCGACGACCCGCCCGACAGGGACCATAGTTCAAACAGACGCGGCACATGCGCCGAAAGTTCGCCGGTGACGGACTGGACACCGGCGGGCGTGGAGATGAGGTGTGCCCCTTGCCTCATCGTCTGCCCCATCATCGGCCTTGCAAACCAGCCGCGCAGAACCAGCACCGCGGAGCCATCGGCCAGCACCAGTGGCGTGGCAAGCCACAGGCCGGGCCTACCATCCAGGTTGCGGTTATCAATCAGCAGGCTCAGATCATTGCGCCAGGTGCCTGCCACATGCGCAGGGCGCCAGGGTTGCAGATCCTGTGTCGGCGTACGGCCTGTAAGCTCCAGCGGCGTTTGCCTGCGCCCGGCGTCGATCTCAGCGGCGATGGCGCGCCGCTCGGCCGCGCGGCTCATCTGCCAGCGCCCGAGCGACGCGAACACGCCCGCAGCCAGTGCCAGCAGCACCAGCGCGACGATCGTCAGGAGCGAAGCCTTCGGTTTGGTCATCTCTGCGATAATTTACGTTTTGGAGGGCACATGCGAATCTTCATCGTCATCACGTTTCTGTTGATCGTGGGTAGCCTCGCATCCGCGCTCTTTTACCTGATGCGCGACAAGGGCGGCAGCAACCGCACGGTCAACGCGCTGACGGTGCGCATCGGCTTATCCGTCGCGCTCTTCCTGATGCTGCTGTTCGCCAACTGGATGGGCTGGATCCAGAGCACCGGGTTTAAAGTGACGCC
>JADZBO010000224.1 GCA_020851995.1 Burkholderiaceae bacterium
TGTTAACGGCGCTCAATTTCCGCACAAATTTGGCGTCGACGTTCTGAAGACAGTCATGGACAGCGGTTTTGGTTTTTCCTGTTGGGCTTATCTATAGTGGTTTAGCCGGCAGCCCGCAGGGCTCCCGGCGGGTGGTTTGCGGAGCAAACTACCGTCTGGCAAACGAAGTGCGACAGGGCTGGGGATGGCGGTGCTGGGCGAGGCGCTAGCGCCTATGCAGTCGATGCGGTAAATAGCACTTCGCCGGTGGAGATGCCGGCGCGACATCGGCACCAACCGCCAAGCCAGTTCCGATACCGCGCCCCGCTGCCCTGACAGGCAACGCTGCATGCAGAGTATTTCACGAAGCGGGCTTGCCGTCTTCCCCCCCATTGGCCCTCTCTGCCCATGGAGCTCCCTGGAAGACGCTACTTGTGTGCGCGTTGCCGCACCGCCGTGATCATTTGCAGTCACTGTGATCGGGGTCACCGCTACTGCACCGCGAGATGTGCCGATCAGGCACGACGCACCGCTACCCATGCCGCTGGTTGCCGCTATCAGGCGAGCCGGCGAGGTCGTCATGCACACGCCGAACGCCAGCGCCGGTATCGGGCCAAACAGCAGAATGTGACGCATCAGGGTTCCCCACCCATGGCCCCGACTGTTCCACTTCGCTCTGAACCGACGGTGCCGCTGATTCCGGCGCCCTGGCATTGCTGCCGATGCCATCGCCCCTTGCCGGACTGGGTGCGCCAGGACTTCCTGCGCTGTCGGTTTCGGCGAAACCGACCTCACAGGAACACACATGGCTCTCACCCCTGAAACTGAAGCACAAATCTTGCGTTGCCATCACGCTGAACGCTGGCCCATCGGCACCATCGCTACTCAACTCAACCTGCATCGCGACAGCGTGGCCCGCGTTCTGGCCCAGGCCGGCTTGCCGGCCATCAAGCAGATCCACCGACCATCGGCGGTCGACCCGTACCTGCCGTTCATTCTGGAGACCCTTGCGCAGTTTCCCCGTCTGCGCGCCTCCCGACTCTACGAGATGGTCAAGGATCGTGGCTATCCCGGACGACCGGATCATTTCCGGCACCTGATCGCCTGTCATCGACCACGACCGAAGCGCGAAGCCTTTCTGCGTCTGCGGACGCTGCCGGGCGAGCAAATGCAGGTGGACTGGGGGCACTTCGGCCACCTCGAGATCGGCCGTGCGCGTCGGCCGTTGATGGCCTTCGTCACGGTCCTTTCCTGGTCGCGGCAGATCTTCCTGCGTTTCTACCTTGGCGCCCACATGGAGAATTTCCTGCGCGGCCATGTGGCCGCCTTCGAGGCCTGGGGTGGGGTACCTCGGGTCGCCCTCTACGACAATCTTAAAAGTGCGGTGCTAGAGCGCCAGGGCGCCGTTATCCGTTTCAACCCGACCCTGCTTGCCCTGGCCGGTCGTTATCGTTTCGAGCCCCGCCCGGTCGCCGTCGCCCGCGGCAACGAGAAGGGCCGTGTGGAGCGGGCCATCCGCTATATCCGTGACGCCTTCTTTGCTGGCCGTAGCTTCACCGACCTTGCAGATCTCAATGCCCAGGCCGATGCCTGGGTGATTGAACAGGCCGGTGCGCGCCGTTGCCCGGAAGACGAATCGCTGACGGTCAGTGAAGGCTTTGCTCAGGAGCGGGAACGCCTGTTGGCCTTGCCGGGCGATGCCTTTCCAACAGCAGAGATCAAGGTCGTTTCGGCCGGCAAGACACCGTATGTACGCTTTGATCTCAATGACTATTCGATTCCGCATACCTGCGTCTCGCGCTCACTGACCGTGTCTGCTACGCCGGATCAGGTGCGCATTCTCGATGCTCAGGCCGTGATCGCGACCCATTCGCGCAGCTACGACCGCCAGCAGCAGATTGAAATCCCCGGCCACATTGCGGCGCTGGTGGCCGATAAACACCAGGCCAGTGCCCATCGGGGGACCGACCAACTGGTTCAGGCCGTGCCGGCCAGTCGGGCGCTGCTGACTGGCGCCGTCGAGCAGGGCGAACCCCTGGGGCGGACGGTGCGGGCGCTGGCCGAATTGCTCGAACGTTACGGCGTGGCCGAGCTGACGGTGGCGATTGACGAGGCTCTCGGACGCGGGGTGCCGCATCCGAATGCCGTGCGCCTGGCGCTGGAGCGGCGTCGCCAAGCGCAGGCCGCTCCACCACCGTTGGCTGTGTCCCTGCCGGATCACGTCAAACGTCGCGATATACCGGTCCGACCGCACTGCCTTGATGACTACGATACCTTGATGGAGCACGCCGATGAGCCCGCCTGATCCGCGCCAACGGGCGTCTGCCTTACAACTGCATGGGGTGCTGGCCCATTGGACGGAATGCGTTGATCAACCTTGGCTCGATCCATTACTCGGTTGGGAGGAAACCGAGCGTGCCCGCCGATCGCTGGAGCGTCGCTTGCGCTGCGCACACATCGGGCGTTTCAAGCCGCTGGCCGACTTCGACTGGGCCTGGCCGGAACAGTGTGACCAACGTGCCATTGCCGAGTTAATGACCCTCGACTTCCTGGACTCAGCGACCAATGCCATCCTAATCGGCAGCAGCGGCCTGGGCAAGACGATGATTGCCCAGAATATCGCTCATCAGGCCGTACTACAGGGGCATACGGTGTTGTTCGCCACCGCCGGACAGTTACTCGGCGAGCTGGCCAGTCTCGACAGTGACTCGACCCTGCGTTACCGGCTGCGCCGCTATGCGGCCCCGGATTTGTTAGTCATTGATGAGGTGGGATATTTATCTTATTCGAACCGCCATGCTGACCTGCTCTTTGAGTTGATCAACCGCCGGCACGAGAAGAAGAGCACCTTGCTCACCACCAACAAGGCCTTCTCGGAATGGTCCGAGGTGTTTCCCAACGCCAGTTGTGTCGTCGCCATGATCGATCGCCTGGTGCATCACGCGGAAATTCTCGCCATCAAGGGTGAGTCGTTCCGCCGCAAGGAGGCGCAGGAGGCTGCTGTGGCCAAAGCAAAAAAGCGCAAAACCAGGGTGGTGCCGTGAAATCGCATCATCAACCCTCCGGTCTGCACCATGGATTGCCTCTCTTCATCGATCCCCAGTGGTCGCCCGAGCAGGCCATGGCCGTTATTGAACTGCTCGATGATCTGCGCGACCGGATATGGACGCACTATGAAAGCGCGCTACGCAATAAATGCCGCGACGAACGCATCACGCGCAACGATCGACCGGTGACCGATCCGCCTTTCTGAGGACTTCTCCTGCGGCATCAAAGACAAAGGGCCCAGCGGGCCCCTTGTTCGTCAACCGCTGGACGCCAAATTCCGCCGCAATTTTATGCCGCCAAATTCCTACGGATTTACGCCGCCGGTAACA
>JADZBO010000225.1 GCA_020851995.1 Burkholderiaceae bacterium
GTGGTGTTTGCCGGCCAGCATCTGGTCAATCTGACCATCGCGCTGGCCATGGTCGGTTGCGGCGTCTGGTTCATGCTCACGCAGGCCTGGACGCCGTTCATCATCATGACGATTCTGGCGTTCATTCTTGGCGTGCTGATCATCATCCCGATTGGCGGAGCCGATATGCCCGTGGTGGTGTCGATGCTCAACAGCTACTCGGGCTGGGCGGCAGCGGGCATTGGTTTTTCGCTGAACAACTCCATGCTGATTATCGCCGGCTCGCTGGTGGGCTCTTCGGGTGCCATCCTCTCCTACATCATGTGCAAGGCGATGAACCGGTCGTTCTTCAATGTGATCATGGGTGGTTTCGGCGCGACAGCAGACGCGGGCCCGGCCGGTGCACAGGCCCAGCGCAGCGTGCGCTCGGGCAGCCCGGAGGACGCGGCTTTCCTGATGACCAACGCAGAGACGGTCGTGATCGTGCCGGGTTACGGTCTGGCGGTTGCCCGCGCTCAACACGCGCTCAAGGAACTCGCGGAAAAGCTGACCGCGCACGGCGTCACAGTCAAGTATGCGATCCACCCGGTTGCCGGGCGTATGCCGGGCCACATGAACGTGCTGCTCGCCGAAGCCGAAGTCCCCTACGACCAGGTCTTCGAGATGGAAGACATCAACGGCGAATTCGCCCAGACCGATGTGGTCCTGGTGCTTGGCGCCAACGACGTGGTCAACCCGGCGGCCAAGACCGACCCCAAGTCGGCGATTGCCGGCATGCCGATCCTCGAAGCGTACAAGGCCAAGACCGTCATCGTGAACAAACGCTCAATGGCCTCCGGCTACGCGGGTCTGGACAACGAACTGTTCTACATGGACAAGACGATGATGGTTTTTGGCGATGCCAAGAAAGTCATCGAAGATATGGTGAAAGCTGTCGATTAGCAGCAGCTGCAATACAAGCGCCTGGCGGGCGGTCTGAAAGGATCGTCCGCCTTTTTCATTCGGTTCGTCATTGACTGAACCGAATGAAAGCGCGGGATTTTTGAAACTGGCTTATTGCGAAGCAGACCACTCGTTATACTGATCCGATTCACCACGGTGTAGATTCATCACTGTGTGGATTCACCACTGTGTAGATTCACCACTGTGTAGATTCACCACTACGCTTTCACCTACAAATATTCGAAGACAGCAGCGAGACACAGACCTATGGATTACGAATTCAGCCCCGAGCAGGAAGCATTACGTCAGGCGATTTTCGATACCTGCGCGCCATTCGACGATCAGTACTGGATGCACAAGGACATTGACGGCGGCTTCCCGCACGACTTCTATCAGGCCATCGCCAAGGGCGGATGGCTTGGCATCGCGATGCCGGAGCAGTATGGCGGCGCGGGGCTCGGAATCACCGAAGCCACCATCATGATGCAGGCCATAGCGGAAACCGGCGGTGCAATGTCGGCAGCCTCCGCTGTCCACATGAACATTTTCGGGCTCAATCCCGTGATCGTGTACGGCACCGAGGAGCAAAAGCAGCGCGCCCTGCCCCCGCTGATCCGGGGCGAGCAACAGGCGTGCTTCGGGGTCACTGAGCCGAATACCGGCCTGAACACCACCCAACTGACCACGCGTGCCGAGCGCCAGGGCGACCGCTACATCGTCAGCGGCCGCAAGGTCTGGATTTCCACCGCGCAGGTGGCCTCGCACATTCTGCTGCTGGCGCGAACCACGCCGCTGAATCAGGTGAAGAAACCGACCCAGGGGCTAAGCCTGTTCTACACCAGGCTGGATCGCAATTACGTCGATGTTCGCGAAATCAAGAAGATGGGCCGCACCTCGGTGGATTCGAACGAACTCTTCATCGATGGTTTCCCGATCCCGGTCGAAGACCGGATCGGCGAAGAAGGCCGTGGATTCGAATATATCCTGCATGGCATGAACCCCGAGCGCATTCTGTGCGCCGGCGAAGTCATTGGCATCGGCTTTGCGGCATTGCGCCGGGCCACGGCTTATGCCAAGGAACGCGTGGTGTTCAACCGGCCGATTGGCATGAATCAGGGCATCCAGCATCCGCTGGCGATCAACTGGGCCGAGCTTCAGGCGGCGCAACTCATGGCCTACCGGGCCGCGCAACTGTACGATCACGGCAAACCTTGCGGCAGCGAGGCCAATGCGGCGAAGTACCTCGGCGCAGAGGCCTCGATCAAGGCGTGCGAAACCGCAATCCTCACGCACGGCGGGTTTGGCTACGCCAAGGAATACCACGTCGAGCGCTACCTGCGCGAAGCCATGATCCTGCGCATCGCGCCGGTCAGTCCGCACCTGATCCTGTGCAACATTGCCGAGAAAGTATTGGGTCTGCCGAAGTCTTACTGATTCCGGGATGCGATTCAATGCCCGAGATCGCAATTGCGCGGTCCGGGCATCCCGAATGCACGCACTCCGATTTCAAGAGGATGGTCGCTCCCATCCTGAAAGCGCATGCACTCAGCCCCTGAGGGGCCTGAGAGCCTCGTCGACCACCTCGATCCAATGCCGCACCGGCGTGTCGGTTCCACTCTGCAGGTGACCGATGCAGCCGATATTGGACGACAGCACCATGTCAGGGCGAGCCTCCTGGAGGTGACTGAGTTTGCGATCGCGCAGCGTGGTGGAGATTTCCGGCTGCAGCACCGAGTAAGCGCCGGCAGACCCACAACACAGGTGAGATTCGTTGAAGGGCTGCAAAGTCAGGCCAAGGTCCGCGAGCAACTTTTCGCTCAAGGGGCGCAGTCCCTGCCAGTGCTGCAGGGTGCAGGGCGGGTGAAAGGCCGGCCGTCGTGGCAACCGCGCGATATCAATCTGCTCACGCAGCAACTGCGTATGAGGCGCGACGATCTGCGCGACATCCCTGACGTGATCGACAACCTTCTGCGCTTTGACAGCGTACTGTGGATCGTGCCGTAAGTGATGCGCGTACTCAACGACGGTCGCACCACAGCCCGAGGCATTCATGACGATGGCCTCGATCTTGCCCGATTCGATCCAGGGCAGCCATGCGTCAATGTTTGCGCGCATTTGCGCAAGCGCGGCGTCCTGGTCGTCCAGATGGAAGTTCAACGCACCGCAACAACTCGCCCCCTGAATCACGCGGGTGCCGATGCCGATGCGATTGAGCACACGGATGGTCGCCGCGTCAATGGTCGGCATCATCGACGGCTGCACACAGCCGGCCATGATCAGCACCTGGCGGGGCTGGCTGAACGTCGAAGGCAACGCTCCGGGGTCTCGACGCGCCATGACCTTGCGCTGCAAGGTCGCGGGCAGCCAGCCGCGCAGGGCTTGTCCGACGCGATAGGCGGGCGCAAAAAAACTTGAGTTCAGGCCGGACCGCAACGCCTTGCGCTGGACTTGCTCAGCAGGAGGACGTTCGACTTTCTGCTCGACGAGATGCCGGCCGATATCAATGAGCCTGCCGTATTCGACACCCGACGGACACGTCGTTTCGCAATTGCGGCAGGTCAGGCAGCGATCCAGATGTTGCTGAGTCGAGCGCGTGGGCTCCTTGCCTTCAAGGACCTCCTTGATCAGATAGATCCGCCCACGCGGGCTGTCGAGCTCGTCGCCCAGCACCTGATACGTCGGACATGTCGCTGTGCAAAAGCCACAATGCACGCACCGGCGCAGAATCTCGTCGGCCTCCTGGCCGATCGCCGAATTGCGTGCCCACTCAGCAAGACTAGTTTGCATGCGTCACCATCAGATTCCCGCGACGAGCCGGCCAGGGTTAAAAAGACTCTGCGGATCGAATTCCTGTTTAAGCCGACGCACGATCGTCGACACGCCTGGCGCCAGTGGCGCGAAGACCCCGTCAACCGGCAATGGCTGGTATGGATCCGGGCGGAACAACGTCGCGTGACCTCCCGCGGTCTTCGCCGCATCCCGAACGCTCTGGGCGTCAATGTCCCGGGCAACGATCCATCGCTGCGTGCCGCCCCACTCAAAGAGGCAAGGACCAAGCCCGAGCACAGGCGACCCGGGCTCCACGGCCAGTCGCCACAAGGGCGTCTGGCTGAAGAACGGCAAGCGTTGCTCGCGCAGATCGCACCAGTACCGGTTCGCATCGTCAGCATCAACCAGTGCGCCGCCAAGCTTGAGCCGCGCCGAATCCACTGCGGCAGCGGCGCCTGCCAGGCGAATGCGCAAGCGCCCTGTTTGTCCGCCGAGGTGCTCCCAGGACGTCGCTGATACTGGCAAAGGCTGGGCGCGCAAGGCGTGACACTGTTGCAGTGCCGCCGCCTGGTCCAGATCGAATTCGATCGTGCAGGTGCGCACCGGCTTGGGGGCAACCTTCAGGGATACCTGAACAATGGCTCCAAACATCCCCATCGAACCTGCGAGCAATCGGGAAACGTCATAGCCAGCGACGTTTTTCATGACCTCGCCGCCAAACTTCAGTACCCTGCCCTGTGCATCCAGCAAATGCGCGCCCAGGACAAAATCCCGCAGGGAACCCGCGCCCTGACGCCCTGGCCCGGAGAGCCCGCTGGCAACACAACCACCGACTGTGGCCTGCGGCCCGAAAGACGGGGGATCAAATGCAAGCATCTGCCCGGCGGCATCCAGCGTGTCGGTCAACTCCTGTAGCGGCGTGCCGGCACGCGCTGTCACCACCAGCTCGCTGGGCTGGTAATTGACAATGCCGCGCAGCACACGCATGTCCAGGGTGAAGGGAGTCTTGTCTGCGGCGACGAACGGGTTGCCGTAAAAGGACTTGGTGCCGCCGCCCTGAATCAGCACCGGCCTGAAATTACCGCGCGCGGACAATACCTGATGGCTCAGTTCCGAAAGGTCGTATTCCATGGTGCGTCAGAATCTTGGCAACTCGGGGAACGCAATCGCCCCCTTGTGCACGTGCATCTTTCCGTACTCGGCGCAGCGCGCAAGCGTTGGGATGACCTTCTCGGGATTCAGGAGACAGGCGGGATCAAAAGCGCGCTTGACCGCCAGGAACATATCCAGTTCGTCGCGATTGAACTGCACGCACATCTGATTGATTTTCTCCATGCCCACGCCGTGCTCCCCGGTGATGGTTCCGCCCACTTCCACGGAAAGTTCAAGGATCGCCGCGCCAAAAGCCTCGGCACGCTCGACTTCGTCCGCCACGTTTGAGTCGAAAAGAATCAGTGGGTGCAAGTTGCCGTCGCCCGCGTGAAACACGTGGGCACACCGCAAGCCGAACCGAACCTCCATTTCCTGAATCGCCCGCAGGACCCGGCCGAGGTGTCGACGGGGAATGGTGCCGTCCATACAGTAATAATCCGGCGACACCCGCCCCGCGGCTGGAAATGCATTCTTGCGACCGGCCCAGAACCGCAGTCGCTCCGCCTCGGATCCCGACACCTGCAATCGGGTCGCACCGGCTTTGCTGAAGACCGCTTCCATGCGCTGAATTTCTTCGGCGACCTCCTCGATCGTGCCGTCGGACTCGCACAGCAAGATTGCCGCGGCGGCGGTGTCGTACCCCGCCTTGACGAAGGGTTCAACCATTTCTGTCGCCTGTCGGTCCATCATTTCGAGACCGGCGGGGATGATTCCAGCGGCGATGATGCCTGCGACCGCGTCGCTGGCCCGATCGACGTCGTCAAAACTGGCCATGATCACCGAAGCCAGAGCGGGTTTTGGTGTGAGGCGCAAGGTCACCTCGGTGACCACGCCCAACATACCCTCCGACCCCACAAAGACCGACAGCAGGTCAGGCCCCGGGCTGTCGGGTGCGAGCGATCCCAGTTCAACGATATCGCCATCCATCGTCACCAGACGAACCTTCAGGACGTTATGCACCGTCAGGCCGTATTTCAGGCAGTGAACGCCGCCAGAGTTTTCGGCGACGTTGCCGCCGATGGTGCAGGCGATCTGGCTGGAAGGATCGGGCGCATAGTAGAGACCGTAGGGTGCGACGGCCTCCGATACCGCAAGGTTACGCACACCGGGTTCCACCACGGCGATCGCAGCCTGAGGATCAATACGGCGGATCCGGTTGAACTTGGCCAGACCGAGCAGCACACCCTGCGCATGGGGCATGGCTCCGCCAGAAAGCCCTGTGCCA
>JADZBO010000226.1 GCA_020851995.1 Burkholderiaceae bacterium
AATCTGGTTGAACGCAATTTGAATCTGCTTGAAAACCGCTTGAATTCGCTTGACCAGCGCCAAAGCTGACCTTAGTCTAACGACTGGTTTAGTGAACTTAATCGCAGCGATCCAGTGCCATCCAAAATTTACTCGACGCGCGTTTGCCCCATCGGAATACCCATGCAATTGAAAAGCAAAAAGCACGGCAAACTGAATCACCGCATTGTGACATTGATGGCCGTGTTACTCAGCGCGCATTGCACGGCGCTCCATGCAACCGAGGTCTCCGGCGAACCCGGATTGCGCCCTGTGCCCACGACCTGGCGCGCAACTTACGAGTCCTGGAAACTCACTGACAACGAGCGCATGGGCATGCTCGGCGCCAACCTGTTTTTTGACGTTCATGAAAACGTCAAACTGGGCATCGGCTCCTACGGCGCACTCGTCGGCGAACGCGGCGGATTCATCACGCTTGGGTTAGCAGGAGAACTCCAGACCTATATTGCGCCGTCCTGGCGACTGCGCTCGGGTGTCTTCATAGGCGGAGGCGGCGGGCGCGATGCCTCGTTGCAGGTTGGTGGCGGCTTCATGTTCCGGGGTGACGTTGGCATCACTTACGAAACCGGGCGCTACGGCAACATCGGACTCGGCGTCAGCTACGTCACCTTCCCGACCGGCGACATCCGCAGCACGCAGCCCTACATCCTGTACGAATTTCCGTTCGAAACGCTGCTTGCCTCCGGGTGGGATACCGGCGCATCGAATCCGATCGCGGGAAAACTCGGCACCGCCTCACCCCGACGGCAAGAGTTTTCGGTTGTTGCACTGAGTTATCAGATCCCGAACTCCGTCAGCAAAGCCGATGGATCACCCCAGGGCAGCAGCATGCAGCTGCTCGGTGCCGAGTGGACAACGTATCTTGACAGCAACTGGTTCTTGCGAGTTGAGTCCGCCGGCGCCATGGGAGGTCAGAACAGTGGCTACATGCAGATTCTGGGCGGTGGCGGGTATCGATTCCCACTGACGTCCAGCACAGACCTGAAACTCTGGGCCACCACAGGCCCCGGCGGCGGCGGCAACGTCGACACGGGTGGCGGCTTTTTGGTCGCGGGCGGGGTTTCGCTGGCGCAATACCTTACAAAAAGCACAGCGCTGGAGTTTTCCGTGGGTGCCATCGACGCCCCCCAGGCGAGCTTCCGGGCGTTACTCCTCGGTCTTAAACTGACCCACAAGTTTGGAATTCCGGATTCTTCCGAGGGCTCCGCAAAGGGTGCATTGGCGGGTTATGAACCGCAGCACCTGCGGTTTCGTGCAGTCAACCAGACCTATCTGAAAGGCAGCAACAACTGGCGCAGCCGCGACACTGACATGTCCGTCAATAACATGGGGGTGCAGGCCGATTACTTCGTTTCCCCCAACTGGTATCTGACCGGACAGGGCCTGGCTGCCTATTCGGGCAATGCAGGCGCCTATATGGCTGGCCTTGTCGGTGCAGGAGGACGCCTCAATCTTTCGGAATCCTGGTTCCTGGAAGCCGAAGCACTGATCGGTGCAGCCGGTGGCGGTAGCCTCAACGTGGGTAGCGGCCTGGTTGCACAATACAACATCGGCCTGGGTTATCAGCTAACCCCGGCGCTGTCGGTCATGCTGACCGGCGGGCAAATTGCCTCACCGAACGGTGATTTCAGGGCCAACGTGGTGGGTGCATCGCTCGGTTATCGGTTCACCGGGTTCACTAAGGCGGTCGAATAACTGAAGGTGGGTTATATCCAACCGAGGTTGGGTTCCTTTAAACGCAGGCTGGGTTCCGATCGCCCCAGGATAACTCTTTCAACCCCGGGATGGATTCCTTCCAACCAGGAATGCGTTCCTTCTAACCGGGAATGCGTTTCTTAATCGGTATCGCTCTTGCGATCAACCCAGTATGCAAGCGCCAGCAGCACCAGCGTGACGACGGCATACTGAGCCGTGGAGTACCAGAAGCCCGCATTGAACCTGCTCAGGATGTTGTCTGCCATCGCCTGGTCCGTCGCCTGCCCGATCAGCAGTTCGCCCGCATGAGCGATGCCCAGTGCGGCCGTCAGCAAACAGAGAATATGCAGTAACCCGCCGAGGGTCTTGCGCCAGGACTTCTGATCATTTTCCATCACCAATTCCATCTGCCGAGCGCGTTGAATTCAGTTGTTTATTCAACTCAGAATTTGATGGTGGCGCCCAGGAATCTGATGAAACGCACGCCACACCGATAACAGGTGAATTTCCTGCTCCCCGGCATCAACCACCGCATCTTTTTTGAGCGCTCCTCCCGCACAACGGAGTCGCTTCTGGGATCCTGACACTTTGGGCACACCACAAAATCAGCTGCGTCGGTCATGCCCCGACCTCAATCTGCCATTATTTTTTTTCACTACGTCATCCACGATCTGAATACACGTAGATGCTATCAAATTGGAAAGCAATAGACAAGCTTTAGTTAGTATCTTTTTGAAACATATATCGAAAGCTCCGCTGGTCACCCAAACAGTCTGTGCGGAGTCACCCTCAGGACGAACGATTCAAAAGTCTCAAGCACACGAGGTCGGCAACCACTCACTTTGCGTCCAAACGTAAATTACCGAACGGTAATATATTTCAAAAATATTCGTCACTTAATAGATGAATTACCGATCGGTAACTTTCGCTTGATATTTCGCTCAATCCGATCAAGACTTACCGATCGGTAATTAAACCAAAGAGATCCTGATGAATCCAGACATCGACAACGGCATCGTCGTCGAATCCACAGAAGAAATCGGCAGCCTGATTCGTCTTGTGCGCAAAGAACAGGGCATCAAGCAGGTCGTGGCTGCGGGTTTGTTCGGTTCCGGGAATCGCTTCATCAGCGAAGCCGAGAACGGAAAAAAAACCCTTCAGGCGCAAAAGCTCATCGATCTTATGAACATGGTCGGCCTCGAAGTGGTTGTCAGAAGGAAGCGAGCCCGTGCGTGACCCGGGTGTTTTTCTGAATAGCGTACTGCTTGTTGGAAAAACGCCTAGCCCGCTAGCATTGACCAGACCGATGCCGCTTTAGCGGTGTGGCTTATCGTTGCCGTCTAACAAATCCTACCCGAGTCTTGGCAGCGCCCCATCGGGATCGTACACACGTAGCTGGTGGGTTGGCCTCATTGAGCTGCGGTAAACGACCAAATTGAGGCCGCCAGACCGAGTTTGGGAGGGAAACAGGATGCCATCGAGTCCAAACGCCACAACATCATCCGCCATGTACCAAGTGGGAGGTTCGGTGGACTTCGCGAACCACTCGGCTCGCCAATCCACCGCATAATCAGCCCAGATCGGTGGCCAAAGATCCGAATCAAATCCCGCCCGGAAATCAGCGACTTTCAATCCGCTGGCGAAGAAAGTGCATATCGTCCCGGGCCGCAACCAAGGGTTATCCTGCCGGTACTCTGCCAGTGCCGTTGCCTCGTCCAATGAAAGATACAGTGCTTCTTGACCGGGCCTATTGAACCGACCACCTTGACGTGCTGCCCCTAGGCCAGAGAGCGGGGTACTTGCATAAATGGGTGAACACACTCGAAAGCAAGCCAGTTCGGTGGGCTCGCCGATTACAACACAAGGGATCATCCAGCCGCGCCACCCATAAGTGACTCCAAAAAGGCGATAACCATGTCGGCCTTCCCTTCCTGAATCAAGGTATCAGCCGTCTTATAGCCAAATGCGCGTAGCGGTTCGTTACGCAACAAAAACGCAGCGCGTTTTTCGTCACCGGTCATCTCGGTAGCGATCGCCAGTACCCGCACCATGTCGCGCAGGTATTTTTGCAGTTGCGGTGCCTGTGGCCTTGCGGTTGGAGTGTTGCGATGCACATGCGCGCGCTCGGCCAATTCCTGAACCTTGAAACCAAAAAAATCCCCGATTCTCACCGGAGACAAATAGGGCGTGCCCTGTTCGCGAAACTGCTCAGCAAAGGGTTGTTGCAGCACAGTGCCCACAGCTCCACCTCCATGCATTTAAA
>JADZBO010000227.1 GCA_020851995.1 Burkholderiaceae bacterium
CTTCCCATCTGCAGTTTCAGACCACGCCCGTTTCTTCAATATATGGCTGCGACGAATTGCGCCAGCCACCCATCAGGATCAAGCATTCGGCGATGACCTGCCTTAGCCCTGGCGGAGTAACCACCCCAGAAGAACGTTGGTGCCGCAGCGTGTCCAATGGGTGCTTCACAACCTTCAATTGATGGGAGCCGGGATTTGGAACAGATCAATCACTGGCCGATCCAGGTAACTGGACAGTCAATGTTCTTCAGTAACTTGTCATGGTTAGTGACTCGTTGTTTGATCTATCACCACCCGAATAGATACTTGACGATTTGCTCCCTGCTTCGATCAGGCGACATAGCGTCCGAATCGCCCCCTTCATCGATTCCGCTCGGGTATTTCCAAATCCCATCAGCAGCCCCTGTCGTTGCGTTCTGAAGGCAGTGACAAAATATCCCGACAAGGGAGTCACGCCAATCTGCCGCATCCGCGCGGCCGCCGCTAGCGCCTGATCGTTGCAACAGTCAGGCAACTCGGTGACCATGTGCAGGCCGGTCGAAGCTGTCGGCATGGTCAGCCATCCGCTGCCTTCCGAATTGATCGCGGACAGCAACGCGGCGCGCCGTTCGGCGTAGAGCACTTTGGAGCGCCGAATGTGCGCGCCCAGGTGACCATTGCCAATGAAGTCGGCCGCCGTCGCCTGGAGCGGCATCGGAACACGATGGTCAGTTCCATTGCGCACGGCGCATAGCGCGTCGATCAAGTCGTCGGGAGCAACCAGGAAGCCCAGCCTCAAACCGGGGGCAAGCAACTTGCTGAGCGTACCGATGTAAATCACGCTTCCGTTGTCGCCATCAAGCGCCTTAAGTGCCGGTGCCGGTGCGCATTCATAGCGAAATTCGCTGTCGTAATCGTCTTCAAGGATGAATGCGTTGGCCTCATTGGCCCATTGCAGCAACGCGAGACGCCGCGCCAGACTCATGGTGACGCCCAGCGGATATTGATGCGATGGAGACACCATGGCGAGCCGCGCGTCGGGAGCGCGATTGCGCCCATCGTCAACATCCAGCCCTTCGGCATCGACACGGATACCCACCGCAGTTACCCCGGCAAGGAGCAGGCTACGGTAAGCGGCATCGTATCCGGGGTCTTCTACCCAGACGCGATCGCCCATATCGGTCAGTGCCAGTGTTGCGATCGAAACCCCCGCTTGCGCACCAGGCGCGATGATGATCTGGTGCGCATTGCAGACAACGCCACGCGCGGCGCCCAGATACTCTGCCAAGGCCTCGCGTAACGGCAGAAAGCCCTGGGGATCGCCGTAAGAAAGGTCTGGAATTGGCCGGCGACGCCAGAAGCGGCCTTCGAGGCGGCCCCAGAGCGCATAGGGGAACGCATCCAATGCCGGCAGACCGGGCGTGAGTAGCCATGCCGCACGCGCCATTGACATTGAATCCACCCCTACCAGACGACCCGCCCGTACCGAAACAGGCGCGCGTTGTCGTTCCTGAGGCGAAGACGCAGATGAAAGCGGCTTTTGCTTGGCAATCCGCGCTGCCACATAGGTTCCGGCTCCCCGCCGCGCTTCCAGAAAGCCCTCTGCGACAAGTTGCTCATAAGCGGCGGAGACGGTAATCCGCGATAAACCGAGCTCCTGCGCCATCACGCGCGAGGCCGGCAACCGAATACCGGGTTGCAAGGTGCCGTCGGCCACCCCTTTGCGAAAGAACCGTACCAGTTGTTCGCGCATAGACAGCGGGTCATCAGACGACCGCTGAAAGCGGTTCCAGATCGGATAAGCGGTGGCACGCGTTTTCATGCGGGATTCCTGTTTTATTTCAATGCCACTCACAAAGGGGAAAGTGGCCTTAAATATCCACATAAGTGGATATTTATGTGAGGCCATTTTGCAGGCATTCTGGGTGCCAGGCAACTCAATCACATTCAAGGACACGACGCATGACTACCGATTCCATCCGGCCTGCGGACCTGACGCACCCGATCATCGCGGCGCTCATCTCCGTCATCGTCAATTACGGTGGCACGTTCATCCTGGTGTTTCAGGGGGCGAAGGTGGCGGGGCTCAGTCCCGAGCAGACGGCTTCGTGGATCTGGTCGGTCTCGATTGGCGTCGGCTTGACCGGCGCCTGGCTGAGTTTCCGCTATCGTGAGCCGATCATTACCGCCTGGTCCACGCCGGGTGCGGCCTTCCTCATTGCCGTGCTGCCGAATACGCCCTACGCGGAAATGATCGGTGCCTACATGCTGTCGGCCGTCGGCTTCATCGTGCTGGGGGCGTCGGGCTATTTCGAGCGGGTCGTGAAGATGATTCCGCCCGGAATCGCCGCCGGGCTGCTCGCCGGCATTCTGCTGCGCTTCGGTATCGGCGCCTTTGGCGGCGCAGGCATGGACCCTTTGCTCGTCGGCGCGTTGATACTCACCTATGCCTTGCTGCGGCGGTTCACCGCACGCTATGCGATCGTCGGCGTGCTGATCGCCGGCATCGCCCTCCTGCTCAGCATGGGACAGGTCAGCTTCGGAACCGTGGCCCTGGAACTGGCCATGCCGGTATTCACGCCCCCCGCCTTCTCGATGACCGCACTGCTCAGCGTCGCGTTTCCCCTGTTTGTCATTACGCTGACCGGCCAGTACATGCCGGGCATGCTGGTACTGCGCAACGACGGATTCAAGACCAGTGCGAATCCAATCCTCACCGTGACAGGATTCGGCTCGCTGCTGATGGCGCCATTCGGCTCGCATGCCTTCAACGTGGCGGCAATCACGGCGGCGATCTGCACTGGCAAGGAGTCGCACGAAGAAGCCGGGAAGCGGTATATCGCCGGTCTTGCCTGCGGCATGTTCTACATCCTCGTTGGCGTCTTCGGCACGACGCTGGCAACCTTGTTCGTGGTGCTGCCGCCGACCTTCATCACGACGCTGGCCGGCCTTGCCTTGCTGGGGGCGATTGGTGGCAGCCTTGCCACGGCACTGGTTGATTTGCGCGGACGCGAAACGGCGCTGATCACCTTCCTCGCGACGGCGGCCAATATCACGCTGTTCGGACTGGGCGGTGCGTTCTGGGGACTTGCGGCAGGCCTGGTAGCGCACGGACTGATTCATGGCGACTTTCGCCTGTC
>JADZBO010000228.1 GCA_020851995.1 Burkholderiaceae bacterium
GCTGCATTGTCCGCAGCCGGAATTCCGGCGCGGGTGGTGTTGCAGCTTGCCCCGGCCTGGTCGACCGACTGGATGACGCCCGAGGCAAACGCGAAGCTGCGTGCCTACGGCATCGCGCCGCCCAGTGCCGTGCGTTGCGGCAGTTCGGTCGACGCGGTTGTCCAGTTCGCCACGCGCAGGGGTGTCGGCAGTGTTGCCGATGTCGTTCCCTGCCCGCGATGCGGCTCTGAAAACACCACCGAAACATCGCATTTCGGATCAACGGCGTGCAAGGCGCTTTACCGCTGCCTTGCCTGTATGGAGCCGTTCGATTACTTCAAACCTTATTGATCGCACTGGCGACCCCAACATGTCAACCATTCCACGCTTTCACGATCTCAAGATCGCGCGCATCACCCCTGAAGCCGCCGGCTCCGTGGCGATCGCGTTCGATATTCCGCAAAGCCTCACCGAGACTTTTGCGTTCGAGCCTGGCCAGTACCTGACGCTGCGCGCCAGGATCGACGGCCAGGACGTGCGTCGCAGTTATTCGATCTGCAGCACGCGCACGCACCTGAACGACAGACGCGAGCTTGTGGTCGGCATACGGCCGATGGAAGGCGGCGTGTTTTCCAACTGGGCTGCCGGGCAACTCAAGGCCGGCGATGAGCTCTCCGTCATGCCGCCGGCCGGTCGTTTTACGATCAGGCGTCCGCGCGCGCTGCACCGTGTCGGCTTTGCCGCAGGTTCCGGTATCACACCGATCCTGTCGATCATGGCCAGTTCCCTTGACGAGCAACCCGAGACCAAGTTCACGCTCGTGTATGGCAATCGCAGCATGGCCAGCGTCATGTTCAACGAAGCACTTCAGGATCTCAAGGATCGCTATCCGGATCGACTGACGCTGATTCACATCCTTTCGCGCCAGGCCCAGGAATCCGAGTTGCTGCAAGGACGTATCGATGGCGACAAGGTCAGGGCGATCGTCGACGCGCTGTTGCCGGTCGGCAGCATGGACGAAGTATTCATCTGCGGCCCCGAGGTGATGATCGAAGCGACCGAGCGCGCATTGCTTGATGCTGGCGTCAAGAAGGAGCGCATCCATACCGAGCGCTTCACCTCGCCGTCGCTCGAGCATCTTTCAGCGGTGGAGCGTCAGGCCGCCGTCGCCGGGCACAAGACCGAAGTTGTCGGTGATGTCGAAGTCACCGTCGTGCTCGACGGCAAGCCCCACGCAATCCACATGCGCGCCGATGAGCATGTACTGGACGCAGCGTTGGCCGCCGGCCTGGATCTGCCTTATTCGTGCAAGGGTGGCGTTTGCTCGACCTGCCGCGTCAAGGTGCTCGACGGCAGCGTCGAAATGGACAAGAACTTCGGCCTTGAAGCCTGGGAGACGGACAAAGGCTTCGTGCTGTCGTGCCAGGCGCGCCCCACCTGCAACAAACTCACGGTGAGTTTTGACGAGCGCTAGCGTCGAACACTACACAATCTGCCTGGCACCAAGTCAGTATCCGCGGTTACCCACAGGCCGACGGACGCGCAAGCGTCCTGTTGGCTTGTCGTTATTTGGACGGCTTGTTGACCCCGGCAATCCACGCCACGAGCAGGATCCACACCACGGAGGATCCGCAAATTGCCGCCCAACTGCTGTACATGGCGGTGGCGTCCTGTTGTGACCACTGGATATGCTTGAACAGGACTTCGCGGGTCGACAGGAAATAAATCAGCAGGTTGACCGGCAGGCAGTAGATGTTCTGGAGTAGTGCGCCCATGCCTACGAGGCTGAGCGCGCCTTCCGGCCCCATGCCGACGGTGAGAAGGTCAAACGCTTTCATGAGGGTTGTCGTCTCCGGAGAATCGTCGGGTGGGGCGCCATGCACCGATCCTGGACGCGCATGCAGCAGCGCAGAAACGCCCTCTCATCATAGTAAACGATACGCGCTATTGCGAATTTCTGAGCGTATCCCTCTGGACGTGCGAGACAATCTTCAAGGTAAGCCACCAGGGGTTTGGGTATGCGTTGGTTGACTGCGTAGGCAGGTGTGCACATCAACCAGTCGTCCTTCGGAACCCAGTGCAGCGGCCCGGTGTGGCAGGTAGCTAGAGATGTCCGGGATACAGGAAACCCCGGTCACCGCTCTTGTAAAGCGCGAGCAACATGCGGGCCGCGCAGCAATCGATCGGGCTTCACGTCAGGAAAGGCACACCGCCAGGGGCCTCCGTTTCGGAATGCGCTTTGATGCAAATTTTTTGCCAAAATCCTGTTCGAGTACAACGATAATCTGACCATACATCCAGCTTGGCGCAGAGCCGTCCAATCATTATGCTAAGCAAAAGTTATTAATGGATCAGCGCATTGTTGTGATTGACTTCGAAACGACCGGATTATCAGCGAGATGGGCTGACCGGCATCACCAATGGTCGAGTCTCGCACAAAGCTCTCAGGCCAGCAGTTTGCCGCGGAAGAAGCCCAGCATGTCCGCGGTGAAAAGCTCAGGCTGCCCGGGCTTGGATCCCAGCGTGCAGCCCTCATGACCAAATCGCTCGTGAATTTCCGCGCGTAGTTCGCTTTCTGTCAGCGCAGGATTCGGTTTCCCGCTGTAGAGGTCATAGAAATTTGCCTGCTCATCCAGGAAATACACCGGTGCGCGCGTGGACTCCAGGCCGTCGGGCACAAAAGTCAGAGGGACATCTGGCCGGTCAAAACTGTGCTCGGCGTCACGCCAGACCTTCAGCTCCACGTCGCCCCCGCACAAGCGGATCGCGTTGCAATATCCCTGCACCGCCGACAACAATGTCCACTTATCTGAATCCCCCATCGTGACGCGAATGGAGGTTTTGCCGGTGTGCGGGGTCAGAAACTGGAAAATCCCCGACGGATACATCGGCAGGACAGCCCTGAACGCATTGCCATGTCCCAGAACCGCCTCAGCGAGGGGCGTCATCGCCGCCTGCAGCACGGACGTCCCGCCCCGGCTCGGTCCCATCGCCCCGAAGGCATTTGAGTCGACCCGGTCATCCTGCATCAGGGATGCAGCAGCCCGCAGCAAATCATAAGTGCCTGCCGAGAACGTCAGCTGGCGTTGATCGTGGTAGGTGTGCGTGATTCCTCTGGAGCCAAAACTGTCCACGATGCAGGCCGCGATACCGACGCTGGTCAGAGAATTCGCATGTCGCACATGGGCGCGGTTGATGCCCGTGCTGCCGGGGATCAGGAAGACGAGCGGCCGTTTGCCATTGCCGGGCGGCAGGAAGAGTTGCATTTGCACCTGCACGGGCGTGAGGCCTTTGCGAGTGATGATCTGAGACCAGCTCGCCGGGGTGGCGCTTTCGAAAGCCATGATCGACCCCTCAAGGCCGTTTTCAAGCCGGATTGGCGTCCCGGAAAAATCCTGTATGCGGGCACTATTCACATCAGCCATGCTGCCTTCTCCTGTTGTCGGGTGCACAATGACGTCGCCACAAGGGCACACGGCAATGACGGCTAAAGTTTGAACCCGGTTTCCTCGACGATCTTTTTGAAGCGGGCGTTTTCGCGCAGAATGAAGGCAGATGTCTGTGCGGGATCGAGTCCAACCGGTGAGATCGCCAGCGAACGCAGCTTCTCGGCGACATCGGGTTCCTTCAGGATGGAGGCGATTTCCGCACTGACTTTGTCGATATTTGCCTGCCGCGACCCGGCCGTCGTGAACATCACGAAGGAGGTCACGATATCCAGGTCCTTCTGGCCTGACTCGGTGTACGAGGGGGTTTTGACCAGGTTGGAGGGAGTTGACTGGAATAGCGCCAGCGCGCGCATTTTTCCATCCTCCACGTAACGGGCAGTGCCTCCGACCACATCACAAATCGCGTTCAGATTGCCGCCAAACAAATCCGGGATGGCCCTTGCAACACCCGGATAAGGCACGATCGTCAGATCGAGCTGGTTGCGTCGGGCCCATGCATTGAGAACCAGGTGGACCTGCCCGCCAATGGAGTTCACGCTGGTGGAGATCTTGCCCGGATTTTCCTTCACAGCCCGAACGAAGTCGTCGAAATTGCGCAGCGGAGAGTTTTCCGCAACCACAATCCAGTTCGGCGCATTGCCGATCACGGAAACCGGCGCCAGCTCCCTGATCGGATCGAATGGCGTATTCAGCAGGACATGCGGATTAATCGCATACGTCGTGTCGCTGGCGAGCAAAAGCGTGTGTGCATCCGGATCGGCCTTGGCGACCGCCATTGCGCCGACTACCGTTGCGCCGCCCGGACGATTTTCAACCACTACCGGAACGCCATAGCGCTTCTCAAGATGGCTTGCGATTGTCCGCGCGAGAATATCGGTTGACCCTCCCGGGGCGAAGGGAACGACGATGCGCATCGGCTTGGATGGATAGGTCTGCGCAACCGCACCCCCGGCCGAAAAGCCCGCGATCGCAGTCAATCCCAGATACATGCAGCACCGGAAAAGCCGGCTCAGAAAGGCAAACTTTTGCTGAATCATTTTGCATCCTCCATGGATTGCATCACTTGCGTGAACTGCAGTATTCCGGTGCTTGAATGAACTTCGGTGTTCCGGCGCCTGCGTGCCGTTCAGTATTCGAGCGAGGAGATCACCCAGAATACGACGGCCAGCGCCTCGCCCGAATCCCGTGCGTGCGCTGCGGCTGAGGTGGCGGACTTTGTCATGACGGTTCGGCTGGGCCAGAAGTTCTTGCATTGTTATATAAATTAATCTGTAGTGCAATTATTTTTATAAGAAAATATTTGCCGCAGGAATTATTTAATCCGATACTATTTTGTCCAATATTTTCCACCGTTGCTTGTCCGGTATGGACCAGCGTCGCGTGTCCACTCTTGACCAGCGTTGAGGAGTTCAACAGCATGTCCAATCACCTCCCGTCGCGCGCGGATGTCGTCATCATCGGGGGCGGCGTGGTGGGTTGCTCGATCGCCTACCACCTCACCAAACTCGGCATCCGCGATGTCGTGCTGCTCGAGCGCAAGCAGTTGTCGTGCGGCACGACGTGGCATGCGGCGGGCCTGGTGGGCCAGCTGCGGGCCACGCGCAACCTGACCGAGCTCGCCAAATACACGACCGATCTGCTCTTTAGCCTTGAGAAGGAAACCGGCCAGTCGACCGGCTTCAAGCAAAACGGCTCGATCTCAGTCGCGCTCACGACCGAGCGCATGGAGGAGCTCAGGCGCGGCGCCTCGATGGCGAGCAACTTTGGCCTGGCCGTGGATGTGATTACTCCGCAGGACATTCTGGCGCGCTACCCTTACCTGAGCCTGGAGGGCGTGGTCGGTGGGGTGTTTCTTCCCAGGGACGGTCAGTGCAACCCGGTCGACGTCACCCAGGCCTACGCCAAGGGCGCGCGCATGGGCGGGGCGAAGGTGCTGGAGAACATCAAGGTGCAGCGCATCCTCAAGGAGGGCGGGCGCGCTGTCGGGGTCGTGACCGATCAGGGCGACATTCGCGCCTCGAGCGTGGTGATCGCAGCCGGAATGTGGTCCTACGAGCTCGGGCGCCAGACCGGGGTGAACCTGCCGCTGCACGCAGCCGAGCACTTTTACGTGGTGACCGAACACATCAAGGGCCTGCCGGGGAACCTGCCGGTGCTGCGCATCCCCGACGAGTGGGCGTACTACAAGGAGGACGCCGGCAAGATCCTGCTCGGCTGCTTCGAGCCCCGGGCCAAGCCCTGGGGCATGCAGGGCATCCGCGAGGACTTCAGCTTCGATTCGCTGCCCGAGGACATGGATCACTTCATGCCGGTTCTGGAGAAAGCCGCAAGCCGCATGCCGATGCTGGAGAACACCGGCATCCAGACCTGGTTCAACGGACCGGAAAGCTTTACCCCGGACGATCGCTATCTGCTTGGCGAGGCCGCCGAGATCAAGGACCTGTTTGTGGCCTGCGGGTTCAATTCCATCGGGATCCAGAGTTCGGGCGGCGCGGGCAAGGTTCTGGCCGAGTGGATCCGCGATCGTCGTCCGCCCATGGATCTGGTCGATATCGAAGTGCAGCGCATGAGCCCCTTCCAGGGCACGCGCCAGTATCTGCACGACCGTACCGTCGAAACCCTCGGTTTGCTCTACAAGACGCATTGGCCGTATTACCAGTACACCACCGCGCGTGGTGCGCGGCGCACCCATTTTTATGACGCGCTCAAGCAAGAGGGCGCGGTCTACGGCGAACTCGCGGGCTGGGAGCGTCCCAACTGGTTCGTGCGGCCCGGCGTCAAGCCCGAGTATGAGTACAGTTATTACCACCAGAACTGGTTCCCCTGCACGGCGGCGGAATGCCGGGCCACCCGGGATGCGGTGGCGCTGTACGACCAGAGCACCATGACCAAGTTCGTGGTCGAGGGGCGCGATGCGCTGCAGGTTCTGGAGACGATTTCCTGCAACCGGATCGACGTGTCGCTGAACAAGCTGGTGTACACGCAGTGGCTGAACGACCGTGGCGGCATCGAGGCGGACCTGACCATCACCCGCACCGGCGAGCAGCAGTTCATGGTGGTGTCTGCCGCCGTGACGCACTTCCGGGATCTGTCTTACCTGCGGGCGCACGCCGCGCGGGCGGGGCACTGCTTTGTGGCCGATCACACGGCGGCGCTGCCGATGCTCGGCCTGATGGGCCCGAACTCCCGCGCGTTGCTGCAGCAGATTGCGCCGCACACGGATTTCTCGAACGAGGCGTTCCCGTTCGGCACCTCGCAAATCATCGAAATCGGCTATGCGCAGGTGCGCGCCAGCCGCATCACCTACGTGGGCGAACTGGGCTGGGAGCTTTACATCCCCGGCGACTTCGCGCTGCACGTCTACGAGCGTATTCGCGAGGCCGGGGCGGCCTACGGGCTGACGATGGCGGGCATGCACGCCATGAATGCGTGCCGGATGGAGAAGGGCTACCGGCACTGGGGCGACGATGTCAGCGTCGAGGACAACAACCTTGAGGCCGGGCTCGGGTTTGCGGTTGCGTACGACAAGCCGGTTGCGTTCATCGGGCGCGAAGCCCTGCTCGCGCAGCGTGACCTGGGCACCCCGAGGCGGCGGTTGCTGCAGTTCAGGCTGGAGGGCACCGACCGGCTGCTGTATCGCGAAGAGCCGGTCTGGATCGGTGGCACGCGGGTTGGCGCGATCACCTCAGGCATGTATGGTCACCGGGTAGGCGCATCGCTCGGCATGGGCTACGTGCGGGCTGAGGAGCCGATCACCGCGCAATGGATTGCCGCGCAGCGGTTTGAAATCGAGATTGGCTGGGAGCGCTACGCCGCGCATGCGCAGCTGGCCCCGTATTACGATCCCAAGGCGGAGCGGGTAAAGTCCTGATCTCGCGATTACTTGCACCTGACTCGCGGCAAAGCCAGAATCGATCGCGCGTCGAACAACGTCAGACGGAGTTGAATTGAATACGCATGCACCACGAATCGTACTGACGCTTTCCTGCGAGGATCGCATCGGCATTGTCAGCAACGTTTCCAGATTCCTGAGCGAACGGTTTGGCAATATTTTCGAGGCCGCGCAGTTCAACGATCCGGAAAGCAATCGGTTTTTCATGCGGGTTGCATTTACGGCAGAGGATGACGATTTCGGCCTTGCCGAACTTAAGACGGAGTTTGAACCCATTGCCCGGCAATTTGGCATGGACTGGAACATGGTTGATGCGCAGGCCAGAATGCCGACGATCATCCTGGTTTCAAAGCTGGGGCATTGCCTGCATGATTTGCTTCTGCGCTGGAACACTGGAATACTGCCAATCGATATCCGGGCGATCGTCTCCAATCACCCGGATTACGCCCCGTTGGCGGCGTCGTATGGCGTGCCGTTTCATCATGTGCCGGTCACGCAGCAAGGCAAGGCCGATGCCGAATCTGAGCTCTTGCGCGTCATTGAGCAGCATGACGCAAAACTGGTCGTGCTGGCCCGTTACATGCAAGTGCTGAGCAACGATCTTTGTGCGCGCTTGTCTGGTCGTGCCATTAACATCCATCACAGCTTTCTGCCCGGATTCAAGGGCGCCAAGCCCTACTATCAGGCCTATGTGCGTGGCGTCAAACTGATCGGTGCCACTGCGCACTATGTCACTGGCGATCTGGATGAAGGGCCCATCATCGAGCAGGACGTCGAACGAGTGGATCACGCCATGGACCCCGACGCGCTGACTCAGCATGGCCGGGACATCGAGAGCGTTGTGCTTGCGCGCGCTGTGAAGTGGCATGCTGAGCACAGGGTCATACTGAACGGAACCCGCACAGTGGTCTTCAAGTGACATCCACCGCTCGCTGAACGGCGGGGCCTTCCCCACACTTGGTAACGCGTACCACCGCGAGATCCGTGTCAGCACCAGTTAAAAAACCGGTGAATTTCATCTGCCTTGGCTCTGGCGTCTGAGCGACCAAGTGCGATGAGCTCCTGTGTGTAGGTCGACTCAAAGAGCAAATAGCTGATGAAGGCTCCGCTTTGCCCGGAGCCTTTCTTCGGAGAACTGCCAAGGATGTGGAGCAGTTTCTGAACCGTTGCCGGCAGATGAGCCGCGTGCCGAAGCGCGATATCGTCGAGCCGTTCGCTCGGCGATATCACGAGCAGATCAATGGGTTTCAGGCCGGACCCGCTGCGATCTTCTGGCGGGATGAGCTGGAGCATCTTGTTGACGCGCTCCAGTCGCTCGATATCGACCGGCAGCGCATCCAGAAAAATGCTGGAGAGCGCGACCCCGGCGATGCTGGCCATCGAGGGGTAGTCAGACGCATCGACCGGTGCTGAATGCCGTGGCTCATAGATTCTTCCGACGCCGATCGCCAGGATCTTCTCTGCCCCCAGATGGATGGCAGGAGAAATTGGCGCACTCTGGCGCATGGCTCCGTCGCCGAACCAGGCAACCCCATCGGGACCCTCCAGACGGGCAGCGGGAAAGAGGAACGGGATGCCAGAGCTTGCCAGCAGGTGTTGATGTCCGATTTCGCAGTGCATGGACATTCTTTGATTTCGAACCCAGGGTGGAATGTCCCTGCCGCTCTGGTAGAAGGTGACATGTTCTCCGCTGCTGTAATTGGACGCGGTGATGGCCAGCGCCTGCAGATGCCCCTGCGCCAGCAATTGGGGCAAGCGACTGAAATCAATGTTGGCAGAGAGCAGATTAGCCAGCGGAGTGTTATCAAGAAGCGATTTGGGGCGCATATTCTGTGCGCGGATTGTCCACCCCAGCGTGATCAGGGAGAGCCATCGGGCACCCGAGCGGACCATGTCCAGGACGTCCGACCGATAAACCTGGTTGACGTGGAAGTTTTCCCAGACGTTCGCGAGCGTGTTCAGCGTTTGATCAAACTGATCCGATCCGCAGGCGAGCGCGCTGGCGTTGATCGCGCCGGACGAAGTGCCGCAGATCACGTCAAATGGATTTCGGGTCTGGTTGCAGCGGACGCGGCGCATTGCAGCCAATTCCAGTAACACGCCCACCTGATAAGCGGCGCGCGCGCCTCCTCCGGAAAGAATCAGTCCGCTGCGCTGCGGCGATTGCGTGGGACGGACACTCATCTGCACGGCCTCCTTCGTTACAATGAGTCTCATTATCAACGGTTAGCCCGTAACAAGGTGAGGTTTCATGACAACCAATCGAAACCTTGCGTTTGCAGTGCATCACTTCAGCCGTCAAACTCCGTCCACGTTCAACGCTGGCAATCTGTCGGATGACTGGTTGCATGTGCGGAGAATACAGCCCATAATCTCCGCATGAAATGCGGAGATTGCACTTGTATCTGGCAGGCCGGCGACTGGCCGCGTTGGCGCTATGACCTGGCCGCTCTGGCGGAGTCCATGGCTGAGGTTAGTCGCGCACAAGGGTTGTTGATGGGGCGGCTACGCGACGTCGGCATCGAATTACGCAATCAGGCCAGCCTGGCCACGCTCACGGAGGATGTGGTCAAAACCAGCGAGATTGAGGGCGAGCAACTCAGTGCGGTGTCGGTGCGGTCGTCAATCGCGCGCCGCCTGGGCGTGGATATCGGCGCACTGGCGCCGGTCGATCGCCACGTCGATGGCGTGGTCGATATGGTGGTTGATGCGACTGCAAATTGTTACGCACCAGTGTCGAGCGAACGTCTTTTTGGATGGCACGCGGCACTCTTCCCCACGGAATACTCCGGACTAGCCAGAATCGGGGTCGGCGACTGGCGAAATGATGATCACGGTCCAATGCAAGTCGTATCGGGCGCGATTGGCCGACAACGGGTGCATTTCGAAGCGCCGCCGGCAGAGCGTTTGCAGACCGAAACCCGCCGGTTTATCGATTGGGTCAACCGGACCTCCGGGGAGTCCGCCCTCATCAAGGCGGGTATCGGCCATTTGTGGTTCGTGACTTTGCATCCGTTCGACGACGGCAACGGCAGAATTGCGCGCGCCATCGGCGATCTTCTGCTGGCGCGGGCTGATGCAAGCCCGCAGCGTTTCTATAGTTTGTCTGCGCAAATTCAGCGAGAGCGTAAGGCCTATTACAAGATTCTTGAACAGACCCAGAAGGGTTCGATGGATGTCACGCCGTGGTTGGCCTGGTTCCTCGAAGCACTCGGTCGTGCAGTCGACCAGGCCCAGCACACGCTTGACGGGGTGTTGACCAAGGCGCGCTTCTGGCATCAGTGGGCGACGACGCCCATGAATGAGCGTCAAGTGAAGTTACTGAACAAATTGCTCGATGGTTTCAGCGGAAAACTGACCAGCAGCAAATGGGCCGCCATCAGCAAATGTTCGCCGGATACTGCGCTGCGCGACATCAACGATCTGCTCAAACGCGGTGTGTTGCGTAAGGTCGATGCGGGTGGACGCAGTACGAGTTATGAACTACACAAATCCATCTGATTAGTCGCCTCAATTCTTATCAAGAGTGATACATGCTGACCCGCAACCCTGACCAGCCCGGGTATTTCCTGCAGTTTGCCAGCGATAACAGCGCAGGTATCTGCCCGGAAGCGCTCGAAGCCTTTAACCGCGCCAACGCCGGTTTTGCCGCATCCTACGGCAACGACGAGTCGACGGCGGAGGTTTGCAAGAGTTTGCGCCGGCTGTTCGACGCCGACGCGGAGATCTTCTTTGTTTTTAACGGCACGGCGGCAAACTCGACTGCGCTCGCGTCGCTCTGCCAGTCGTACCAGGCCGTGATTTGTAGTGACATCGCGCACGTCGAAACTGACGAGTGCGGTGCGCCGGAGTTCTTCTCTAATGGATCAAAGCTGCTCTCATCGCCCAGCCGCCAGGGCAAGCTGACCTCGAACGGTGTCCTGGATGTCATCACGCGCCGTACCGACGTGCACTATCCCCGTCCTAAAGTGGTCACGCTGACGCAATCGACCGAACTCGGCACCGTCTACCAGACCGGTGAAATCAGCGGCATTGCGAAAGTCGCCAGGGAACATGGCCTTAAAGTGCATATGGATGGTGCGCGATTTGCCAACGCCATTGCCGCGCTCAATGTCTCGCCTGCAGAAATCACCTGGAAAGCGGGTGTCGACGTGCTGTGCTTCGGCGGCACCAAGATGGGTCTGCCGATCGGCGAGGCCATCGTATTTTTTGACCGGCGACTCGGGGAAGAGTTTGCCTACCGCTGCAAGCAGGCAGGCCAGTTGGCCTCGAAGATGCGGTTTCTTTCTGCCCCATGGCTATCGATGATCAGGGATAACGTCTGGTTGACGCATGCGTCCCATGCCAATGCGATGGCGCGCCAACTTGCAGACAAGATCGCGCGCATCAGTGGCGCTGAATTGCTGCTGCCGACGCAAGCCAACGGCGTCTTCGTGAACCTGCCCCCACACGCGCGCGAGCGGCTGCAGGCAAAGGGTTGGGCGTTCTATACCTTCATCGGTGGCGGCGCCCGCTTCATGTGCTCGTGGGCGACGAAAGAGGCGGCCATCGAGCACCTGGCGCACGATATCGAACAGTCGGTGAGCTGCTGAGCCAATTCCGCCCCACCGCTTGCGCCAGAGATACTTCGATTCAATGCGTCGCGAAAGGCCGGCCAGGTCGCGTTAACGCTCGGTCAGAGCCTGAGTGACAGATTGCAGCGGTCGGAATAAATACTCGATCACCGCTTTCTGACCGGTGCGGATTTCGACCGTGGACGTCATGCCTGGCCGCAGCGTGATGGCCCTTCCATTGCGCTCGCTTTCCGGCGCGCGAACTTTGATCAACAGGCGGTAGTAACCCTCTTCCAGATCGGCGGGGTTTGTGCCCGGCTTTCTGGGCTTTTGTTCATCGCGCAGCGTGTCGGGGCTGATGTGCGTGAGTACCCCATTCAACCCGCCAAAGCGGTTGAAGTCATATGCGGTCAGTTTGACGACTGCAGTCTGGCCAACCTGCAGGAAGGCCACCTCGGCAGGCTTTACATAAGCCTCGACGACCAACTCGTCATTTGCCGGAACGATTTCGAGAATATTTTGCCCCGACTGAATCACACTGCCGATTGTGGTCGCCTGGACGTTTTTGACGATGCCCTGCATCGGCGACCGAATGACGGTTCTCTTGAAAGCGTCGGCACGGGCCAGAACGTTTTCGCGCGTTTGCGCCAACTCCGACTCGACGCGCACCAGGTCAGTGTTCGCCTCGGTCAGGTAGCGATTGCGCTTCTCTGCTATCTGAGCCTGGATGTCGGCCTGCTGGCGCTTCAGGCGCAGAACCTCAATCTCCGACACCACACCCTTGGCAACCAGAGGCGCCGTGATTGCGATTTCTCGTGCAGTGGCTGCCTGTGAGCCGGACATTGCGGCGATCTGATCTTCAAGTGCCTTTTTCCTGACCTGGTATGCCTGGCGCTCTCGCGTCATGGCCTCTGGAAACTCGCGTACCTCCGCCGGAAACGCAAGCGGCGCGGCGTACGCCTCTGCGCGCAGACGAGCAGCCTGCGCCGAAAGCGCCAGCATTTTTTCACGTGCTTCCCGATAGACCGGCCCTGAACGGGCATCGTCCATGCGCAGCAAGATCTGATCCTTTTCGACCAGATCGCCCTCATGCACCAGCATCTCGGTCAAAATGCCAGCATCAAGGCTTTGCACTGTCTGTTCGCGGCTCGCCGCAATGACTTTTCCTTGCCCCCGGGTAATTTCATCCAGCTGGAACAGACTCGCCCAGACCAGAAACGCCACCAGGGCGATCGCGGTGCAATACACCAGGTAGCGCAGCGCCTGGCGTTCGTCCGCATCGGGCGCCTGCGACGCTGCATAAGGAGTCATTTTCAAATCAACGTGTTCGGTCATCCCGCAACTCCCGGATTATTTCCGAGATCAGAAAGCGATTTGGCGACTTGTGCACCGCGCGCAATTTCGCGCATGACTTCGTCTCGCGGACCATCGGCGAGGCAGATCCCCTTTTCGATGACCGCAACACGTTGTACCCAGAACAGCAATTGAAGCCGGTGGGTTGCCAGCAGCAACGTGCGACCCTTGAGCCAATCGTTCATTACGTCGATCACGCGCGCTTCGGTTACCTGATCCATATTGGCCGTTGGCTCGTCCATGAATACATAAATCGGGTTGCGCAGCATCATTCGTGCAATCGCGACCAGTTGCCGCTGTCCTCCGGACAACCCACCGCCCGCCTCGGTCAATTGCATATTCAGGCCCAGCGGATGCGACTCGACGATCGTATGAAGATCAAGACGTTTGAGCGTTTCGATGATGCTGCGGTCACTGATCGAGGTGTCTGAAAGACGCAGGTTCTCTCTCAAGGTACCCCGGAACAACTGAGGATCCTGGCCAACGTAGCCGATGTGTTTACGTAATGTGCAGGGATCGATCTGACGGAGATCGACATCATCCACCGTCAAGGTCCCGCTGGTTGGGGTGTAAAGACCGGAAAACAGGCGTAACAGGGTGCTCTTGCCGCTGCCGACCTTGCCGAGAAGGCCGATGCGCTCGCCCTGCGCAATCGTCATCGAGACACCGCGAACGACCGGAATCCTGTGTTCCCCCGGATAGGCAAACTCGACGTCCTGTGCAACCAGCTTGCCCGTAAACTCCTCATGCTTCACATATTGACGCGTCACGTCGTGGTCACTTGGACGCTGCATGAGACCATCCAGCGTCTCGAGCGCTGACCGGGCCTGCTGATAGCGCGAAGCCAGCGACATGATATTGCTCAGAGGCGCGATGGCCCTGCCCGCGAGAATCACCGATGCGATCAGACCACCAAGCGTCAGGGCGTTGTCAGCGATCAGGTAGACCCCGAACACAACCATAACCACGGTGACAAGTTGTTGTGTCGACGCAGTCAGACCGAGCATGAAATTCGTAATGGCTCTGGTCTTCTTGTAGGAGTCGGCGGCAGCGAGATTGGCTGTTTCCCAACGCCTTTGGAGATAGTCTTCCGCGTTGTGCGCTTTAAGCAGTTCCAGATTGAGCACGGACTCAACCAGAACGCTTTGTCGATCGCCTGCCTGCTTCATCCCTTCGCGCATCGATCGCATCAGGGGGCGCTGAGCGATCAGTCCGATCGTCGCCAGAAGCGGGATCGCCAGAACGGGAATCCAGATCAACGGTCCGGCAATCACCCCGATCAAGGCGACGAAGAGCAGCACGAACGGAAAATCCGCCACCAAAACCAGTGATGCAGAGGAGAAGAAATCGCGCAATGCGTCGAAATCACGCATTGAACTCGCGAATACGCCAATCGACTGCGGTCGGTGCTCCAGCTTGATTGCCATGATCTCCCGCAACAGCGTTGCGTTGATCGCAAGGTCAGCCTTCTTTCCGCCCAGGTCGACCAGGCGGGCCTTGATCCACCGCATCAGGAATTCCAGGACGATGGCAGTGGCCGTGCCGATTGCCAGGGTCCACAGCGAAACGAACGCCAGTGAGGGTACGACCCGATCGTAGACATTCATCGTAAAAAAGACCGATGCCAATGTCAGAATATTGGCGACGACCGTAGCCACCATGGATTCGACGTAGTACCCGCGGAATTTCCACAGCGTGCCCCAGAACCAGTCAGAGGCCTTTCCCTCGAATCGCAACGGGTCGGGGGTCTTGATGGCAGCGTGTGAGAGGGCCTGATTGTTCATTTGGCGGAATACGATGCGGCAACGGTGACCGGCATCGCGTCGTGCGCAGATGCCCCCTGATCGGGATTGACAAGCTGGAGACGACCTCTGGACGAACCGAGGTCGGGCAACTCCGGCCTGGCGCCGGCGTATGACGACGCCAGCTTTCCGCTTGCGGCAAGAATGCGCGACTGCGCGACCCGCAGGTCAAATTGCGCGATCACCGTATTGCTCTGGTAGGTGTACAGGTCGCTTTGCACGTTCAACAGGTCAAGCAGTGATCTCCTGCCAATCTTGAACTGACTTTCATAGCCCTCAACCAGCGTCTGTGCTGTTTTGGATTGACGCACGCCCAACTCGCCGCGGCCTTTGGCGCTGCTGGCATCGGTCCAGGCGGACAGCAGTTTTTCCCGCAGCGTCAGGCGCAGATCCTGCAGATCAAACTCCGCAGCCTGCAACTGAGCGAGCGCTGTGTCGGTTGCTCCGGTGGCTGAGCCGCCCGTGAAAATCGGTACGCTGACATTGATTTGTGCCACGTAGTCGCCTTGCCCTGAGCCCTGGTAGACCTGTTTGCCGTAGCTGACACTGACGTTAGGCAGGTGTTGTGACCGTGCGGTCCGAACGTTTGCTTTGGCTGCATCGATCTGGGCAATCTGGAGTGCGATTGCGGGATGCTTGTCGTTGATGTCGGCAAGCGCCTGGGCAATCGTTGCGGGCAGCACACCGGGAAGGTGGTCGATTCCGGCGGGGGCGGATGGCATCTGGCTCAGCAGCATTCGGTCAAGCCGAAGTGCTGCGATCGCCTTTTCCGCCTCTCGTTGTTGGAGTGATAAATTGGCATTCTCGAGGCGAACCTCTGCCTGGTCAAGATCAATGCGACGACCGACGTCAACGGCCGCGATGATCGCCAGATTTGCGCGAATTTTCTCGTGGTAGGCAACGTTCTTCCTGGCCAGGCCTACCAGAGCAATGGCCTTTGCCCAGTTCAGATATCCTTCGGTCGCCAGCATCGCGACATCGTCACGCGTGAGGCGTTGCTGTTGCTTTCCCGCTTCCGCAAGGGCTTTTGAGCGATCCACATCGGCCTCGATCTTGCCACCAGACCAGACATTCAGATTCACCGTGGGTGACTGGATCCAGTTGTTGGCCACATTGCCGGTGCTATACGCGCTTTGGGTGCCTGACCACGCCACTTGCGGCCAGTGCGCGCCCTGGGCGCGTGTGATGTCGGATTCAGCTGCGTCCTTGCGTGCTTGCGCAGCAAGAATCGTAGGGTATTGGGATAGTGCGATCCCGACTCCTTCACGCAGAGTCTGCGCAGCAGCGGATCCGGGCGTCGCCAGTAACTGCGCGCCACTCCAGACCGCTGCGGCAAGCAACGTGTTCAGCCGACCCATGTCTGATAATCGACACCGTGCACCATCTCAGCCGCGTGAGCATGGTTCTCGGCCGATTCCGAAAATCCGACCAGAACGTGTTCCCGCGTCTCGCCTGAATTGAGCGCGCCAACCCAATTGGCCAGACCCGCTGCATCGGGTTCCCGATGCAGCACGTTCGCGTACAACTGGTGAACGTACTCCGCGTTATTCAGATCACCGTACTTGGACTGGAATTCAGTGCTGTGCGTGAAGCCGTTGGCAACGTGTTCAAGGTCGGTACCGCCATTGATGGCATTCATCCAGGTAGCCATGCCACTTGAGTCGGGGGTGCGGCCCAGCGCTGCGAGATACAGGCGGAAGGCTTTGCCATCGGCATCGCTGTCGTGTTGAACCGTATTCCCGGCGATCGCGCTGTGAGACTCGACGCTGGTGTCATGCCCAACCTCAGGTCTTTCAGAATTTTCGTTGCGGCTGGAATCGCGGGTGTTTTCGTTTTCGTTTTCGTTTTGGTTTGAATCGCGATCGTTTTCGTTTTGGCTCATGGTGTGCTCCGTTGTGGTTGACTACGGGCACATTCTGCAATGCCAACCTTAAGTGAGTATTAAGCGGGAAACCAATTTGAGTTTTTTTGCATGAGCAGCGCCAGCCTGGAATGTGGAGTCGCCCTAAGTTTTAGTTGGCCCAGACAATTTCGGCGCGCAGACCGCCCTGGGGAAGATTCCGCAGTTGAAGGCGCGCACGATGCAGCTCGGCGATACGCTCGACGATGGTCAGTCCAAGCCCACTCCCTTCTGCGCGGACTTCCGTGCCGCGCTTGAATCGCTGTGTAATGAAAGGCAATTCCTCCGGAGTAATACCACCGCCTTGGTCTTCCACGTACAGGCCGTGGCCGCTTTCATTGCGCCAGCAGCCGAGGGTGATGGTGGATTCGCCCGGGCTGTAACGGGATGCGTTTCCAGCAAGATTGCACAGGGCGATGCGCAGCAGATTCTCGTCTCCAATGACGTGCTGCGCATTTTCGGGGATGTCGATGACAAAACGCTGGCCTTTCGCCGATGCATTGACACGCTCAATATCTTCAACTTCCATCAACAGCGTCCGGGCGTCGATTTGCTCCTGCCGACCCGCCACGAATCCCGCTTCCGGACTGAGTCTTGCGAGCCTGAGCATTTGCTCGACCAGGCGCTCCGCCCGAGCCACGCCGTCCAGTACTTTCGCCACAAAGCGGTCCCTCGCGGCAGCGTCCTGCGCCTGCACCGCCAGTTGCGCGTGCAATTTGATACCCGCCAACGGCGTGCGCAATTCATGCGCCGCGTTTGAGGTGAAGCGACGCTCGTTTTCGAGGGTCATCGAAACGCGCCCAAGCAGACTGTTGATCGCGTCAATGAACGGCACGATCTCGACTGGTACATCCTGGGTCGGCACAGATTCCAGATCGTTGACGGCACGCGTCTTCAGTTTGTCCGCGATCCGACGCAACGGTCTTAGCGAGCGGTCAATCACCAGAAGCATCATCAGAACCAGAAATGGAAACGCCATCAGCACTGGGATCGTCACGCGCTCGGCCACATCGAGTCCGATCGTGTGGCGCGTGGTCAGAGGATGTGCAACCTGGATCCAGTATTTACCATCGCTGCTTTGCTTTACGAAGACGCGCCAGGATGAATCGCCGATTTCCTGCAGGTGATACCCCGGTTGCGGGATGCGGCGCATTTCCCTGGCGTTCGCCGACACAAGCGTGAGAACTCCTTGGTCGGACCAGATCTGAAAAGCGAGTTCCTGCTCATAAGGCTGCCGCTCGCCGGTGTTGAGAATTTCGATGATGACGGCATTTTCGGAAGCTCCGCTGTCGGTCGTCACAGCAGCAGGACTTCTTTGGCCGGTGGCGCTCCGGGACTGACTGTGCTGCTGATCCTCGTGATGAATTTGCCCCTCAAGCAGTCGCGCGGATAGCGCCAACTGACCGTCCATTAACTCTTCGGCTTCGTGACGCCCTTTGTCGTAGGCGATCCAGGCCACAAACCCCAGGACGACACTCAATGAAACAATCGTCGTGACAAACAGGTTGAATCGCAGCGAATACAGCAGGCGGGTCAGGCGAATGGTCACGCATTCCCCATGATGTAACCCATCCCACGCACCGTCGAAATGAGGTCGGGCCCCAGCTTCTTGCGCAGATGATGAATATGCACCTCGACCGCATTGCTTTCGACTTCGTCACCCCAGCCGTAGAGGCTCTGCTCGAGGTCGCTGCGGGAACGGATGTGGTTCGGATGGCTGATCAGATCGTAGAGGAGCGCATACTCCTTGGCTGAAACGCTGATATGGGTGCCATCAAGCGTGACCCGACGGGTTGCCGGATCAAGCTGCACGCCTGCGTACGAAAAGACCGACGAAGCAGAGCCTGCCGCACGCCGAAGCAAGGCCCGCATCCTTGCTTGCAGTTCGTTCAGGTCGAAGGGCTTGATCAGGTAATCATCGGCCCCGGTGTCCAGCCCCTTGATCTTGTCCTGCTGCGTATCCCGTGCCGTCAGGATGAGAACGGGAATATTGTTGCCCGCACTGCGCAGTTTTGCGAGAACGGTTAACCCGTCCATTTTGGGCATGCTGATATCGAGTACACAGGCTGCGTACTTCTCATTGCGCAGCGCCAGCATGGCTTCCTGCCCGTCACGTGCCCAATCGACAACGTACCCCGCCATGCCGAGTCCGGCCTGGATTCCTTCGCCCAACAGTGGATCGTCCTCGGCGACAAGTATGCGCATTCGACTCTCTCCGATTTCATTGTCCTGACCCTGACAGCCTACCTGTCGATTCTTAGGGAATTCTTAACAGAGTTCGCTGACGAGTCAATGGCATGGTGAAGGCATGCAACCGGTTGATTTTAATCAACCATTCGTCTGGCCGTGATCCGCCTTAAGCAAAAAATAATGTTTGCCGGTCAAGATGTGCCCAGGTTGTCGAAACATACCAGTCAAGGAGTCAGAAATGAAAGTCACCACGCAAAAAAAGAGTCAGGATGCCAGCTTCAGCCCCATCACAATCGGTCTTCACTGGATCATGCTGGTGCTGTTGTTCGCAACTTACGCGAGTGTCGAACTGCGCCATCTGTTCGACAAGGGTACAGAGCTTCGGGATCTGATGAAGGCACTGCATTTCATGATTGGACTCTGCGTACTCGCAATGGTTGTGGTCCGGTTAGCCGTCAAGATGCAGACGACCGTGCCGCCGATCGTCCCGGCACCGCCCCCCTGGCAGCATTTCATGGCCCAGCTGACACACTTGACGCTCTATGCGTTCATGATCGGAATGCCACTACTCGGCTGGGCGACGCTCAGTGCGCTGGGAAAGCCTGTTTCGTTCTTTGGACTCGACCTGCCGCCGCTGATTGAACTGAACAAGCAGCTCGGATCGCAGCTGAAGGAAATCCATGAGGTCGTCGGAATCGGCGGCTACTTCCTGATCGGCACGCACGCTCTGGCGGCGATCTTCCATCACTACGTCATCAAGGACAACACCTTTGTTCGGATGTCGCTTAAAAACCTTGCGGTCCTTCGCAAGCAGCGCCGGGTCGCGTTGTAGTCCGGGCAAGTTCAGCCCGGGAAGCCGGCAGACCGCCCGAGGGATAAGCCGACGACTCTGCCGAGCGTCCCGCGATGCGGTCTGCACGGCATCAAGTGTTTGATCAAGTGCGACGTCTGACGCATTCATTAAATCAGGATATGATCCTGAGGAATATTGAATACTCGCTTGTGACTTGGTTTGGCCAATCGCTCTGCGAGTCACGCCGGGCCGTCTTTAATGCCACATCAGTCGAATCGCCGGGGATTAAAAAATAGTCGCCTTTACCCGGCTTTGCTGTGGCTCGCGGCGGGTTCGGTTCACGCCCAGTTTGTTGCGGGCGACCAATACTATAACCAGCAGGCGCTCTCGACCATCAACGCCCTGAGCACCTATACGCAGGGATACTCCGGCAGCGGCGTGACGATCGGCGTGGTCGATTCCGGTCTCAACCCGAACCACATTGCGTTCAGCGGCGCCCTTGTCGGGGCGATGGGCTGGAGCCGCACGGACCCCACAGACGTTCTCGTCAACAACTGGGTCAGTCAGACCGGCAACAGCAATTTTTCCAGCTTCCTGAATGATTACAAGGCAGACGGCGTCACAATCGATGGCCACGGCACTTTCGTCACCAGCATTGCGGCCGGAAGACTCAACGGACTCTCGGTTGCCAACAACATCATGGGCGTTGCCTATAACGCGAACGTGTTGCTCGGGCAGATCATTTTTAATCAGACCAATGATCAAAACCAGCCTGTCGCCACCGGCCTCGATCCGGAGCAGTTTGCGCGAACGATCGACTACGTGAGCTCGAACGGCGTCAAAGTTATCAACAATAGTTGGGGTGCGAAGTACCTGCCCGGCGAGATGCCGACCTCGATGACTGCCTCGATGGTGGAATACGAAGAGGCCAATGTCAGCGTGATCGCCGCGCTGCGCCGCGCCCAGGATCGCGGTGCGGTCATCGTCTTTGCAGCAGGAAATGACGGGTTGCCTTTTCCCACGGCGCCGGCAACCTTGCCGAGCATTGATCCTTCCGTGGCGAGTAAAGGTGGCTGGATCGTCGTGGCTTCTACGACCAACCGGGGTGTCGACCCCGCAACGGGCCGGATTGAAATGGCGCGGGGGGGCATTGACTCCCAGTCTGGCCAGCCGTACTACACGAACTATTGTGGCGGTGCGATGCTTTACTGTATCAGCGCGCCGGGTGGCCTGGACGTCGATACCGTCCCTCAGGGTGACATGGGAATGGCAGGGGCGCAGGCCAGTACTACGACAGGCTACGACCGTGGCAACGGCACATCCTACGCGGCCCCGGTGGTGACGGGCGCGGTCGCGCTTGTCGCTCAGAAGTTCCCGTGGATGACCGCCCAGAACCTCGGAGTCACAATCCTGACTACGGGTACCACAGCAGCGAATCCCAGTCCGGTCTGGGGTCGGGGCTTGCTCGATGTGGCCCGGGCGATGAACGGTCCGGGCATTTTCGAGCAGGATTTCGAGGCGAATGTCACCGCCGGTTACCGGTCGACTTTCGGCAACGACATCTCGGGCACAGCCGGTCTGATCAAGGACGGTATCGGCACGCTCCTGCTCGCGGGAGCCAACACGTACTCTGGTGACACCCAAATCCTGAACGGCAGGCTCGGACTCGTCGGCAGGGGTTCGATTGCGCAATCGGCGAGAGTGCTCAATGCAGGAACCTTCGATCTGACGGCGGCGAGTCGAGTGGTCACGCTTGCGAATACCTACGCGCAGACGTCGTCGGGGGTGCTGGTGATGGGCGTGCGGCCTGGCCAGAGCCAACAGTTGATCATCGGCGGTACCGCCACGCTGGCGGGCGGACTCGCGGTGTGGGGCGACGCCGGTACTTACACGCCAGGTCGGTTTACGCTCGTGTCGGCCGATACCCTGTCGGGTCAGTTTGATACCTACACCACCAATCTGGGTGCCTACACCCCCTACAAAACCTACCAGAGTTACGGAAGTCAAAGCGTCTACCTGAACATTGTGCGGCCTTATGCCCTCACTGTCGTGGAAAACAACAATGGCGTTTCAAAGCCGGCCGCGCAGGTGCTCTACGACATTGCTGGCACGCCGACCAGCATCAACGGCTCGATGGCACCTGCCCTGAATGCCCTCAATGCCCTGTCGGGACCTGCGCAGTCGAACGCGATTCGCCAAACCCTGCCCGTGTTTCTGGGCGGCGCTTCGCAGGCCACCTACAACACGCAGCGTGCATTTCAGCAAACCGTCATGTCGCGCCTTGACGCGATCCGTGGCATGGAGTCCGGCGATTACTTTGCCACCGACCGCAGTATCTGGATGAAGCCTTTTGGCAACGTCGCCAGTCAAGGCGGACTGAACGACGTCCCGGGGTATCGTGCGACGGGCGGCGGGCTGGCCGTCGGCGTCGATCACAAGGTCTCCGCCGATGCCTCGGTCGGTGGCGTGTTCGCCTATTCGTACAACTCGATCAAGGGCAGTGGCGACACCGCGTCGAATACCCTCGGCATCAACGCATTCCAGCTTGGCGTCTATGGCGCGTATGCGCTCACCGCCGATACGGATTTCAGTTATCAGGTCGATCTTGGCATCAATCAGAACCGCGAAACCCGCTCAATTGGCTTCATGGGCCTGTCGGCTCAGGCCAACTACTTCAGTTCGACCGCACACGTTGGCGCCGGAGTCAGGAAAATCGTTCCCGTCTCGGACACCGTCAACGCCATACCGCTGTTCAGGCTGGACTATGCAGCCGTCAATGCGAATTCCTACTCGGAGACGGGCGCGGGTGGTCTGAATCTGAATGTGCAGTCTCAGACCTACCAGGAACTGATGGCCACGACGGGCCTGAGAGGCGAATATCTGGCCACCGATCGCATCAAGATCATCGCCGATGCGCTGGTCGGCTACAACATGCTGAATACTCAGGCGCAGGTCGCTGCTTCCTACTCCGGCGGGGGTGATCGTTTTGTGACCCAGGGGTTCAGCGGATCGCCCTGGCTATTTTCAGGCGGAGTCGGCGTCGTTGGTTACGACAAGGAGGGCGTCGAACTCAGCGCGCGCTACGACCTTCAGGCGAGTCCTACCGGGTTTCTGAACCAGATGGCCTCGGTGCGGGTTAGCATGCGCTATTGAAGCCTGCACCACCCCGATAGGCTTTGCGAAAACTGTCGATAAATAGCCGTGGCAATCAGCGCATTTGATCTGTTCAAAATCGGCATTGGCCCCTCAAGCTCCCATACGGTGGGGCCAATGCGCGCCTCGAATTTGTTCGTGCATCGGTTACTGAATGAAGGACTGCTTGATCAGGTCAGCCGGATTCGGGTTGAGCTCTTTGGTTCGCTGGGGGCCACCGGCAAAGGTCACGGTACGGATAAGGCGGTTCTTCTGGGATTGGCCGGGTACGCCCCTGATGTTGTCAATCCGGATGAGATTCCGGCCATCCTCGAAGTGATTCGGGCAGAGAATGCCGTATCGCTCAGCCCTTCACACCGCATTGGGTTTGACGAGAAGGCGGATCTGATATTTCACCGCAGCGAAACGTTGTCGCTGCATTCCAACGGCATGCGCTTTACCGGGAGCGCAAGCGACGGCGCAGAGATCTGTACACAAATCTATTATTCCGTCGGCGGCGGGTTTGTCGTCAGTGAGCAGGTTCTGGCCGACGGCTCTCTGCAAAAACGGATTGCCCCAGACGCAACGGTTCTGCCATTGCCTTTCAAGACCGGTGACGAACTCCTGGCGCAAGCGCGGCGTTCGGGGCTGTCAATTGCCCGGATCATGATGCAAAACGAGTGTCACTGGCGCAGCGAAGACGAGGTCTGTGCGGGCCTTCTGAATATCTGGGCGGCGATGCAGGCCTGTGTGGATCGCGGTTGCCGGACTGAAGGTATTTTGCCTGGCGGCTACAAGGTCCGGCGGCGTGCTGCGAGGCTATTTCAGACACTTTCAAAACCACCCGAGCAGCACGCTCAGCCAGATCCGCTCAGGATTCTGGACTGGGTGAACTTGTACGCGCTCGCGGTCAATGAGGAGAACGCGGCCGGCGGGCGTGTGGTGACGGCCCCCACGAACGGCGCGGCCGGCGTCATTCCTGCAGTGCTGCATTACTACGTCAATTTTGTACCTGGGTCATCTTCGCAGGGCGTAGTGGACTTCCTTCTGACGGCTGCCGCGATAGGGATTCTTTATAAAGAAAACGCCTCAATTTCCGGTGCGGAAGTCGGTTGCCAGGGCGAAGTCGGCGTGGCCTGTTCAATGGCTTCTGCGGCGCTTTGCGCAGTGATGGGCGGAACCCCTGAACAGGTTGAAAATGCCGCCGAGATCGGGATGGAGCACCACTTGGGGCTGACCTGCGATCCCGTCGGCGGGCTCGTACAGATCCCATGCATCGAGCGCAATGCCATTGCTTCCGTGAAAGCGATCAACGCAGCAAGGATGGCGTTGCATGGGGATGGAACGCATTATGTCAGCCTCGACAAAGTCATCAAGACAATGAAGGAAACGGGTGCCGACATGATGACAAAATATAAAGAAACGTCCCGCGGTGGCCTGGCGGTCAACATAATCGAATGTTGAGCCCGATACCTCTAACCCCATCAGTGTAGTGTTCAACGCCTATCAGCTTTTTCGCCTGTTTGAATGGTCGTTCTTTTAATGGCCGTTCTTCTTGCAGCTGGATGGGCGACCGGTGGTCGTGCAGGGTATGAAAGACCACGAAAAAATCCAGGTCCCCGTGACAGGAGCCTGGATTTTCTGAACTGCGGTAAACGGATCTGATGCTCGTGATCAGATGAGACCTGCTGCCTTGGCCAGCATGAATCCAATCAGGCAGGAGGTGCCCACGCCGATGAATCCAGGCACGATAAAGCTGTGGTTGACAACGAACTTGCCGATTTTGGTCGTTCCGGAGCGGTCGAACTGAATCGCAGCGAGGTCACTGGGGTACGTTGGCAGGATGAAGTAGCCATAAGATGCGGCGGCAAAGGCGACGATATAGCCAGGAGGCACACCGATGGCCAGACCGACTGGAACCATGGCACTGATTGCTGCAGCCTGCGAGTTGACCAGTTTGGAGACCAGAATAAGTGCGATGGCGTATGTCCATGGCTGCGTCTTGACCAGGTCGGTCAGCGCAGCCTTGAGTTCTGGCAGATGGGCTTCAAAGACCGTGTCGGCCATCCACGCAATGCCGAAGACCGCGACCACGGCGATCATGCCGGCCCGGAACACCTCGGTCTTTCCAATGGTGGAGGGATCAGTCTTGGTGAAGACAATCATCAGCGCACCGGCCAGCAGCATGAACATCTGGATAGTCAGCACCATGGAAAGCGACTTGCCGCCGAAGAGAGGGCGCAACGTGGGGAATGCACCGAGCAGGGCAACCACGACGATGGAGCCAATGAAAATCCACATGGCGGTCCACTGACCACGGGAGAGCACTTTCCCCATGAGCGTGGCGCTGTCGCCGAAGATGAACTGGCGTTGCTCAGGATCCGCAATGCGCTTCTGGAAGTCGGCATCATCGGACAGGTCCTTGCCGCGAAACCAACTGTAGATGCCGATCATCAGCACGCCAGCCAGCGTGGAGGGTATGGTGATCGACAGAAGTTGTATGAAATCGATGGGACGATCACCAACCGGAACCTTCGCCAGGAACGCGACCAGAGACACCACCGCAACAGACACCGGGCTTGCAAGGATACCCATCTGGCTGGCGACGGAGGACGCCGCCATCGGGCGCTCAGGCCGGATATTGTTCTTGATGGCGATGTCGTAGATGATGGGCAGCATGGTGTAGACCACGTGACCCGTGCCGCACAGAATCGTCAGCAGGCAGGTGGTGAACGGTGCGAGGATAGATACATATTTCGGGTTGCGGCGCAGGAGTTTTTCCGCACCCTTGAGCAGCACTTCCAGGCCGCCTGACGCCTGCAGCGTGGCCGATGCGGCCACCACGGCAATGATGGTCAGCATGACGTCGACGGGGGGCTTGCCTGGCGGCAATTTAAAAACAAACGTCATGATGACGATGCCGATACCGCCTAGCAGGCCAAGCGCCACACCGCCCTTCCGCGCGCCATAGAACAGGCAGACCAGAATGACGGCAACTTGTAAGAGAATGTCCATGGCAAATCCTTTCAGAAGCCCTGATTGTAAGTTTTACTAGGGTTAACCCTGAATATCTCTTGCTCCGAATTGACTTCGATCAACTATAACGGCATCTGTGTGCGACATTGTGCTGCGACGCAACACTGACGGAGCGTCGGAGCGTCGGGGTGGCGGACTGGTCGGCTGGCCGGCGACACAATCCTCTTGATCGTGAGGATTTTATCCAATGCAACGGTATTTATACAGAAATCCTCACGATCAAAAGGATTTGTTGCCGAACACAGGCATTTAGTGCAAAATCCTCATAATTGTAAGGATTTACTGTGAAGATACCAATCGACAATGCTGCGGCCATCGGCAAGGTGGTGCGTGCCAGCCGCAAGGCGCAGAAGATCCGACAGGATGATGCGGCAGGCAGTATCGGAGTCAGCGAAAACTTTCTTGGCAAGATTGAGCGCGGTAGCGAATCCGTGCAATGGGGCAAGCTATTTCAGGTGCTTGAGGGGCTCGGTGTCCGGATCACTGCGGATGTGCCCGAAAACGTGGCTGCCTATTTGAATAGCCCGGCACGCAGCCGGGACAAGTCATGAGCAGTCGATCGTTGCGCGCATCCATCAACCAGGCGGATGTCGGTACCTTGCAGGAGGTCGATGGCCTCTGGAGCTTTCAATATGATGTTAGCTGGCAGAGCAACCCGCAGAGCTTCGCACTGAGTCCACATCTTCCACTCACTGCCGAGTCCTTGCTGGATGGCGCAAGCAGGCGACCCGTGCAATGGTATTTCGACAATATGCTGCCCGAAGAGGGACAACGCATCTTGTTGGCTGGCGACGCCAGACTGGACGCGGCAGACGCGTTCGGATTGCTCGCCCGGTACGGAGCGGAGTCGGCTGGGTCGCTGACTTTGCTGGCGCCGGATGCAAGGCCACAAGTCCCTGAGCCACTTCGCCCCTTAACCGACGACGCCCTGGAGTCGCGTATCCGTCAGATGCCAAAGGTGCCGCTCACTCACGGGGCCATAAAACGCATGTCGCTGGCGGGTGCCCAGCACAAGCTGGCGGTCGTTCTCCAGGATGATGCACTGTTTGAGCCTGCCGGTGCTACGCCATCCACCCATATCCTCAAACCTGACCATCCGGATGACGACTACCCACACTCCGTGATCAACGAATGGTTCGTCATGCGACTCGCCAAGCGGCTGGGGCTCGACGTACCTGATGTTCACCGCCGTTATGTCCCATCGCCCGTGTACCTGATCAACCGGTTTGATCGCACTCTGGCTGCCCAAGGCTGGCAGCGTCAGCATGTGATCGATGCCTGCCAGTTAATGGGACTGGATCGCAGTTTCAAATACAGCGAGGGCAGCATGGAAACTCTGGCGGCGTTGGCCAAAGCCTGTCGCAGCCCGGCGGTTGTGCGCTCCAGACTTTTTGGATGGCTAGTCTTTAATGTGCTTGTCGGTAATAGCGATGCTCACCTGAAGAACCTGAGCTTCCTGGTCTCCCAGGAGGGGATTCAACTGGCGCCGATGTATGACCTTCTTAGCGTCGCCAGTTATGAATCGCCGGCCTTCGACCAAAATCGCTGGCCGGCACAAACCGAACTCGCTTGGCCAATTCTGGAGGCACGCAGATTCTCGGAGATCGACCGCGCGTTGCTATTAGAGGCTGGTGCAGCATTGAACCTGGCAAAAGGAACCGCTGAACGTCTGTTGGAAAATCTGCGCAGCCGCATCGTGAAAGAGGCTGAAGTGATCTATTCCGAAGTTGAAGCTGCAAATGCGCGCATCTTAAGAGATAGTCCGGAGCTGGCTGCGACGATGGCGGGCGAGTTGCGTTGCCTGCGGACTATTTTGCATGTGGTCATCAAGGAGATGGCTAAGAAAATCGCGTAAGTTAGAAACAATAGCCAATGCGTCGGTCGCATTGGCCATCCTTTCTGGGCTAACGCAATCAGGTTCAGTCAATTGAAACGTTGGTGCGTTTGATAATCGGGGCGTACATGTCGATTTCCGACTGAATGAAGGTGGCAAATTCCTTCCCCTGAATGGGTCGGGGGGTCAGCCCCTGATCCTCCAGCGACTTAACCACCTCGGGAGACTTGAGCGCTGCGGTGACATCCTGCGATATCTTTGCCACCAAATCCGGGCTCATGCCCTTCGGGCCAAAGACTCCGAACCAGTTTGTCAGTTGAATCGCTGCGTAGCCCAGTTCGCTGAAAGTCGGAGTATCCGGAAGCAGTTTTTCGCGCTTTGCACCCGCCACCGCCAGAGGTTGCAACTTGCCGGATCGAATGTGCGCAATGATGGGAGGTGTGGTCGCGAAGAACAAGTCGATTTGCCCACCGACCAGATCCGCGACCGCTGCACCGGTGCCCTTATAAGGCACATGAGTCAGCGACAACCCGGTCGCGGTTGCCAGCATTTCCCCCGCGAGGTGCTGCTGACCGCCCACACCGGGAGATCCGTACGTTGTTGCAGGGGAGTTTCCCTTGCGTTCGAGAAGTTCCTTGAACGACTTGATGGGGAGTTTAGGCCCGGCGACGAGCACCAGAGGAGCCTCGGCGGCCAGTGCAATCGGTGTCAGATCCAGCTGCGGATCGTATCGCATGCTTTTGAAGACGAGCTTGTTGATCGAGACCTCAGGCGTGTAGCCGAGCAACAGGGTGTAGCCATCCGCGCTGGCACGGACAACCTGCTCGGCACCAATCATGCCACTGGCGCCAGGCTTGTTTTCCACGACGACTTGTTGTCCCCATTTCTGGGACAGATGGGCAGACAGAATTCTGGCAATGATGTCGGTTGAACCGCCCGGCACGTAGGCGACAATCAATTTGACCGGCTTGTCGGGATATGCCGCCACGGCAGGCAAAGCGACGCTAAATAGCATTGCCAGAAGGGCGCCGACGAAAATGCGAGATTTCAGCATGGTGTCAATGTTCCGCTAGTGGGTTTCGGTAACCGAGGAAGGACGGAGAAAAATCACTTCAAGTAAATCGTTCTGATCGGCCGTATTGCTCGCCGCAAGGGCAAGCCAGTCTTGTACGGTCGATTCCTGATTGGTGACCAGATCGATCATCATGGTTTGCGCCGGCAGGCCCGCAAGCCACTTCTGTATGCTCCGGCTGTCGTTCTGGACGAGTAGGTAGCGGTCGTCGTCAACCCGCAACTCGAGACCATTTGGCGCACCAGCGCTGCCAGCGAGTTCAAAGTGGGTGCCTCCTGACATGATCGAATTCAGGGTGGCAAACGCTCTGGCTGCTGGCCTTGGGTTGAACTGGCGATCAATGAATGCCTGGCGCGGGTAATAGCCGCGATCAACATCCATGAAAGTGTCGAACACGTAGCGGATTCTTTGCGAAAGAGTCGAAAAGAACACAGCATGGGCGACTTTCAGGACGTTGTCGCGATCATCGCGGCGCTCAGTGGCGATGCCAGGACTGCTGAGCTTGATCGATGCAACCACGCTGCATTTCATGGAATTGGCAAAGTCAATCAGCTTGGGTGCAACATTTGCGATTGACTCTGTTGCATCGACGCGCACGGTGATGCCGTCGATGTCCCCTGCAGTCACTGCGTCCTGTACCAATGGCTTGCATGCGTCGAGTTCATCCGTCTGAAATCCGGATTTGACGAAGTGGCTGAAGTGCTTGCCATCGTAATGCGAGTCGTCGTAGGTGTGAATCTTGCAGAAAAAGATTTCTTTGCCGGTCTCTTTGCGCGCGGTGTTGAGTTGCGGGCGCAGCGCAGCAAAATTGCGGGTGGTTGTATTCACCTCGAAACCCAGAACACCAGCCCGCGTCAGGTCGAGCGTTGTGACCGCATTTTTGGGTGATCCAAGCACGGTGATCAGGTAGCGGTGCCCCATCTGGGCCTGGATATTCATCCGTTCGCGGGATTGCTCCTCAAGCAGGTCAAGATCAGTGACCTTCGAGAGCTTTGCACCCATTTCCCAAAGAGCCATCAGCGGATAGTCGTTGCGAGCCCATTTCCTTCCGAACTCTTGAACGCCTCCGGTGGAGGGTATCTGCATGACCTCTGTCCATGCGTGACGCAACTCGAATCCAACCCGGTCAAGCCTGGATGTCTGCGGATGGGCGAGATATTGAGTTCCGCTATCGCAGGGATCCTCGCCCTGCGCCAGTCTGGCACCCATGGTTCGAATTGAATAGGCCACGTGTCGGTCGGGGAAAACGTCCACCACGAAATAGCCAAACTTGGCGACATCACCGCGTCCGAATTCCTCGGGTGGCCTGACTCGGTAGAACTCTGAAAAGTCGTGCCGAAGGAATGCTGTGGACGGCAGCATGTAGAAGTCGGACTTGCCAACCTTGTCGTACCAGAAGTTGTGAACATGCCCGGCGAATGTTGCCTCGACTTCGGGCCGTTGCATTTGGGAAACCAGCCAGGAGCGCCCCGGTTCGTCCAGGTTGTCGTAGCTGCTGCGCTCGGTTTGCTTGTAAATGAAGGGCGGATAATGCATGAAAAGAAAGACGCGCTTCGATCCCGCTTCGCTGATCTCTTTCTCAAGCCATGCTTTCTGTTGTGCCTCGCCTTCGAGTCCCGAATTGATCAACAGGGAATTGATCAAAATGCAGCGAATGTCTCCTTCATCGACACTGAAATAGTCTTTCCCGAAGGACTCCCGGTAGATCTCCAGGTAGCGATCGCAGACCTGATCGGCGGGCATCCATTCGACGCGTTTATCGCCGACGTCATGGTTTCCCGGCACGACATGCAATGGGACCGGAAGCGCACGCGTCATGTCCTTGAACTGTGCCACGGCTTCGTGAAAGCTCGGTAACGCTGGTACCGGGTGAACGATATCGCCGAGATGGATCACGAACTTGGGCCGGGGCTCCATGCGGGCGATGTCTGCGAAGACGTGCCGTGCCCGCTCGTTGGCCAAATGGTTGGTCTGAAACGGCGAGGTGCAGACGTCGTCATGCTCGTTGACGTGTGTATCGGCGACGACGACGAAGGAAAAGAGCGGGCGATCGGGAGTTGCGGGGCGGTGTTTGCGAGCCATGGGAAAATGTCTTAACCTTTTATAATTCCAAATAGTGGAATGCGAATCAACATATTGGATTTAATTATTGAGGGAGGCTCTCGCAATGTCAACTTGTTACTGCCTGGGAGCGGTGTCGCGTGTCAGGTAATACCAAAGTCAACAATCAAAAAGCCACATCCACAGATCCTGGACTACTCGATCAGCGGTCGCTTGAAAACCATCCGCAGTTTGCGTCAACCCTTGCCAACGGGCTGGCAATTCTAGGGTGCTTTCGTCACGGTCAATCCGTGCTTGGCAACAAGGATCTTGCGGAACAACTCGACTTTTCTCGCCCGACCGTGTCACGTCTGACCTTCACGCTGACTGGGCTGGGCTACCTACGCCGCGACGAGGCCTCAGGTAAGTACGCGCTGGGGCCAGCGGTGCTGTCGCTGGGATATCCGTTGCTTTCGCAGATGACGATCCGTCAGGTTGCTGCGCCGGAGATGCTTGAACTCTCGAAGATTGCGCATGGCCCTGTCTCCATCGGCATGCGCGATCGGCTGCAAGTCGTCTACATCGAAACCGTCCGTGGCGCAGAGACAAACTTCACGAATCCCGGAATTGGATCGACACGGCCACTGCTCCGCACTGCAATGGGACGTGCCCTATTGAGTGCACACAGCAGTGACGACCGCACGCGAATCCTGGCGCGTCTGAGGGAATTGCATCAGGAGGATTGGCGTAAATTCGCGGGAGCGATGCAGCCTGCGATCGGGGAAATTCGCGAGAAGGGCTTTTGCACGGCAATTGGGGACTGGCAGCCGAACTTGGCCGCGGTCGCAGTGCCGCTTCGGGCGCAGTTCAATGGAGTGCCCCTGGCATTCAATCTGACCCTGCCGACATACGAGACCAGCCAGGACGAATTAGACAGGAACTTTGGTCCAAGACTTGTCAATCTCGTCCGGAATGTCGAGAGAAGCCTTGGATTTGGGACGTCCGGACATTACTGAACAGCCCGACCTACCAGGGAATTTCGTTGCCCCGGTAATCGATGAAGTGGGCGCCGTGTCGCGGCGCGATCGCCGCAAGGGCAGAGAGCATGCCGGCGACTGAGTCCTCGGGCGCCAGTGTCGATTCGATCCCAACGGCGAAAGGTTTTGATAACTCCGATCTCACCGTGCCTGGCTGCAATGCGACAACCAGCAATTCGGGGTTCTTGCGTTGCAGCTCGATGGCGGCAGTCTGCAACAGCATGTTGAGCGCGGCTTTCGAGGCCCGGTACCCGTACCAACCGCCCAGTTTGTTGTCGGCGATGCTGCCGACTCTGGCGGAGAGCTTTGCATAGATTGTGCGACCGCTGGCGAGCAAGGGGGCGAATTCGCGCAACACCAGAGCCGGCCCGATGGCATTGACCTGAAACGAGTTCATCAGACTATCCTGACGCAAGGCGCGCATGGCCTTTTCCGGGCCGATGCCATCAATGACCAGTGCGCCGGTCGCATCGACAATCACATGAAACGGGCCGTGCGCAGCGATCTGGCTGGCGGCTGCGGCAATGGTTGCGGGATCATTCAGATCAAACAACCCCCCTTGGGCTCGCGAAACCGTCTCAACCAACGAGCAATGCGAATCCTTGTTAAACGCCTGCACGAAAGCCTGGCCGATGGCGCCACTAGAGCCGATCACCAATGCCTTGTATTCAAACGGGAAAAGCATGACATTCATATTGAGTTGACACCTGTTGACGATTGTTAATGCCTTCCCACACTGGGTATCTACGAGTCGAGTGATATAACTCCAGGAAGCCTCACTGATTTCGACACCCTCCTGGATGACCTATGTGCACACGCGTTCTCTACCTTGGTGAAAATAATACGGTCATTACGGGCCGGTCAATGGATTGGGTCGAGGATATGCAGTCCAATCTGTATCTCTTCCCCAGAGGTATCGCCCGGAATGGCGCCGCGGGTTCCGCATCGACGAGCTGGATTTCCAAATACGGAAGCGTTGTGGCCGCCGGCTATGAGGTCGGATCCGCGGACGGCATGAATGAAAAGGGATTGGTTGCCAATCTGCTCTACCTGGTTGAGTCGGATTACGGCACGCCGGATGACAACAAGCCGCCCATGTCGATCTCGTCATGGGCACAATATGTGCTCGACAACTTTGCGACCGTCGCACAGGCTGTTACGCATCTGCAGACGGAGCCGTTTCGCATCATTGCACCGATGCTTCCGAACGGCCATGCCGGCGCCTTGCATCTCTCGATTTCCGATGCAACGGGTGACTCGGCCATTTTTGAGTACATCGGTGGCAAATTAGTCGTTCACCACAGCAGACAATATCTGGTCATGACGAACTCACCAAGTTTCGATCAGCAACTGGTGTTAAATGCCTATTGGACGCAGATTGGGGGATTGACCTTTCTGCCAGGAACCAATCGTGCAGCCGACCGCTTTGCAAGGGCGTCATTTTTGATCAATGCGATTCCGAAAAGCGCGGACAAGAATTACATCAGCGCGGTGCCGGACGGAAGATTTGATTACCAGGCTGTCGCAAGTACCTTGGGTGTGGTGCGTAGCGTCGGGGTTCCTCTTGGCATTGGTACGCCCGATCAGCCCAACATCTCATCGACCATCTGGCGGACGGTTTCGGACCAGAAGAACCTGGTGTATTACTTTGATTCTGCGACAAGCCCGAATACATTCTGGGTCAATTTTAGTGACCTGGATTTTTCCGAAAATGCGCCAGTCAAGAAACTTGAAGTGGCGGGAGGTAAGGTCTATTCAGGCAATACAGCCAGTTTGTTTAAGGCAGCAGCGCCTTTTAAATTCTTGCAGGCTGATCCAACAAAATAGTTCGCAGGGGGAAATAGGTCGACAGTCACGTTGTGGTCTGGTGAGCAGGCGCAGCGCTAGTTATAGACACTGCACAGTCCGGCGACAGGTGGTGTTGGTGTGACAAAATATGCCGACACGAGCACCCCCACGACGACAAGCATCAACAGTGCACAACGCCATCCACAAGTTGAGAGCGTAAGTCGTAGATCCCTGAATGCTTCGCTGATCATATTCACAAATGCCTGAGTAAGTGCAAACCAGCCAGACCCGAACCGCGCTTAGCCGCTTCACGCGCAACGTCGAGTCCCTGATAAAACGCAACGCCCCAGCCGTCGCGGGAGCTATCTTCTTTGCCTGCGTGAGACGCTAACGCATGCAGCGAAAAGGTCAGCCTCGCCGGTTGGGAGCTCGACATGGCCAGTCATTCGCACACAGAGGGACTCCGATGAGTCAGACAGCCTGACTCGGGTGAAAAACTTCAGGATCGCGTCGAAGAAACGATATATTAAAACATAGTACATTTATTTATATATTGAATGGTATCTTACATGGATGTTTTACTGAATGCACCGGGGGCAGGATATTGCCTATGCAAGTGAACAAGCCCCGGACGACATGCCGCCGGAAAAATCAGGAAGTGAAGTGACGGAAAAAATAAAAGGATTGCGAATTTGATGCGCAAACAGAAGCAGGCATGAATGCACTGACCATCAGCGTCGGGCCATTTTCAATGGCCGTAGGGTACCCTCGCCAGTAGGCAACAGGACCCTCAACCCA
>JADZBO010000229.1 GCA_020851995.1 Burkholderiaceae bacterium
CCAATACAAAACCGCGAGAATATTTCTCCCAACAGGTCGTCCGGGAGCATTTTCCCGGTAATGAGTCCCAGGCTATCGTGCGCAAGGCGCAACTCTTCGGCAAACAGATCGAGCACCCGATCATCTTGCCGGGCATGCTCCATCGCGTGTTCAAGATGCCTGCGGGCTTGTTCGAGCGCGTCGATGTGACGTTGCCTTGCGAGCCAGGGAGATTCCCCACCCGGGTTCCAGCCTGCAAGGTGCAGCAACCGCTCGCGTAACTGATCCAGGCCCGCACCTTGCTTAGCTGAAACAGCCAGAGCGCCAACCGGTAAAACCGGAACATCATTCAGCAAATCGACCTTGTTGAACACTTGCAATACGACGCTTTGCCGTGCGCGCGCGGCATCAATCTGTGCGTCGAGCACTGCGGCGGGCGCCCGTGCATCGAGCAAGTGCAGCACGACGTCCGCACGGCGGATTTCGGCCCAGGTTCGTTCGATTCCAAGTGCTTCGATGGGGTCCTGCGTGTCGCGAAGGCCTGCCGTGTCGGTCACCGTAACGGGAACGCCTTCCAGGAGGATCTGTTGCGAAACCTTGTCACGCGTGGTGCCGGCGATCTCCGTTACGATCGCGACATCATCACCTGAAAGCGCGTTGAGCAGGCTCGACTTACCGACATTGGGTTCGCCGGCCAAAACCACATGCAGGCCTTCTCGCAGAATCAGACCTTGCCGGGATTGGCTCAGGATGCTTTCCAGATCCGATTGCAAGGCAGCAAGACGATCACTGGCGTGGTGTTTTTCCAGAAACTCGATTTCTTCCTCGGGAAAATCCAGCGTTGCTTCCACCAGCATGCGCAGATCGACGATGCGGGCAGTCAGCGAATGGATTCTGCGTGAAAACTCTCCGTGCAGCGACGACGCGGCGGCGCGTGCGGCGGCCTCCGAGGATGCGTCGATCAAGTCAGCGATGGCTTCGGCCTGAGCCAAGTCGATTTTGTCGTTCAGAAAGGCGCGTTGCGTGAATTCGCCTGCGTGCGCGAGCCGCATACCGCGATCGCGACCAAGCGAAAGGCATCGACGCAGCAAGTGTCGCAGCACGGCCGGCCCGCCGTGCCCTTGTAACTCGAGCACATCTTCACCGGTGTACGAGTGCGGTCCGGGAAAATAAATGGCGATACCCCGGTCGATCGCCTTGCCGTCGTCATCAGGGAATGCGAGGTAGCTGGCCTGGCGTGGCGCAAGCGCGCGGCCCAGCAAATCAATCACAAAGGGCCCCAGATCGGGGCCCGAAACTCTGACTACCCCGATCCCGCCCCGACCCGGGGCGGTTGCAATGGCTGCGATCGGTTCGGATACTGCGCGCGGCATCAGCGATGCGGAGTTGCCGCCACAGCAGCCATCTTTTGGGTGATATACCACTGCTGTGCGATCGACAGAATATTGTTGACGCACCAGTAAAGTACCAAACCGGACGGGAAAAAGAACATCATTCCGCCAAAGACCAACGGCATGAACATCATGACCTTGGCCTGGACCGGATCCGGGGGGGTCGGGTTCAGTTTCATCTGCAGGAACATGGTCGCCATCATGATGGCGGGCAGAATGAAGTAGGGGTCACGGGTTGCGAGATCCTGTACCCAGAAAATCCAGGGCGCATCGCGCAATTCGACGCTGGAGAGCAAGACGTAATACAGGGAGATGAACACCGGGATCTGGACCACGATCGGCAGGCAGCCACCGAGCGGATTGATTTTTTCGGTGCGGTACATTTCCATCATGGCCGCGTTGAGCTTCTGGCGGTCGTCGCCGAACTTCTCCTTGAGCGCCTGCATCCGCGGGCCGACTTGCTTCATCTTCGCCATGGAGCGATAGCTCGCCGCAGAGAGGGGGTAGAACGCCGCCTTGATCAGGCAGGTCAGCGCGATGATGGTCCAGCCCCAGTTTCCGAGCAACGCGTGCAGCCAGGTCATCAAAGCGAACAGTGGCTTGGCGATGATCGTGAGCATTCCGTAATCGACGACCAGTTCAAGTCCGGGAGCGAGCGCTTCGAGCGAGTTTTGATCCTGCGGACCGACCCAGAGCTTGGAATGGATGGCGACGTTGCTGCCCGGATTGATGGCACCTACCGGCTCAAGACTGCGGACGGCAAAAAGGTTTTTCCCTAGCTCGGCGACTTCATAATTGCGGTTTTTGCCCTGGGGGGGCACCCAGGCCGTAACGAAATAATGCTGAACCATCGCGAACCAGCCGTTGTCCGCTTGATTGATGTACTTGGACTTGTGCTTTTCGATGTCGGTGAAGGTGACTTTCTGGAATTTGTCCTGTTCGGAGTAAATCGCCGCGCCTACGAAGGCCGCGGGGCCGGTGAAGATCGCCGGCAGGGTGCTGGCTGCGGCCGGATCAAAACTGTCTCGCGTGATCTGGAGGTATACGAAGGGTGAAACGGGTTGCGCGGACAGGTTCTCGATGTGGTGTTCGACCTCGATCGCGTAGCTGCCACGATGCAGGGTGAACGTTTTGATCAGGCGCACGCCGCCGGCTTCGGACGCAAACTTGACCGCGAGGGTGTCGCCGGTGAGTTCGAGCGCGTCACTGACCATAGTGAAGGCCGCCAGATGCGACGGAAACGGAGCTTCCGCGGGGGCGCCCGTCAAACCCGATTGCACAATGTAGGTGCGGTCCTTGTTTCGCTGCAGCAGCAGCTCGGGGGTGCCCTTGTCATCCGACGAGGGGAACTTCAGGAGCTCGGCCTCCACAAGCTGCGCGCCCTGCAAATCAAAGGTCAGTCTGAGCACATCGGTCTTGATGGAGACGGTTTGAGCTGCTGCTGCGGGCGCGCTGGCAGGAACCGCGGCATTTGCGGAGGCGCTGGCGCCGGCAACCGCCGGAGAGGACGGAACCCCTGCGTTTGGATTGGTCTGACCGGCCGCGGGGCCGTCTTTTGCAGTCGAGGCGGCGGGCTTAACCCCGAAGAGTGGCTGTTGACCCTGATGAACCTGCCAGTTGTTCCACAGCATCAGCAGTGAAAGCGAGAAGATCATCAGCAGGATGGTGCGTCGAATATCCATTATTGCCTAATCAATAGAGAGCCAGCTTGGGCAGGCAGGCAGTTTAGCGTCATTCTGAATGACTGCGTGTGACAGGAACGCCGTCAGGCGCGGGCCTGGGGAAGCGCAACGGAACCGGGTCATGCCCTCCCTGACACCAGGGATGGCAGCGAGAGATTCTGCGTAAGGCCAGCCAACTGCCGCGTCCTGCACCCCAGGTGTCGATTGACTCGATGGCGTAGGCTGAACAGGTCGGCGTAAACCGGCAGGCGCTGCCCAGCCAGGGACTCAGCAAATAGCGGTATGCCCGAATCGGGGCGATCAGCAGAGCGCGCATCATGTTTTGGCGATCGCCCGGGCAAAGTGGGTATCTGCTTCGAGTCGCGCGGCGGACTTGAGGGCGGTCAGTGAACAGGGCTCGATGCGCCGATGCAGTCGCACGACATAGTCTGCGGCTTCGAGTTCGGAGCGTCGGGCGCGAAAGGCCTCTCGCAGCACCCGCTTGAGCGCGTTGCGGGTGGACGCGCGCTGGGCGAACCGTTTAGCAATGATCAGACCGAGCCGGGCGATGGGCTTCGGTGTCGTGCCATCTTCCGCAGGTGCTGGCCGCGCGGTCGTTACCACGAAATACGCCCCACGGGCGACCCGCCTGCCGGCCAGGCCGGCGGCGAATTCAGTGGGGCGGAGCAAACGCGCCGCCGCAGGGAACGTGGCGCGAGAAATCACGGCTGGCTCGTCCGGCGCGCCACTCTTGGCGCGACAGGCGCGATCAGGCTGATCAGACGGCCAGACGCTTGCGGCCCTTGGCACGACGGGCGTTGATGACGGCACGACCGCCGCGGGTTTTCATGCGCACGCGAAAACCGTGGGTGCGTTTACGGCGGGTGACGGAAGGCTGGAAGGTACGTTTCATGATATGTGCCCGAACAAAAGAGCGAGTAAGAGGGTGGGATTGACCCCGGAAAGCCCTCCATTTCATCAAAAAATGCGAGGTTAGTCAAATAGTTAGGAAATCGTACGGGCTAATCCGCATCCGCACCTGTGGATAACTTCCCTCCGGGCAGGGTAGAATCGGGGTTTGATCAGCGAGTCACATGAACGAGTTCTGGCAGTCCTGCGTCAACCGGCTTGAGCAGGAAGTTCCCCCCCAGCAAATGAATGCGTGGATTCGTCCACTGGTTCCGCTCGCCTATGACGAATCGTCATCCAGGCTGCGCGTGTGCGCACCCAACCGTTTCAAGCTTGACTGGGTGCGCAAGAACTTCACGAACCAGATCGAGCGCTTTGCCTCTGAATGGTACAACCGCCCGGTCGAGGTAATGTTCGAGTTGCCGGCAGGCCTCGCCAATGGAGCCAAGCCCGCGCGTGCCCAACCGGAAGCGTCGCCGGTCGCCAATGCCGCGATTGCCGCGGCCTCGCCCGGTACTCTCGCGCCGGCAGTCCCGACACCTGCTGCAAGCGCCGCGCCGGTCATCTCCGTTGACGAAAAGTCGCGGCTGAATACCGAACTGACGTTCGAGAACTTCGTCACCGGCAAAGCCAATCAACTCGCCCGCGCTGCCGCCATCCAGGTCGCTGAAAACCCCGGCACATCGTACAACCCGCTGTTTCTGTATGGCGGTGTGGGCCTCGGCAAAACGCACCTCATCCACGCGATCGGAAACGCAATCGTCGCGGCCGGAAACGGCGCGCGCGTGCGATACGTCCATGCGGACCAGTACGTGTCCGATGTGGTCAAGGCATACCAGCGCAAGGCGTTCGACGAGTTCAAACGCTACTATCATTCGCTTGATCTGCTGCTGATCGACGATATCCAGTTTTTCTCCGGTAAATCGGCAACGCAGGAACAGTTCTTTTATGCGTTCGAGGCGATGGTAGCCCAGCGCAAACAGATCATCATTACCAGCGACACCTATCCCAAGGAGCTCGCCGGGATCGATACGCGCTTGATCTCGCGGTTCGACTCAGGCCTGACGGTTGCCATCGAGCCGCCCGAACTCGAAATGCGGGTGGCCATCCTGTTGCGCAAGGCGGAGTCCGAGGGGCTGGCCATGCCGGAGGAGGTTGCGTTCTTCATTGCCAAGCACTTGCGCAGCAACGTGCGGGAGCTTGAAGGCGCCCTGCGCAAGGTGCTTGCCTATGCGCGGTTTCATGGCCGCGAGGTTGTCAACGTCGATATCTGCAAGGATGCGCTCAAGGATCTGCTGTCCGTTTCGAACGGCCAGATCACCGTTGAAAACATTCAGAAGACGGTGGCGGATTTTTACAAGATCAAGGTTGCGGACATGCATTCAAAGCGCCGGCCCGCCAACATCGCCATGCCGCGTCAGGTGGCGATGTACCTTGCCAAGGAGCTGACGCAAAAAAGCCTGCCCGAAATCGGCGAACACTTTGGCGGGCGCGATCACACGACGGTGCTTCACGCCGTGCGAAAGATTTCGGATCTGCGTGGAAAGCAGACCGAACTCAACCATACCCTGCACGTACTCGAACAAACTCTAAAGGGCTAATTCATGCAACTCGTCCAGACCCCTCGCGATGCGCTGCTCAAACCGCTGTCCACGGTAGCCGGGATTGTCGAAAGGCGGCATACGCTGCCGATCCTGGCCAATATTCTCCTGCGCAAGCAGGGGTCGACCGTTTCGTTCATCGCGACCGATCTCGAGGTGCAGATCACGACGCACGCGGATTTTGGCGTCGGCAACGATAACGAGTCGCTGACCGTTGCCGCGCGCAAGCTCGTCGACATTCTGCGCGCGCTGCCCGATAGCGGCGATGTCCGCCTTGCGACGAGCGGGGGCAAGCTGGCCGTTCAGGCCGCCAAGAGCCGGTTCTCATTGCAAACGCTGGCAGCCACTGAGTTCCCCACGATGGCCCAGCCCGAGCGCTGGGACGCGTCCCTGACCTTGTCGCGCAAGACGCTCAAGCACCTCTTCAATATGGTGCACTTTGCAATGGCGCAACAGGACATCCGCTACTACCTCAACGGCATGCTGCTGGTGTTCGAGCCGGGTCGCTTGCGCGCCGTGGCCACGGATGGTCACCGTCTGGCCCACAGTGCCACGGCAGCCGACGGTATCGAGACCCGCCATGAAGTCATCGTGCCACGCAAGACCGTGCTCGAAATGCAGCGCTTGCTGGACGATAGCGACGAGCCGGTCACCATCGACGTTGCCGCGGGGCAGATTCGCTTCACGTTCGGCCAGGTCGAGCTGATTTCCAAGCTCGTCGAGGGCAAGTTCCCTGACTTCAATCGCGTGATCCCGACAACATACACGCGCCATTTCGACATCTCGCGCGACATGTTGCTGGGCTGCCTGCAGCGCGCGGCGATTCTGACCACCGACAAGTTCCGCAGCGTCCGGATTCAACTGGGCCAGAATCTGATGAAGATTTCCTCGACCAACGCCGAGCAGGAAGAGGCGCAAGAGGAAATCGACATCGATTACAGCTACGAAGCCCTCGATGTCGGTTTCAATGTCAGCTACCTGCTCGACTTCCTCTCTAACATCAAGACCGAGACCGTGCGCTGGTCCATCCAGCCGGACGCGAATGCTTCGGCCCTGCTTACCCTGCCTGACGACGAGTCATTCCGTTATGTCGTCATGCCCATGCGGATCTAGAAATGTCAGAACAGAATCAAATGCCCGAAAGCGAAGCATATGGCGCCGACTCCATCAAGATGCTCAAGGGCCTGGAGGCCGTGCGCAAGCGCCCGGGCATGTACATCGGCGATACGTCCGATGGTACGGGCCTGCACCACATGGTTTTTGAGGTCGTCGACAACGCGATCGACGAATCACTGGCCGGGCACTGCGACGAGATCGTCGTCACCATCCATGCGGATAACTCGATCTCGGTGACCGACAACGGCCGGGGCATTCCAACCGACATCCACAAGGACGACGAGTTCGGCCGCAGCGCTGCGGAAATCGTGCTGACCGAGTTGCATGCGGGCGGCAAGTTCGACCAGAACTCCTACAAGGTTTCGGGCGGCCTGCACGGGGTGGGCGTATCGTGCGTCAACGCGCTGTCCTCCTGGTTAAAGCTGATCATCCGGCGCGATGGCAAAAAGTTCGAGATGGAGTTTCACCGTGGCGCACGTGTGGCGCCCCTGGCGGTGACCGGTACGACGGAAAAGCGCGGCACGGAAGTGCACTTCCTGGCCGACACCGAGATTTTCAATAACGTCGAGTACCACTACGAGATCCTGTCCAAGCGCCTGCGCGAGCTGTCGTTCCTGAACCATGGCGTGAAGATTCGCCTGGTGGACCAGCGCCAGGGTAAGGAAGAGAACTTTGCGTTCTCCGGAGGCGTGAAGGGTTTCGTCGAATACATCAACCGCAGCAAGACGGTGCTGCACCCGAACGTTTTCTCGGTCGCAACCGAATCGAACGCCGGCGGGTCGCTCGTCGGTGTTGAAGTCGCCATGCAGTGGAATGACGGCTACAACGAACAGGTACTCTGTTTTACCAACAACATCCCCCAGCGGGATGGCGGTACCCACCTGACCGGCTTGCGCGCCGCCATGACGCGCATCATCAATAAGTACATTGCCGACAACGAGCTCGCCAAGAAGGCCAAGGTCGAGACCTCGGGCGACGATATGCGCGAAGGCCTGACCTGCGTGCTGTCGGTCAAGGTGCCTGAGCCGAAGTTCAGCAGCCAGACCAAGGACAAACTGGTTTCCAGCGAAGTGCGGCCCGCCGTCGAAGAGGCCGTTGCACGCACGCTGGAAACCTGGTTGCTTGAAAACCCGGTCGACGCCAAGGCCTTGTGCTCGAAGGTTGTCGAGGCAGCGCGCGCGCGCGAAGCGGCCCGCAAGGCCCGCGAAATGACCCGCCGCAAGAGCGTGCTGGAGGGCGCCGGTCTGCCCGGCAAACTGGCGGATTGCCAGGAAAAAGATCCCGCACTATGCGAAATCTACATCGTCGAGGGCGACTCGGCCGGCGGCTCCGCCAAGCAGGGTCGCGACCGCAAGTTCCAGGCGATCCTGCCGCTGCGCGGCAAGGTGCTGAACGTCGAAAAGGCCCGCTTCGACCGGCTGATCGCCAGCGAGCAGATCACCACGCTGATCACCGCGCTCGGCACCAGTATCGGTCCGGACTTCAACGTCGACAAGTTGCGCTATCACCGCATCATCATCATGACCGACGCGGACGTCGACGGTGCGCACATCCGCACACTGCTGCTGACGCTGCTCTATCGCCAGATGCCCTTGCTGGTCGAGCGCGGGCATGTCTACATTGCTCAGCCGCCGTTGTACAAAGTGCGGGTTGGCAAGGACGAGCGTTACCTCAAAGATGAGGTCGAAGAGTCTTTGTACATGATGCAGCTTGCGCTCAAGGATGCGCGACTGATTCCGTCCGAGGGCGCCGACACCATTTCGGGAGACGCGCTGGCAGAGCTTGCGCGGCAGTATGTACTGGCCGACGGCGTGATCGCACGGCTGGGACGGTTCATGGATGTACCCACGCTGTCGGCGATTGTCGGTGGCGTCACGATTGCGCTTGACACCGAAGAGCAGGCGCAGGAAGCGGCGCATACCCTGCAGGCGGCTTTACATGACCCGGTGCTGCCGCACGATGTCCAAGTGACGTCTGAGTTCTTTGCGCCTTCGGAAAAATACCGCCTGGTCATCCGGCGCAGGCATCACGGCAATATCCGCGCGACCGTGATCGATGCAGATTTCGTCGCCGGTCCGGATTACGCGGTGCTTGCGCGGGCGGCCGCCACGTTCCAGGGCCTGATCGGCAAAGGCGCCGCGGTTTCCCGTGGCGAAGGCGAAAAGCGCAAGGAGTCGCCGATTTCCGATTTCCGCGAAGCCATCCAGTGGTTACGCGCGGAGGCCGAGCGCAGCGTCAGCAAGCAGCGCTACAAAGGTCTGGGTGAAATGAACCCCGAGCAGCTCTGGGAAACCACGATGGATCCCAAGGTGCGCCGCCTCTTGCGTGTGCAGATCGAGGACGCGATCGCGGCCGATCAGATCTTCACCACGCTGATGGGCGACGATGTCGAGCCGCGCAGGGAGTTTATTGAAACGCATGCGTTGCAGGCGGCGAATATCGACGTTTGATGTTGTAGGATCCAGTTAAGGTCTGGATTTTCCAATAAGTGTCGGCGTTATCGACGCAAACCGCGACTACGACCCGCCCGACACATGGGAACGCGCGGGGGTGTACGAGAAATTACTCCGGCGGAATGTTCCCCGCCTTCGCGACAGCGTGTTCCGGTTTTCGTGACCGTCGATTCCGGCCTATCGTGACCGCGGGTTGGCTCAAAGCGCGCCTCCAGGCGGATGACTTGACGAACAACCTGAGGCCACAGTTAGCGCGATAGCTCAAGGTTTCACCTTCTTAGGTTCGCGCTCTGGCGACCACTCCGCCATCTCCTGGGCAATGAACTGCGCCAAAGGGGTAATCTGACCTTCCACGCTCGCTGCCTCAAGGGCCTTCATGTACACATCGCGTCGACTCACTCGGATCACCGTCCAGGGGTAGCCACCGGAGGCCAGCAGAACATTCATCAGGAACCGGCCGATTCGCCCATTCCCGTCGAAGTACGGATGGATGAACACGAAGATGTGGTGTCCCAGGACCGCCCGGACCGATGCCTCTGGCTCCGCTTTCAGCAGGTCCCAGAGCGCTTCCAAAGAGTCAAGGATGGCCTCTCGGGGCACGGGCGTGTGCATCGAGTTCCGAATGAAGATCGGGCCGCTGCGGTAGCCGGCCAGTTGGCTGCGCTCCACAATGCCGGCAGAGACCGCTGGGCCGAACAACTCGGCGTACCAATCATGGTGGTCGCGGCCAACAGTGGTGCCAGCGTCCTCTCCCGCGAGCACCTTACTGATGCTGTCTTTGACCGAGTGGAACGCCTGGTAATACCCGCGCGCCGCCAACGCATCCCTCGTCTTGTCGTGCTCCGGGTCTCCGTCGGGGTCCCAGTCGCCGCGCGCGACTCGTTCAATCAGTTCGTCGGTGACGCGGTAGCCTTCGATGGAAAGGGAGTTGTAGGCATCCGAGACGTAGCGCTCCTCGACCTGCGCGAGGTAGTCGGGGGTGTTCTGGCTGCGCCCCGGCGCCGGCGGGAAGGCGTCGATGACATCTTGGCGCCACCCCGCCCACATGGACCGCAGGCGCAACACGTAAGGGGAGCGATCCCGGGTCGGCTCAAGCGTGGGCTCGGCGAACCCGAAAGGGTTCACTGGCTTGAGGTTGACCTTAACCTGGGCGAACGCCTTGACGATCCGCGCTGCGTCGTCCGGGCGCTTGACGAACTCGAAAGCGCCGGCCAGCCGGGCTGCTGATGTCACCAGCATGTCCCCCGCGAGCAGCGTCGTCAGCAGTTCCGAAGCATTGCGCACCATGGCGAGCGCGATTTCTGCCTCACGGGGGTTGTTCTTGAAGAATTGCGGTCCCGTCATGCACAACGCGTCCGTTACGGACCAGACCTGTAGGCCTCTAGTCTCTACGCGCGAGGCTGGCACGTTCTTGGGATGGGGGTAGATGAGCAACGAGGTGGCAAAAGGCAATTCCACCTTGTACGTTCCGCTTTCGATGGTGACGCACGTGACCTGGCGGGGAACGGTGGTGTTGCCCGTGTGCAGCATCAACGAAGCCTCGGGGTTCAGGCAGTAGCGCTTGCCGAACCGCTTGCTGAGGTAACCCGACACGAAGGCCCAGTAGGTGGCGTACCATGACGTGGTGTCCCCAGCGCCATCGCGAGGGTTACCGCAGACGTACCAGCCCTTCACGATGGGCCTCAAAAACCCCGTGTCCGTCAGCAGGACGCGGTGCGCCTCGGAAAGGTCCGAGGCCTCAACGACCCCCTGGTGCTTTTCTTGCAGCCGCTTGAGAGTACGCAGAGCCGCAGCAAGCTCAGGATGGCCTTTTTTTGCAGCAGACTGGTTCATAAATTCACTCTGTTATTACCAGAAATTTTACTCTGGTATTAACAAAAAATCTACTTTGCTATTGTCTGAGAAATTACTCTGTCATAGTGACTTTCCAAGCGGCAGAACGCATGCGCGCCGCGCAACACAACTCTGGCGGCGTCCACTCGCCGCCGCCTGCGTTGACACGCTCGATGAATCGAGGTGGCTCGGTTGTTTCCTTGGTGGGCAGATGACCGTGGCTTCAATCCTTGGCATGCGGACTAAAACGCCAAGCAAGCGAAGCTCTGAGGCCGGGTTCACAATTATGTTGCGGCCGTTGGTCGAGCCTTGGCCTTGGCGGTAGCGCACCACGGTTATGTTGTTGTGCTGGAGCTGGCGCTTGTCCGGGAGCTCGTTGCAGGTGGTGAGTATCGACGTGTGATAAGGTTGTCCACAGATGTAATAAATGGATTCGTCGGACGATGTCCGGTTGTTCCCGAGTTGTTCTGGTGTTGTTCTGGTCCGCAAAAGATTCGATCAATGGGAGTGGTCATCTTGAAACGCCGCCTGCTGGCGCTGCTCACTGCGCTACCGATGACCGTGCTCGCTGATTCCGCGGGGCGACACACGCAACCGATTGCAGTCGATCACATCGTCTTCGCAACGCCCGACATACAACGCAGCGTCAAAGAACTGGAGCAACGCCTTGGTGTGCGTGCGAGTCCGGGCG
>JADZBO010000230.1 GCA_020851995.1 Burkholderiaceae bacterium
GAATCGTAGGTGAAGGTGATTTTGTCGAAGACGTAAAGGGATGCGCGCGGGCCCAGCGACAGCCCCTGCGCGCGCACGCAGACCGGGCCGCCGGCTTTGCTCTCGAGGGCGGTCAGCGCGGAGCGTAGCTCGGAGGACATGGGGCGGTAACTCCGAACGTAATCGATTGCCGGCATCCACAGCAGCACCAGAAGCACCCAGGTGAAGGTGATGCCCGCAGCGCACAGCATTGAGCCGCGCCAGAGGACGCTCGGGTGCACGCGCACTCGCCAGACCACCAGTCCTACCCAGGCCAGCGTGACGATCAGGCCGGCCACAACGCTCGTCCAGAGCAGATGCGGCTCAAATCCGTGAGTCTGCCTGCCGATGTTGATGGAGATCTGTTTCGGAATCCCGAAATGCAGAGCGAACCAACCGATCCAGGCGCAGGCGATCGTGACCGAAAAACACATCAGCGCAAACCAGTCCAGCGTATTGACGACGCCTCGCCGCATCGTTGGGAGCGCGAACGCGGCGAGCACCGCGAGAGGCACGGCAAGCTGCACATATTCGGACTCGGTGTGTTCTGTCGTGACGGGTAGCACCAGCAACACGCCCAGAACGAAAGCCAGCGGAATCCAGATATGTGGCGCGTTAATCCAGCGCCGCCATTGCCAGAGCGCGAGCGCGGCCAGAGGCCAGGTCGGCCAGAGAAACCAGGGCAGGTCGCGCAGCGGACGCAGAATGACGTCCAGGTTCGCCACCCCGAAGAACGAGGCATTCCAGTTCAGCCATGCCTCCATCCAGTCGGGATCAAGCCGGCTTGCGGGCAACCACCAGGCAAGCCCCAGCGCAAGCGCCAGGAGCAGTGACCAGAGCATCCAGCGGCGTGACGGCCAGAGTGCGCTGCCGGGTCGGAAGGCGAGTGGAACGGCCAGCAGGATCGGCAAGGTGCCGGGCCAGGCCCGTGTCAGGAAAGCGCAGGCGAGCGCCACTCCAAGGGTCGTTGCTCCCTGTAGCGGTTTGTCCAGCATCCTGGCGAGTGAATAATAGGCCAGCGCTTGCCAGGCCATGATGGCGGGTACCACCGATGTTTCGTGTACCCGCACCAGGATGCCGACCGTGGCCAGCAGCAGCAGCAGGGCAGCGTCGGCCAGCATCCGTCCGTAATCCTTGACGGTGGGCTCACCACCGAAAGGCAGCGCGAGCGGTTGCGCCTCCGGCCGCCTGCCAAGCAGGTAGGTGCCGTACCACATGGACCAGAGAGTGATGGAGAACCAGACAAGATTGGTGATGCGGGATGCGGCGATATCCCCGACCCAGGATCCCAGAAGCAGAATCAACCCTGCGCCGGTCCACATGACGAGCGGACCTTCCTGGGGCAGAGCCATGGGACCCACCTGCGGCATCAGCCAGGCGTTGCCGCCGAGGTCGAGCGCTGATAGCATGGTCGCGAGCCAGACCACATCGTCCGTCTTCCAGGGGTCCCGTTCGAACAGACCGAACGCGATATATGCCAGGCAAAGCGCCACCAGCGCCAACCGGGGAGGCTTGACGGTCGCGACGGCGGTAAGCCTTGCTGGAGTGGACTGGGTTCGGGTGAGCACGCGTAACTTTAACCTGTTGTGCTGCTTAGGGGTCTGATCAGGAACGAGTGGCCGGGTTGCTCGGGCCAGGGTGTGAAGCCGGATGTAAAAAGGGCAGCCATTGGCTGCCCTCGGTCACGGCTGCATGCCCGTCGGACGCAATCAGGCGGTGGCCTTCTTGGCGCCGGAAGTGCGGGCGAAGCGCGCGCGGAATTTCTCGACGCGACCGGTTTCAACGATCCGGGTTTGGGCGCCAGTGTAGAAAGGATGCGATTCAGACGTCACGTCGCATTTGAACAGCGGATAGGTCTTGCCATCCATTTCGATCGTTTCGCGGCTGTTGAGGGTCGAGCGCGTGACGAATTTGTTGCCCGTCTGCAGATCGACGAATACCACGTCGCGATATTCGGGGTGAATGCCTTCTTTCATGGTGGGTCCTTTGGGGTGAGTTGGGTCGCCAGCCAGACGCACGCGCAAAAGCTCTGCGATCAATCCGACAACGTATCCGTCAAACAACCCGCGATTCTACATTGTCGCGATATTTTCCGCAAGATGGGTGGTATTCTCGTCTCGTCTGCTTTCGAGGAAGCCAACGTGTCAACCAGGCCGATGACTACTGATGTACCGACCATATCCGAGTCGGGGGGAGTGCGCTACCTGCATTTCGGGTCTGAGTGGATTCAGGGTGCCATGTGGGTGCGCAAACCCACGCAACTGATCCTTGAGTACACCGCGCAAATGATGTCATGGCTCTTGTTTCTGGCGCCGCCGGCCAGTCAGCCGATCGCACAACTCGGCCTTGGCGCCGGCTCAATGGCGCGATTCTGCCTCGCGCACCTGCGCAATCCGCTTGAGATCGTCGAATGGAATCCGCTCGTGACTGCGGCGTGTGGCACGTATTTCAGGCTCCCCCGGCCAGAGCGCCTGACGATTGATCACGACGACGCAGCGCGCTGGGTGCGCGACCCTGCGCGCGCGGAGCGCTTCGCAGCGCTCATGGTCGACCTCTACGATGGGCAGGCGCGGGGTCCGGTTCGCGGCACGCAGGAGTTTTACGCGGATTGCCGGCGCAGCCTGGCCAGCCCCGGCGTGCTGACTGTGAATCTGTTTGGCGCCCACGAAAGCTTCGCGCGCAATATACGCAACCTGAGTCGCGCTTTTGAAGGCCGTATTCTGACGCTGCCGCAAATCGACGCAGGCAACCAGATCGTGCTGGCATTCAAGGGCCCGGCCCTTGAGGTTCCGCTGGAAAGGTTATTATCCCGCGCCGAGCAGGTCGAGGCGCGCTTTGGCCTCCCGGCCAGGCGCTGGGCCCGGTCGCTCGTCGGACAGTCCGTGAACGGAATATTGAGTGTTTAGACTTCGCGCCCTGATCGCGTCTTTGCTGGCGCTGCTTGCCCTGCTGGCCTTCCCGGCCTCGGCGCAGCAGAAGCTCGTCTCGATCCTGGCGACCGGTTCCGAGCAGACGGCCGACATCATACGCGACGGCATCCGTGACGGCATGAAGGCAGCTGGGCTCGCTGAGGGCAAGACCCTGCGAATTCAATTCTTCAACGCGGGCGACGACGATGACACCCTAAGGCGCGCTGCCCGCAAATTCGTCATTGACCGCTCCGACGTCATCATTGGCATCGGCCGCGAGGCCGCACGTGCGGCCGCTGATGCGACGCGCCAGATCCCCGTTGTTTTTGTCGGCGTGGACGACCCCTTCGAGGCCGGGCTGGTGACCTCGCTGGCTGCGTCCGGAACCAACGTCACGGGCGTCTTGGGACAACTGCCGGCGGCCCGCCAAATTGAGCTGATCCGGCAACTTGTCCCGGGCGCGCGGCGCATCGGCGTACTTTATGGCGCTGGCCAGGCCAGTTCGATCCGCGAAATCCGATCATTGCAGGACGCTGGCGCAAAAACCGCCGCTGTCGTCCTTGACGTAGCCGTGGCCCGCCCGATCGATGTCGGTTCCGCCGCGCGCAGCCTGATTGGCAAGGTGGATGTACTTTTCACCTTGGTCGATCCCGTGGTGACCCGATCTTTTGCCGCCGTGGTCAAAGTCGCCAACGACGCCAGGATCCCGCTGATCGCCACCGACCCGGCGGGTGCCACAGTTGGCGCGACGGCGACCTTTTTTGTCTCCAGCCGCGATCTTGGCCTGCAGTCCGGCCGCATGGCCCTGCGAATCCTGCGCGGCGTGCGTATAAGCGGCATCGCCCCGGAGATCGTCTCCCGCCCCCAATTCATCATCAATCCGGTAGCCGCCGGCCGGCAGGGCGTGACACTTTCCGAATCCGTCCTCAAAAACGCCACACAAGTCCTCAAATAGGCAACCGGGCCACGCAAATCCTCAAATAGGCAACCGGCACAGATCATCGTAATCGACCCATCGAAGAGATTCTTGTAACAAGACCCCGAAGTACGCCCCTCGAAAAGATTTCCGAACAAGCGCATTTGTCCCCCGCGTTTCTCCGATCTCCCTTGCAGCCTGGGTGTTTCGCGCACGCGCGGGCTTCGCTTTGGGCCCAGGCCCTCTCGCCCGGCAGGCCTTGAGGCGGCCGACGAAATCGCCAAAGACGGCGCAGTCGTCTGCGCAACATGTCTGAGGCCCGCCAGGGCCGAGTTGTTGCGCAGACGCGCCGGCTGGCGATTTCGGAGGGAAGTGGGCGCAGCCCACCCGCCGGTCAGGCCGGCTGGGCGAGAGGGCCTGGGCCCAAAGCGAAGCCCGCGCGTGCGCGAAACACCCAGGCGCTAGCCGCATCGGTGCGCATCAGCAAAACACCCAGGCGCTAGCCGCCCGAACCCAAGAGCAGCCCCCCCGCGTGATACAGTTTCCCTGTCGCCAACCCACGAGCCGCCCCATGATTGATCTCGGCGTCAACATTGACCACGTCGCCACCCTGCGACAGCAGCGCCACACACCGTACCCCGACCCCATCGCCGCAGCACTGCGTGCCGAGGATGCCGGAGCGGACCTGATCACCCTGCACCTGCGCGAAGACCGACGCCACATCCAGGATGACGACGTCTTCGCCCTGCGACCACTCTTGCGCACCCGCATGAACCTCGAGTGCGCCGTCACCTCCGAAATGCTCGACATCGCCTGCCGCGTTCTTCCGCAGGACGTCTGTCTCGTGCCCGAGAAACGCACCGAACTCACCACCGAGGGCGGCCTTGATGTCGTCGGCGCCCGGCCCGCCGTGGGTGCCGCAGTCCGCCAGCTACAGAATGCCGGAATCCGGGTGTCCCTCTTCATCGATCCCGAAGAATCCCAGGTTCGCGCCGCCGCCGAAGTCGGCGCTCCTGTGATTGAACTGCATACCGGCGCCTATGCCGAAGCTGACGACGACCCCGAGCGCGCCGCATTTGAACTTCGCCGGTTGCGCGAGGCCATCCGCATCGCGATTGGCCTGGGTCTGCGCGTAAACGCCGGGCATGGACTGCATCTTGGCAACGTCGACGCCGTGGCCGCGCTTGAAGGCATCGCCGAGCTCAACATCGGCCACGCCATCGTTGCCCAGGCCGTTTTCGACGGTTGGGAGAAATCTGTGCGCGACATGAAGGCACGCATGGTGCAGGCGCGCTTGCGTGCGCAGCAGCGTGGCACCTGATCGAGTCAGGCCATGAACGCAATTGCTGGCATCGGTCTGGATCTGATCCGGATGGAGCGCATCGACAAAGCCTGGCGACAGTTTCCCGACCGGTTCCCGGCGAAAATTCTTGGTGACGACGAATTGCGCGTGTTCCAGGCGCGCGCTGCACGCGACCGCACCCGCGGCGTGCGCTACCTGGCTACCCGGTTCGCGGCGAAGGAAGCGTTCTCCAAGGCCATCGGCCTCGGCATGCGCGCCCCCATGTGGTGGACCAGGATGCAAACATTGAACGCGCCGGGGGGCAAGCCCACCGTCGTGCTGTCGCCGCCACTGCGCGACTGGTACGAATCGCGGTTTGGCGCCGCGCATGTATCCATCACCGATGAATCCGAATACGGCGCCGCTTATGTCGTGGTCGAGGCCCTGCGCCCCTGATCGCCGCGCCACTCTGACCAGGCAGACCACCATGTCCAGAAAAAAGAAAAAGCTCACCATCCCCCGCGGCCCCCTCATGGTCGACGTCGACGGGTTCGCGCTCACAGAAGCCGAGCGCAAGCGCCTGGCGCACCCTCTCGTCGGCGGCGTCATTCTGTTCGCCCGCAATTTCGAGAGCCGCGCTCAACTCCTTGACCTGACCCGCTCCATCCACAAACTGCGCAGACCGCGCCTGCTGATCGCCGTCGATCACGAAGGCGGTCGCGTGCAGCGCTTCCGCACCGATGGATTCACCGTATTGCCGAGCATGCGGTCGCTGGGTGAATGCTGGATGAAAGATCCGCTGGTTGCCATGCGGATTGCAACCGACGTCGGCTATGTGCTCGCGGCCGAGTTGCGCGCCTGCGGAGTCGATCTCAGCTTCACCCCCGTGCTCGATCTCGATTACGGCGTTAGCCGCGTCATCGGCGATCGATCCTTCCACCGTGATCCCCGGGTAGTCGCCATGCTGGCACGCGCCCTGAGTCAAGGTTTGAGTCTGGCTGGCATGGCTTCCTGCGGCAAACACTTCCCGGGCCATGGTGCCGTGGCGGCCGATTCCCACCACGAAATTCCGACCGATCTGCGAACCCTCACGCGCATTCTGCAGGAGGACGCCGCTCCATACCAGTGGCTGGGCGATCAGGTGATTTCGTCGGTGATGCCAGCCCACGTGATTTACCCGAAGGTCGATCCGAATCCGGCCGGTTTCTCCGCTCGCTGGATCCGTGACATCCTGCGTAAACGACTCGGCTTTGACGGCGTCGTGTTTTCCGACGATCTGACCATGGAAGGCGCCTCCGTCGCCGGGGATATCCTGGCACGCGCAGAGGCAGCGCTGGCCGCCGGCTGCGACATGGCGCTGGTATGCAACCGTCCCGACCTCGCCGACGAGTTGATTGGACGACTTCGGGTCGACCACGCACCTGAATCTCGCGCCAGGATCGATCGCCTGATGCCAGCCACCGATGCCTGCGATTGGGGCGCCCTCGGGGAACTTGGCGCCTATCGGCGGGCGCTTGCATCGATTCACGCGCTCAATGACCGATAGCGCCGAGTCCGCTTTCGATATCAAGGCGTTTCTCGCGAAACTGCCCCACCTGCCGGGCGTCTACCGCCACATCGACACGGCCGGCGAGGTGCTCTACGTTGGTAAAGCGCGCGATCTGCGCAAGCGCGTTTCATCGTACTTCCAGAAGACACCCTCCAGCCCGCGTATCGGGCATATGGTCGCGCGGGTCACGCGCATTGAGGTGACCGTCACGCGTTCCGAGGCCGAAGCGCTGATCCTCGAGAACAATCTGATCAAGACGCTGCGGCCACGCTACAACATCCTTTTTCGTGACGACAAGTCTTATCCCTACCTGATGCTCTCCGCGCATGCGTCGCCCCGGATCGCCTACTACCGCGGCTCAACGCGCAAGAAGGGCCAGTTCTTTGGCCCTTACCCGAGCGCGTGGGCGGTGCGGGAGACGATTCAGATCCTGCAAAAAGTCTTTCGCCTTCGCACCTGTGAGGACACCGTCTTCGCGAATCGGTCCAGGCCGTGCCTGCTACACCAGATCGGACGATGCTCGGCGCCTTGTGTGGGTGAGATCTCCCTGGAGGATTACGCCGAGGACGCGCAGCGCGCCGCCAGATTTCTCAACGGCGAAACCCGGGAAATCATGGGAGACCTCGAGCACAGAATGCTCGCGGCGGCCGAAGCCCTGGAGTTTGAACAGGCTGCCCTGTTGCGCGACCAGATGGGCGCGCTGGCTAAAGTGCTGCACCAGCAGACCATGGAAGACACTGACGGCACCGACACCGACATCATCGCGGTGGTGTCATCCGCGGGCCGATATTGTGTCAATCTGGCGATGGTGCGGGGAGGCCGTCACCTTGGCGACCGCGCCTTTTTTCCCACACACGCCGACGGTGATTCCGCCAGCGACGTGCTCGAAGTTTTCATCGCCCAGCACTATGCCGATAGTCCCATGCCGGCCGTTGTTATCGGCTCTCAATCCCTTTCGGATCCCGAACTCATTGATCTGCTGGCACAGGCGCACGCCGCGCGTTGTCGCTATCTGAGTCGCCCACAGGGGATGGGGCGCGCCTGGCTCGAGCAGGCCATCCGCAATGCGGAAATGGCCCTCGCCAATGCGCTGACCGAGAGCGGGGCGCGCAGCGCCCGCACGCTCGCGCTCGCCGAGGCGCTCGAACTCGACACCGATCCGCTCGTGCTGGAGTCGCTGCAGGTGGAATGTTTCGACATCAGCCATACGGCGGGCGAGGCGACACAAGCGTCCTGTGTCGTCTATGCGCGCCACGAGATGCAGCCGTCACTCTATCGCCGCTACAACATCGCGGGCGTTACACCGGGCGACGACTACGCGGCCATGCGGCAGGTCTTGACACGGCGCTTCGGCAAGGTCGCCGACGGCGAAGCCGAGATGCCGGGTCTGGTCCTGGTCGACGGCGGCAAGGGGCAGGTCGAGATCGCCCGCCAGGTTTTCGTCGATCTTGGTCTGGACGCGTCAGTGATCGTCGGCGTGGCCAAGGGGGAAGGGCGCAAGGTTGGGCTCGAAACATTGATTTTTGCCGATGACCGCGCACCGCTTGTGCTGGGTGCGGAGTCCCCGGCGCTCATGCTGATCGCCCAGATCCGGGACGAAGCGCATCGCTTTGCAATCACCGGCATGCGGGCGCGCCGCGCCAAGGCGCGCAACGTTTCCCGGCTCGAGGATATCGACGGGGTCGGTGCCAAGCGCCGCCAGCGATTGCTGGCAAGATTTGGCGGGTTTTCCGGCGTTGCATCGGCCAGCATCGAGGATCTTGCCTCGGTGGAGGGAATTTCAGCCGAGTTGGCGGAGCGGATTTATTTTGCCCTTCGCTGATGGGTTAGCATAGCAACTATGCCCCTCAACGTACCCATCATCCTGACCTGGCTGCGCATCGCCATGATCCCGCTCGTGGTCGGGATTTATTATCTGCCTGCCGGCTGGATTTCTGAATCCACGCGCGATTCCTGGGCCTGCTGGGCCTTTGTGATCGCCGCCCTGACCGACTGGTTCGACGGGTGGCTTGCGCGTCGCTGGAATCAGACCTCATCCTTTGGTGCGTTTCTGGACCCCGTCGCGGACAAACTCATGGTGTCGGCGGCGCTTCTCATGCTGCTGGATCTTGGACGGGTCGATGCGATGATCGCCTTCGTGATTATCGGTCGGGAAATCACGATTTCAGCGTTACGCGAATGGATGGCACAGCTCGGCGCACGCGCAAGCGTGGCGGTGCACTGGCTTGGCAAATTCAAAACCGCAGCCCAGATGGTGGCGATACCCTGCCTGCTCTATAACCGTGACGCTTACGGCATCCCCGTTGTGCTTTTGGGGCAAATCCTGATCGTCGTGGCTGCGATTCTCACCGTCTGGTCAATGCTCTACTACTTGCAGCGTGCCTGGCCAGTAATCCGCGAGAAGGCCATCTGAACTCAGCGGGCTGCCTGCGTTACTGACGCGCGCTACGCGCGAAATTCGGGGGTTGCATATCGGGCGTTGCCCGCCACGGGCTGATATCCAGTCCGCCGCGCCGCGTATACCGGGCGAACACCGAAAGCGACTCTGGCCGGCATTCGGTCATGATGTCCATGAAGATGCGCTCAACACAGTGTTCGTGAAATCCGCTGTGCTGACGAAACGACACGACATAGCGCAGCAGCGCTTCGTGATCGATTTTCCGGCCGCGATATGCGATCTGGATACATGCCCAGTCAGGTTGCCCTGTGACAGGGCAATTTGACTTCAACAACCTTGAGAAGACCGATTCCGCGACATGCGTCCCGTTTTCCGCCAGGGACAGGATTGCAGCGCGTGGCTCGTAGGTATCGATGGTCACGTGATCGTTCAAATCCAGATCGATGCCGTCAAATTCACGAATCGATTCGGTGTGCATCCCGGCCGCGGTCACGAGTTCGACGTCCACCGGGATGCCGGCCGCCTGCCCCAGATCCTCCCGAAGCCGCGCCAGCACCTCATTGGCGGAGTTGAACCGCGTCTGGTTGAATCCATTGAGGTACAGCTTGAAA
>JADZBO010000231.1 GCA_020851995.1 Burkholderiaceae bacterium
CGCCTGAAGAGCATATTGTCGTATTTCCATCGAGTGATCCGGGTCGATTTACGGCTTTTCGCATGAAATTATGCGTGAGATGAGTGCCGTTTGGTTATAGTTCGATGATCCTACGATCTCCCCTGTTGGCAAGGCGTGCCGCATGTACGATTTTCACCAGTCGACTCACAACAAACCCGACGAACCGATTCCCCGCGCAGCCCTGATCCCAGGGCTGCTGGGGCTGGTTCCGATCCTCGTGCTCTCCTGGACAATCATCAGTCCCGGCGGATTCCTGAACAGCTCACAGGCTCTGATGGCGCTCAACAGCTACGCCGCCATCATCCTGACCTTCGTTGGCGCCCTCTGGTGGGGCCTGGCCGCGCGTACGCCAAAGTCGCTCATCAGTCACAGCATGCTGGTCTGGAGCGTCGTCCCGGCGCTTTTTGCATGGTCGGTGATGCTGATGGCGTCCCGTACCGCCCTCAACGCACTGATCGCCGGATTTATCGTCCAGTGGAGCCTGGACAGCGTGATGATGTATGTCGCCGCTGGGATTCTGCCATTTTGGGTCTACCGTCTGCGTACCATCCTGACGCTCCTCGTGGTCAGCATCCTGACCTTCACCGCCTGGTATATCCACTAAGCCGGATCAGGTCGCCGGTTCGGCCTTTTTGGCGCGCGACTTCTTCCTGACCGCCAGCATGGTGCCCCGGCAATTGGCTGAACCACAGCGGCATGCGTACTGCGCCTTGAGCGTCCTGGTCATTTTTTCATCGATGACGAGACCATAGTCGTAGTTAAGCTCTTCGCCGCGACGGATATCGCGCCTGGCCATGATGTAAACGCGCTTGCCGCCCTTGCCCTCGAGGCTCTCGCAGTTCGGATCGCAGGCATGGTTGATCCAGCGCGCGTCGTTACCCTGATCATCCCCGTCGATCACCTTGCCCGAACTCAGGGCGAAGAAGAACGTGTGAAACGGATCATCCGGATTGGTGGGGTGGCGGCGGTCGGCCTCCTTGGCGCTGATCCGCGTGCCAGCATACTCAATGATGCGGGTTCCGGCCGGGATTGCCCGCGCCGCGAACACCCCCGTGCCATGAACCTTCGATTGACGGACGATGTGCCAGGGTTTGTCGCGAGTTGCCATGAATATCGATTAATCGCCTGAATGCACCGTTCAAGGTTTCTTGACGGCGAAGCAGTGCTGGGGTTCGGGAAACTTGCCGGCGCGGACTTCGTCCGCATACCGCTCCACGGCGCTACGCATGACCTCTTCGAGGTTGGCGTACCGCTTGGCGAATTTCGGCGCACGCTCGGTCAACCCCAGCATATCCTCGATCACGAGGATTTGCCCGTCGCAGACAGGTGAAGCGCCAATGCCGATCGTCGGGATCGACAGCGCACGGGTGAGGTCGGCGCCGAGCGCTTCGGCCACCCCCTCGACCACGACCGCAAAAGCGCCGGCCTGCTCGAGTGCCAGCGCATCGGCGGTGATGCGCGCAGCCGATTCGGGCGTGCGGCCCTGGGCGAGAAACCCACCCATGGCATTGACGTACTGAGGCATCAGGCCAACGTGCGCAAGTACTGGAATTCCACGGGCGACGAGGTACTCCACGGTGCCGGCCATGACTGCGCCGCCCTCAAGCTTGACGGCGTCCGCGCCGTGGGCCACCAGGGTGGCCGCGCTGCGAAACGCCTGCGCCGTAGACTCCTGGTAGCTGCCAAACGGCATATCGGCGATCACGCAGGCGTGGCGGGTGCCACGCACGACAGCAGCCGTGTGCTGCGCAGTTTGTTCCAGCGTGAAGGACAGCGTGTTGGGATGCCCATAGGCGACCATCGCCGTTGAGTCGCCGATCAGGACGAAGTCGACATACTCATCGATGATCCGGGCCGTGGTGAAGTTGTGCGCCGTGAGCGAAACGATCTTGCGCTGCCCCTTGAGGGCACGCAACTGCGGCACCGACACGCGCTTGACTTCAGTATGCACACTCACAATACACCTCCCCGATTAGTCAGCCGCTTTCTTCGCGGCAACCCTGGTGGTTTTGCCGGCTGCCTTTTTAGCAGCAGACTTTACAGCAGTTTTGCCTGCGGTCTTCGCCGAAGCAGTTTTCCCCGCGGACTTCGCTGCTTTTTTCGCTGGCTTGGCCCTGGTCGTGCTTGCGGTCTTGCGCGCGGCCTTTTTAGCAGGTGCTGCGGCCTTGGTGGCAGCAGCGTCACCCGCCGTTTTGGCTGCCGGACGACGCGCCCCGGGTCGCTCGGGGCGCGGCTCGAATTCAAACCCGACCTTGCCGTCTTCGCCCCGCGAGAGAAACGCCTTGAATTTACGATTGGTGCGGCTCGACACAAAACCGTCAAGCAGATCGGTTCGCCCGGTCGACAGCAATTTGGTCATCTGGGCCGCCGAGATCTCCTGCTGCAGAATGACTTTGCCCGAGCGGAAATCGCAACTGCGCTCAGGTCCCACTGATTTTTCGCAGACATAGCTCATGCCATGCTCGAACACGCTGGCTCCGCACTTCGGGCAGGGACCGAGCGCGGTATGACCCGAAAAATCGACCGGCTCGCTGGACTCCTCGTCCCGCTGGCCGAAGTCAAATTCCAGCTTGCTCTCTCCGTCAAGCCGCAGGATTGCGGCAAACGGCCGGCCCATTTTGCTGATAAAGCCCTGCAATGGGCCGATCTGACGATCCGTCAGAAGCGTTTCGACTTCAGCCGGCTCGAACGTACGCCCGCCCGGATGCTTGCCGATCGAAAAATCGCAGGCCGTGCAGGCGTAGCGACGGTAGTTTTCCTTGACCACGCCGCCGCATTTCGGGCAGGGCGTCGTGAGCGTGACGTATTCGCCGGGCACTGTATCGCGGTCGTATTCCTTGGCGCGCTTGACGATCACCTGCGTCATCTGCGCGATTTCGCGCATGAAGGCCTCCCGCTGCAGGGCGCCTTGCTCGATCTGCCCGAGCTTGAACTCCCACTCGCCGGTCAACTCGGGGGAAGTCAGCTCGTTGACGTCCAGCCCGTTGAGCAACGTCATGAGCTGGCGAGCCTTGGCCGTCGGGACGAGCTCGCGCCCCTCCCGGCGCAGGTAGCCTTCCAGAATCAGACCCTCAATAATGGACGCACGAGTGGCCGGCGTACCGAGCCCGCGCGCTGACATGGCCTCGCGCAGCTCATCGTCATCGACGAATTTGCCCGCGCCTTCCATGGCGGACAGCAGCGTCGCTTCGTTAAAGCGGGCCGGCGGTCGCGTGGCCAATGCCACCGCGTCAATATCCTCAGTGCGTACTTTTTCGCCGTCGGCGACGGCCACCAGCGTGGCATCCTCGCCCTGGGCTTCCTTGCCATAGACCGCGAGCCAGCCGGGCGCAACCAGTACTTTGCCTTCGGTCTTGAAGCGATGCTGCGAGACCACGGTGATGCGGGTCGTCAGGCGGTATTCAGCCGCCGGGAAGAACACGGCCAGAAACCGTTTGACCACCAGGTCATACAGCTTGGCCTCAGCCTCGCTCAGCTCTTTCGGAACCTGCAGCGTCGGGATGATCGCAAAGTGATCCGAGACCTTGGCGTTATCGAAGATGCGCTTGTTGGGTTTGACCCAATCGCGGTCCACCACCTGACGGGCATGCGGCGCCAGTGACCTTGCCACGCCATTGCCCTGCGCGAGGGCCGTCACGGTCTCGCGCACGGTCGCCAGATAGTCCTGGGGCAGGTGTCGTGAATCGGTCCGCGGATAGGTGAGTGCCTTGTGACGCTCGTAGAGGGACTGCGCCAGCGCCAGCGTGGTCTTCGCCGAAAAGCCGAAGCGGCCGTTGGCGTCGCGCTGCAACGAGGTGAGGTCATACAGCGCGGGGGATAGCTGGGTCGAGGGCTTGGATTCTTCGGTGACCTCGCCTGGCTGGTCGCGACACGCGGCGACGACACTCTTGGCAGCCGCTTCGGACCAGAGCCGGGAATCGCGACGCTCAGGATCGGTTTCATCACGGGTGAAACCGGGATCGAACCAACGACCTTCGTACAGGCCGGCGGCGGCGACGAAGGTTGCACGGACCTCCCAGTAATCCCGCGGAACGAACTTGCGGATCAGCTCTTCGCGACGCGCGACGATCGCCAGCGTCGGAGTCTGCACACGTCCAACCGGGGTTTTGAAAAACCCGCCGTCCTTACTATTGAACGCGGTCATGGCGCGCGTGCCATTGATGCCGACCAGCCAGTCGGCTTCGGCGCGCGAGCGGGCGGCGGCTTCGAGCGGCTTCATGGTTTCATCCGGACGCAGCTGCGAGAACGCCTCGCGGATCGCCGCCTGGGTCATCGATTGCAGCCAGAGGCGTTTCACGGATTTGTGCTGACCCGCGAACTGCTCAATGTAGCGGAAAATCAGTTCACCCTCGCGACCCGCGTCACAGGCGTTGATCAGGCTGTCGACATCCTTGCGCTTGATCAGGCGCACCAGCATTTTGAGGCGCTCAGCGGACTTCTTGTCCGTCGGACCCAGCTCAAAACTCGGCGGAATCACGGGCAGGTGCGTGAAGCTCCACTTTCCCTTGACCGGATCGTTGGGCGCCACGAGGCTCAGCAAGTGGCCTACGCTCGAAGAAAGCACGTACTGATCGCTCTCGAAGTAATCGCCCTCGCGGGTGAACCCCCCGAGCGCGCGTGAGATGTCCATCGCAACCGATGGCTTCTCGGCAATAATGAGTGTCTTGGTCATTCTGGTCCAGTGTGTGACCCTGCCATATCGAAGACGGCTCCCGGGCCGACCTGGTGCAGTGTTCAGCGCTATCCGTCAAGCGTCGAACACAACACTAGCGCGGATAATAAGAGCCAAAATTGTTGCCGCGCAAGTCGGCATGCCTGGGATCCTCCCCCCAGATACGGGTCGAGAGGGCCCAGAACTCCCCGATTGAGCGCGCCGCCAGGGGCTCGAAACCCAGAGCGCGCCACGCCTGATCCAGCACGGCGAGGGGCTGTGCGATATCAATTGCGGCGGCGCCGTTCTGCTTGGACAGCTTGTGCCCGCTGGCATCCGTAACCAGCGGCACATGCAGTACGGACGGCAGAGGATAACCCAGTATTCCCGCCAGCACCCGCTGGCGGGCTGTGCTCCCCAGCAGGTCGGCCCCGCGCACGATGTGCGTGACGCCCTGGGCGGCATCGTCGACCACTGCGGCAAGCTGGTAGGCCCAGATGCCGTCGGCGCGACGGATGACAAAATCGCCCACGGCCCGGGCGACGTCCTGTTCAAGGGCTCCGAGCCAGCGATCCTCGAAGCGAACCATGCCCTCGGGAACCTTAAGCCGCCAGGAAAATGCGTTTCGGCCCGGGGGCACCCCATCGCGGCAGGTTCCGGGATAGGGTCGCTCACCCTCCGGAAAGAAGCCTTGCAGGCGCAGCACGGAGTCGGCGATCTCCTTGCGTGTGCATCCGCACGGGTAGGCAAGGTTCGCGCTGCGCAGAGCCTCGAAGGCGGCCTCATAGACGGCAAGACGATCCGACTGGATCATCACTTCGCCGTCCCAGCGCATGCCAAGAGCGGTCAATTGCCGGAGGATGACATCGGTGGCTCCGGGCACGTTGCGTGGCGTATCGAGGTCTTCGATGCGTAACAACCAGCGTCCGCCATGTGCACGGGCATCCAGATAGCTCGCGACGGCCGCCACTGCGGATCCCGCATGCAGGGGACCACTGGGGCTGGGCGCAAAACGTCCGGTGTAGGTGTTGGTACCGCGCAACGCCGTCTTTTAGTGAAGAGGCCGGTCTTCGTCGTCGCGCAGCAGTTCTTCGAGAATCAGGTGATCGACCTCGGACTCCTGACTCCAGAGCACCATCAGCGCAATGATCTTGATCTTCTGGAGCGAAATGGGCGAATCAGCCGCGGCCATCGAGCGATCGATGACGATTTCGCGCAGTGCCGGGGAAAGCGACCCGTTGGCCTCAAGGAACGTGATGAAGCCGATAGCCGCAGGGCCCAGATGGCGGGCTTCGGATTCCGCGTACACCCGCGTCCCGCTGCCAGGGGATTGCGCCAGACCGACACACTGCTCGGTCGTCTCGGCCAGACCGACAAGCCAGCCCAAGGCGTCGTCGATGTCTTCGTGCTCGAAGCCAGCCGCCACCAGACGTTTCGCCAGTACATCCGCTGAGGGGCATGCCTCAGGGTTGTAGTAGTTTTCAAACAGGTATACCAGGATATCAAACATATGCAAAAACCGGACGCCTGTTGTCGACCGGACACCGGGTGTCAGTGCCCGTAGTCTGGATTTTACTTTACGCTCAAAATATCAAGCCGACAATGCCCCCCTGTTCCAAAAACAGACACTCCCTGCAAACAGTCGCTTTGCGCCCTGGATCGGCGCGCCGCCTGGGTCAGCACGCTGAGGCTCGCCAGCGCGAAAACCCCGGCCGGGATCAACCCGCGCATCCTGATCCTCACTCGACGCTGATCAGCGACGCGCCATCCGTGACCTGATCTCCGACGGCAAAGAACACCTCCTTGACCACGCCTGCGGCAGGCGCGGAGATGGTGTGTTCCATTTTCATCGCCTCCATGACCAGCAAAGCCTGGCCGCGCTTGACCTTGTCGCCCGCCTTGACATGCACGGCGATGATCTTTCCAGGCATTGGCGCGGTCAGGCCGCCGGCCTCGCTGACCTCCTCGTCATCGGAATGCACCAGCAGATCATGCAATACCAGGGCGGTGCTGCGTCCGCCTTCGAAAACCTGGAGTTTCTCGCCCTGAATGACGATCGTACCGGTGACACGTTCCGACCCCAGGGTCAGCTCGATGTGATGCACACCCGGGACCTCGCCCGGTCGGTCGGTCCACTGCGCTGCCAGCGCCTCCTCGCCTATCGTAAGGGTCTGACCATTGCCGTCACGCTGCAACGCAACGCTGTGACGGGTATCGCCATCGAGCACCGTGAATGTTCTCCGGTAATGCCCCGCCAGGCGCCAGCCATCGACAAGACCCCAGGGATCCGACCCTGCCGGCCGCGCTTCGCGCTCGGCGCACAGAACCGCCGCAACCGCCAGGGCAAGCGCCACGCGCGAGGCAGGAGTGCGCTTGGGCAGCAGCGTTTCTCGCCGTCGCTCGATCAGACCGGTGTCGAGATCCGCCGCCGCAAACGCCGCATCGGTCATCAGCCGACCGAGAAACGCCACGTTGGTGTGAACCCCGACCACCTGCGTCTGCGCAAGCGCGCGCACCATGCGAGCGCGCGCCTGGTCACGGTCGTCGCCGCGCACGATCAGCTTGGCGATCATCGGATCGTAGAAGGGCGAAATCGAGTCCCCTGTGCGCACACCGCCATCAACCCGAACGTCAGCATTGGCAAACGACACGTGGTCAGGCAGTCCCAGATAGAAGAGCTTGCCCACCGATGGCAAAAAGCCCTTGTCCGGATTTTCCGCATAGATGCGAGCCTCAATGGCATGACCCTGAAACCGCAGTTCGTCCTGCAACAGCGGCAGGCGCTCGCCACATGCGACGCGCAGTTGCCACTCGACGAGGTCGACCCCACAGATCATTTCAGTGACCGGGTGTTCGACCTGCAGGCGGGTATTCATTTCCATGAAGTAAAAGCGACCGTCGGGCTCGGCGATAAACTCGACCGTTCCCGCGCCAACGTAGCCCACGGCGCGCGCCGCCGAAACGGCCGCTTCGCCCATGGCGCGCCGGCGCTCGTCGGTCATCCCGGGGGCCGGAGCCTCCTCGATCACTTTCTGGTGGCGGCGCTGCACGGAGCAGTCGCGCTCGAACAGATAGACGCAATTGCCATGGGTGTCGGCAAACACCTGGATTTCGATGTGACGCGGCTTTTGAAGGTAACGCTCGATCAGCACGCGGTCGTCGCCGAAACTGGAGGTGGCTTCGCGCTTGCACGAGGCCAGCGCTTCTTTGAACGCCTCGGTCTTTTCGACGACGCGCATGCCTTTGCCGCCACCACCCGCGCTCGCCTTGATGAGCACCGGGTAGCCGATCTTGTCGGCCTGGGCATGCAGAAAATCGGGATCCTGGTCATCGCCGTGATAGCCGGGCACGAGGGGCACGCCGGCCTTCTCCATCAGCGTCTTGGCCGCCGATTTGCTGCCCATCGCCGCAATCGCGGCAATCGGAGGCCCAACGAAGGCAACACCCGCGTCAGCGCAGGCCTGCGCGAAACCTTCGTTTTCAGAGAGAAATCCATACCCCGGATGCACAGCCTGGGCGCCGGTGGCGAGCGCGGCCTTCAGGATGGCGTCAGGCTTGAGGTAGCTGTCGCGTGCGGCAGCGCCGCCAATATGCACGCCAAGATCGCACGACGCGACATGCTTTGCGCCGGCATCCGCATCCGAATAGACCGCCACGGTCCGGATTCCGAGTCGCCTCGCGGTCGCCGCGACGCGACACGCGATTTCGCCGCGATTGGCAATCAGCAAAGTAGTGAACACAGTTGCTCCTTGATTCTTCTTCTACATGCGGAACACGCCGAAGCGCGTGTCCGCGATAGGCGCATTCAACGCCGCTGACAGACCCAGACCCAGTACCCGGCGGGTATCCGAGGGGGCGATCACACCGTCATCCCACAGACGCGCGGTGGCGTAATACGGATGGCCCTCGCGCTCGTACTGATCGCGCACGGGGGCCTTGAAGGCATCCTCTTCTTCGCGCGGCCAGGTGCCGCCCTTGGCCTCGATCCCCTCGCGCCGGACGGTCGCCAGAACGCTCGCGGCCTGTTCGCCGCCCATGACGGAAATCCGCGCGTTAGGCCACATGAACAGCATGCGCGGCGAGAAGCCGCGCCCGCACATGCCGTAGTTGCCGGCACCGAACGAGCCGCCGATCAGCACCGTGAACTTCGGCACCGCCGCGGTCGCCACGGCGGTGACCATCTTGGCCCCGTGTCTGGCGATCCCCTCGTTTTCGTATTTGCGCCCGACCATGAAGCCGGTGATGTTCTGCAGAAACACCAGCGGCGTTTTGCGCTGCGCGCACAATTCGATGAAATGCGCGCCTTTCTGGGCCGACTCTGAAAACAGGATGCCGTTGTTCGCCACAATGCCGACCGGCATGCCATGGATGTGCGCGAAGCCCGTCACCAGCGTGGTGCCGAAGCGGGCCTTGAATTCGTCGAACTCGGAGCCGTCCACGATCCTGGCGATGATTTCCCGCACATCGTAGGGCTTGCGCGTGTCGACCGGAATGATGCCGTTGATTTCCTCAGGGTCGTAGCGCGGCTCGACCACGGGCCGCAAGGCCAGCGGACTCACCTTCTGCCGGTTCAGTCGGGCAATCGCGCTGCGCGCAAGCTGCAGCGCGTGCAGGTCATTGGCCGCCAGATGATCCGCCACACCGGACAGTCGGGTGTGCACGTCGCCACCGCCCAGTTCCTCGGCAGTGACTTCCTCGCCGGTCGCTGCTTTCACGAGCGGCGGGCCGCCCAGGAAGATCGTGCCCTGGTTACGCACGATGATCGACTCGTCGCTCATGGCCGGAACGTAAGCGCCGCCCGCTGTGCACGACCCCATCACCACGGCAATCTGCGCAATACCCAGCGCCGACATGTTCGCCTGGTTGTAGAAAATCCGCCCGAAGTGGTCGCGATCAGGAAACACCTCGTCCTGGCGCGGCAGGTAAGCTCCGCCCGAATCCACCAGATAAATGCAGGGGAGGTTGTTCTGCTGCGCAATCTCCTGTGCCCGGATGTGCTTCTTGACGGTCAGCGGGTAGTAAGTACCCCCCTTGACTGTCGCGTCGTTGCAAACGATCACGCACTCGACACCCGAGACACGACCGACTCCGGTGATGAGTCCGGCCCCAGGCGCTTCGTTGTGGTAAATACCGTGCGCTGCCAGCGGCGAAAGTTCGAGAAACGGCGTTCCCGGATCGATCAGGCGCTCGACACGATCGCGCGGCAGAAGTTTTCCGCGGGCCAGGTGCTTATGCCGGGCTGCTTCCGAGCCGCCACGCGCGGTCTGCTCCAGCTGATGGTGCAAATCGGCAACCTGCGCCTGCATGGCTCGCGCATTTTCGGCGAACTCCGGCGAACGCGTGTTGATGCGAGTTTCTATCTGGGCCATCTCATCCACCCTGTCTGTGTCAAACCATCTCGATGGCCATGGCCACCGCTTCACCGCCGCCGATGCACAGCGTCGCAACGCCGCGCTTGCCGCCGGTCTTGCGCAACGCGCCAACCAGCGTCACCAGCAGTCGGGCACCCGAGGCACCGATCGGGTGACCCAGTGCCGTGGCGCCGCCATGAACGTTCACGCGATCGGCAGGAAGCGCGAAATCCTTCATCGCGGCCATCGTGACAACGGCGAAGGCCTCGTTAATCTCGTAGAGGTCGACATCAGATGCTTTCCATCCGGTCTTGGCGAACAGATTCTTCAGCGCACCCACCGGTGCCGTGGTGAACCAGGCGGGCTCCTGCGAATGCTGACTATGCGCGACGATGCGCGCCAGCGGCTTGAGGCCAAGGCTAGTGGCCGTGGATTCGCGCATCATCACCAGCGCGGCCGCGCCGTCGGAAATCGACGAGGCATTAGCCGCCGTCACGGTGCCGTCTTTCTTGAACGCCGGCTTGAGCGTCGGAATCTTTTCCGGCATCGCCTTCTGCGGCGACTCGTCGGCATCGATCTGTGTGTCGCCCTTGCGACCGGCGACGGTCACGGGCGCGATTTCCCACTGGAACGAACCGTCTTCGGTCGCAGCGCGGGCGCGCTTGAGCGACTCGAGCGCGAACGCGTCCTGGGCTTCGCGGGTGAATGCATATTTGTCAGCGCAGATCTCGGCGAACACCCCCATGGCCTTGCCGCGATCGTAGGCATCTTCCAGGCCATCGAGGGCCATGTGGTCATAGACGGTCGAATGTCCGTAGCGGTAACCCTGACGACCACGCAGCAGCAGATAGGGCGCATTGCTCATGCTTTCCTGGCCACCGGCCACAACGACATCGGTCGTGCCGGCCTTGAGCATGTCGTGGCCGAACATGGCGGCCTTCATCCCCGAACCGCAGACCTTGTGGACGGTCGTGCAGGAAACACCGAGCGGCAGGCCGGCGCCAATCGCGGCCTGCCGCGCGGGCGCCTGTCCCTGCCCGGCCTGCAGGACGTTGCCCATGATGACTTCGTTGACCTGATCCGGTTTGAGACCAGCGCGCTCGACCGCTGCCTTGATGGCGACGGCGCCGAGCTGATGAGCGGCAAAGCCCGAAAGACTTCCCATCATGGCGCCCATGGGCGTGCGGGCGACCGATACGATGACGACTGGATCCGACATAGATTGCTCCTGGTTTGCTTTTGTTAATGTGATGAAACGCGCGCACGGCTCTGATTGCCGAGCCGCCGCTGCTGGTCATAGGGAAAGAAACTATCAATTCTGCCGCGCGCGATCTGGTCGCGGCTTTGCTGCCACCAGCGCGCGGTCAACAGTTCGGCGTGGTAACGCAGGAAGGATTCCCGCACGCGGGAATCGCCCAGCAGGAAGACTCCGAACTCCTCCGGAAAGACATCGTTGGGCGCGACCGAATACCAGGGTTCGCTGGCCATCTCGGCCTCTTCGTTCGGCGCGGGTGGAATGACCCGGAAGTTCATTTCCGTCATGCGCTGGATCTCGTCGTAGTCATAGAACACCACACGCCCGAGGCGGGTCACGCCAAAGTTCTTGTAGAGCATGTCGCCCGGAAAGATATTGGCCGCGGCGAGCTGACGGATCGCATCGCCGTACTCCCGCACTGCATGATCGCGCATCTTGTCCGTCGCATGCCGGAGATAGATGTTCAGCGGCGTCATGCGCCGTTCGATATACACGTGACGCAACACCACTGTGTCGTTGCTGACCTCGATGAGGCTTGGCACCAGCGTGCGCAACTCTTCGAGCAAGGCCTCGGAAAACCGCTTGCGCGGCAGTGCCACCTGCGAATACTCCCAGGTATCGGCAAGGCGCCCGACGCGATCGTGCAGCTTGACCATCTGGTACTTGAGGCGCACGGTCGCGTGGTCCATGCCATCCTTGGAAATGCGATCCTTGATGAGCTTGAAGACGTAGGGATACGACGGCAGGTCGAACACGCACATGACCATGCCCTTGATGCCGGGCGCGATGTCGAACTGGTCGTGGGAGTGTGCCAGATGCTGCAGAAAGTCCCGGTAGAACAGCGTCTTGCCCTGCTTTTGCAGGCCAATCATGGTGTAGAGCTCGGCCTTAGGCTTGCGCGGCAGCAGGGTGCCCAGAAAATGCACCGTGGCGGCCGGCACTTCCATGTCGACCAAAAAGTAGGCGCGCGTAAAGCTGAAAAGAGTCGACAGGTCGTCCTCGTCGCGCAGCAGCGCGTCCAGCCGGACCTGACCTGCGGGCGTACGCACCAGCGGGATCGCGAACGGGAAAACGCTGCCCAGGTTGACCAGGCGGCCAACGATATAGGCGCCTTTGTTGCGAAAGAACAGCGTGCCGAGCACATTGATCTGGCAGTCGGGCGCGACCCGGTTGCCGCTGGCGCGCGCGATCAGCCTGTTCAGGTGCTGGACCGCGTGGCGTGCCACCAGACGGGCATCGCGCGGCAGATCTTCGAAAGGCGTGGCCAGGCCGAAATCGGCGACCATCCGTACGAGTGTCCTGCGCAGTCCGTCGCGCGACGGGTAGTACGACCGGTAGACGGGACGCTCGCTGTCAAGATAGTCGGTCGCAACCGCCGGTCGCACGAAAAGGAAATCATTGTGGAAATAATCGCGGTGCAGCACACGGCAGGACACCGAATTAAAAAAAGTTTCCGCACACTCGGGCTGACGGTGGTCAGCAAGCAGCTGGATGTAGTCCGTCTTGATCGCCTGCCAGAACGCGCGCTGGCCTGTTGGCATGGCCGTATCAGCTCCGATCACCGCATCCTGCGACGTGAGTTTGAGCGCCTTTTGAACCAGCAGGATGCACTCGCGCACGCGCATGTCGTAATACTCGATGCGCTCGCGCGATAACTGCGCGATACCATGCCAATCGCCGGATTCGAACAGCGCCTTCGCCCGCTGCGCCCCGTACCGAAACAAGGCGTAGTGCCGGTTGAAGCCGGCCAGAATCATCGTCGCGATTTCCGCAGGCGACGGACCCACAGGCCGAACCTGCTCGACGATCCTGGTGTCTGCTGTGTCCTTCATCGCTCGTTGAACCTCGCCAGGTTTCTGTTCGGTTCGCGCCTGCCCGTGGGCCTGGAAGCCCTGCGCGGTCGTTACATGGTTTCGTTGAACAACTCGCGACCAATCAGCATGCGCCGGATTTCGCTGGTGCCGGCGCCAATCTCGTACAGCTTGGCGTCGCGCCACAAGCGGCCGAGCGGGTATTCATTGATGTAGCCGTTGCCACCAAAAATCTGGATTCCCTCTCCCGCCATCCAGGTCGCCTTTTCGGCACAATACAGGATGACCGCAGCGCAGTCCTTACGCACCTGGCGAACATGCTGCGCCCCCAGGCGATCGAGGTTCTTGCCCACCGTGTAGCAAAATGCCCGACAGGCCTGCAGCGTGGTGTACATATCCGCCACCTTGCCCTGAATCAGCTGGAATTCACCGATCGACTGGCCGAACTGGCGACGATCGTGAATATAGGGGATCACGTTGTCCATCACTGCCTGCATGATCCCGACGGGTCCGCCGGACAGCACGGCGCGCTCATAGTCCAGACCGCTCATCAGCACCCTGACGCCACCGTTCACTTCGCCCAGAACGTTCTCGCCTGGCACGCGGCAATTCTCGAATACCAGCTCGCCCGTGTGGCTTCCCCGCATGCCCATCTTGTCGAGTTTTTGCGCGATGCTGAAACCCGGCATGCCCTTTTCGACCAGAAACGCAGTCACCCCTCGGGCGTTCGCTTCCGGCTCGGTTTTGGCGTAAACCACGAGGGTATCCGCATCCGGTCCGTTAGTGATCCACATTTTCGTGCCATTCAGAACGTAATCCGAGCCACTCGGATCGGCGCGCAGTTTCATGCTCACGACGTCAGATCCGGCCCCGGGCTCACTCATCGCCAGAGCGCCGATGTGCTCGCCGCTGATCAGTTTGGGCAGGTATTTGCGCTTCTGGGCCTCGTTGCCGTTGCGGTTGATCTGGTTGACGCACAGGTTGGAGTGCGCCCCGTAGGACAACCCGATCGAGGCGCTGGCCCGGGAGATTTCCTCCATCGCGACCATGTGCGCGAGGTACCCCATGTTGGCGCCACCATATTCCTCGCTGACCGTCATGCCCAGCACACCGATTTCACCCATCTTGCGCCAGAGGTGCATCGGAAACTGGTCGGTTCGGTCCGTCTCGGCCGCGAGCGGAGCGATTTCCGTGGCGGCAAAGTCCCGCACTGCATCGCGCAGCATATCAATGTCTTCGCCCAATTCGAAATTCAGTCCTGGCAGTTGCATGGCTTCTCCGCTGTAGTTCGCTTAGCGCACGTTAATCGCTTTAATCGCTGTACGTGGGCTTTGTTTCTGGTTTCTGGCCGAGTGCTACGGTCTTCTTGTTTCTTGCTTCTGACTACTTTGTTTCTTGCTTCTGACTACTTGCTTCCTGCTTCGGCTTGAGGCTCGCGCCGGGCTATGCATGCCCGGCGTTTAGCTGGATTGATTCCTAGTTTACGTTTACGTAAACGTAAAGTTAATAGCGGGTAAACCCTTAGGCTTTTTTGCTCAACAACATCTCGCACTGGACTTGCTGGGTGAGAATTTCCCCGAGAATCTCCTCGATATCGTGCTTTTGCTGTTCGAGGGTTTCACGCTGGGCCTTCAACACAGACAAATAGTGCTTCAACTGGGCCGTCGTATCCATCGGTCCGTCGTACATGTCGATGAGATCACGGATTTCAGCCAATTGCAGTCCAAGTCGCTTGCCGCGCAAGGCGAGCTTGAGGCGGGTGCGATCGCGCGCCACATAGACCCGGTTGCGTCCCTGCCGCGCCGGGCTCAGGATGCCCTGATCCTCGTAAAAGCGGATGGTGCGGGGCGTAATGTCGAACTCCTTGGATAGTTCGGAGATCGTCCAGGTCGCGGTGGGCATAGAGGAAGGGCGCTCGGCGCGGTTAAATTGGCAGTTTACGTAAACGTAAATTATGATGGTCTGATCACGCCGTCAAGTCTGGAGAATATAAAAATGAATCCGCTCGAGCAGCAACTGCAGTATCCCGTGGGCGATGCGATGCCCGAACCCGGCAACTCGATGGAGCTTGCCCCGGGCGTGCGCTGGTTGCGCATGCCTCTGCCGTTCGCACTGGACCATATCAACCTCTGGTTGCTGCGCGATCGGATCGATGGACGCGAAGGCTGGACGATCGTCGATTGCGGTATCAGTCGCGACGAGGTCAAGGTGCTGTGGGAGCAGATTTTCAAGTCTCAGCTGGAAGGCCTGCCGGTCCTGCGGGTCGTGGTCACCCACATGCATCCGGATCACATCGGGCTCGCGCACTGGCTGTGCGAGCGCTGGAACTGTGCCATGCATATCAGCATGACGGATTACATGGCAAGCAGGCTCTGGTCTACGCTGAATAATGGCGGTGCGTCGGGCGGCGAGAGCGCCGTGCGCCACTTCGCCAGCCACGGGCTCACCGATCCGGGCGATCAGGAAAAGATCCGCGGACGCTCATCCTATTACGGTGATCTCGTGCCCAGCGTCCCCGGCAGCTTCGTGCGGGTGATGAACGGGAGCCGGCTCGAAATCGGCGGTCATCTCTGGGAGGCGATCGCGGGTTACGGTCACGCACCAGAGCATATGTCCTTCTTTTGCGCGGAACTTGGCGTACTGATTTCCGGCGACATGGTGCTTCCCCGGATTTCAACCAACATCAGCGTGTTCGATTTCGAGCCCATGGCAAACCCGCTACCGCTCTATCTGAATTCGCTGGACGCCTTTAAGCACTTGCCTGCCGACACGCTGGTCCTGCCGTCTCACGGGCGGCCCTTCCGTGGCCTGCACGAACGGATTGGACAACAACACGACCACCACGCAGACCGTCTGGCTGAAGTTCTGGAAGCCTGTGCGACCCCCCATTGCGCTGCGGATATCGTTCCGATCCTGTTCAAACGCAAACTCGACTTGCACCAGATGACATTCGCGCTGGGCGAATCGCTGGCTCACCTGCACGCGCTTTACTATGAAGGGAAACTCTCGCGCCGGATCTGCGACGATGGCATTATCCGGTTCACCAGAACCTGATCGATCCGCGTCAGCATCCGCCTGGCCCACGAACCCAAGGAGCCGCCTTGACCGAACACCTCGACACCCGCCTGCTGCACATCGGCAGCGCCCCCTTTGATCCGGAAACCGGTACAGCGCCGGTCAGCCTTCCGTCCATTCGCACCAGCACGGTGCGGTTCGAATCGCTGGATGCGCTCGACAAAGCGATGGCGCGACGGCTTGCCGGGGAGCGCGCAATCACCTACGGGCGCTCGGGGATGGACACCCACCGGGCACTCGAAGATGTCTTCATGCAACTCGAAGGCGGCTCATACTGCGTGCTCGCGCCTTCAGGCATGGCGGCAATCACCATCGCGTTTCTGGGGCTGGTCCGCAGCGGCGATCACGTGCTGGTCGCCGATTGTGTCTACGGCCCGGTCCGCAACCTGGATCGCGCCCTGCTGCGCGGTCTCGGCATCGAGGTCAGCTACTTCTCCGCTGGCCGGGATGACGTCGCAGCGCTCATCCGTCCGAACACGCGCTTGATCTACGTGGAGTCGCCCGGATCCTTGCTGCTCGAAATGCTCGATATGCCTGCCCTGGCCGCCATCGCCCAGGAACGCGGGATCCTGCTGGCCACCGATAACACCTGGGGTTCAGGGTATATCTACCGACCCCTGGCGCTCGGCGCCGATGTCTCCATCGTCGCGGGCACAAAGTATGTCGCCGGACACTCCGACGTCATGCTCGGAGCGGTCATCGTGAAGGACCCGGCCGTCGCCGCCCGGATACATTCGGCCCAGTACGCCATGGGTAATTCGCTCAGCGCCGACGATGCCTGGCTGGCGCTGCGAGGGGTGCGCACGATGGCGGTGCGGATGCCGCAGCATGCACGCAACGCGCTGGAAGTCTGCAAGTTTCTGGACTCCCGGCCGGAGGTGTCGCGCATTTTTCACCCTGCCTGGGCGAAGGATCCGGGGTATGCGCTGTGGCAGCGCGACTGCACTGGCTCCAACGGAATGCTGTCGGTCGCTCTCCGGTGCTCGCGCCAGGAAGCCCGCAGCTTCGTCAACGCGCTGACGCTTTTCGGGATCGGATTTTCGTGGGGCGGCTTTGAAAGCCTGGTGCAACTCGTCGACCAGAGTGCGCTGACATCACACTCCTATTGGGGTAGCCAGGAGCATGCGCTGGTGCGATTGCATATCGGACTGGAGTCGACCGACGATCTGATCAAGGATCTTGGCCAGGCACTCGACCGCATCGGCGCGACCGGCTGAGCCCGCACCCGCCGCCAGCCCTGGGCACGGCGGTCCGCCTGTTTCCGTCTCGACACCCTCGGCCTTCCGATGAAGGACGCGGTGATTACTCCGATAGGGTGTGACCCGGCGGCCCCTTGTCGCGCGTTACTTGGCCGCGCGTATCTGCTTGACCAGCGCGTCGGCCTGATCAATCGTTTCCTGGTAACCGCCCGCCTCGGAAGGTGAGACGACATAGCGTCCGGCCACAGCGACCGACGGTGTTCCCTGAATTTTGTAGGCATTGACCAACTGGTCAGCGCGGCTCACTTTGGACATCACACCAAACGAGTCGAACAACGTTTCAAACTTGGCGCGATCGATGCCTTGCGCCACAGCCCAGGCAATGATGTCCGCCTTGGTAAAAAGGCGCTTTTTTTCCTCGTGAATCGCCTGGAAGGCCTTCGGATGCAGATCCATGCGGTCCATTGCCTCAAGCGAGTAGTACAACTGCTGCAGCGGTTTCATGGAGGCATTGAACGCAACCGGCACACGCTTGACGATGACATCGGCAGGCAGGCCTTTGATCCATTTTTCGAGCAGCGGCTCGAGCACCGCGCAATGCGGGCACGAATAGGAAAAGAATTCGAGCGCCTCGACTTTGCCGGGCTCAGTCGGCTGGGCCGGGCTGAGCTCCATGTACTTCTTGCCCCCGGGCGCGCCCTGGGCCAACAGCGTCGCACTGAACAGCGTCATGACGCATGCCGCCAACACCAACCACACTCGCGAAATCCGTGAAAAAACCATTTTGATGAACACCTTCTATTGACGAACTACGGTAGCCGGAATTTTTTCTTCGCCAAGCCGTGCGCGGGTTCGGTTCATGTCATCGATGCGCGCAAACGGCCCGACCCTGACACGATTCACCTGCAGGCCATTGACTTCGGCACGCTGAATTTCGACGGGCATCCCCATCATGATGACACGCGCGCGCAGCGCCTCGGCATCCTCAAGAACCCGGAACGAACCGACCTGAAGAAAATAGGTGCCGGACTGCCCTGCAGCCCCGGACGAGGAACCAGAAACCGAGCCACCCGACGTCCCGGAGGAAGCGCCCGAAGATGCGTTGGAGTCCGTGGGTGCGGCAGATTGCGAGGGGCGGGCGGGTGGCGGCGCCGGCGCGGCTGGCGCCCCGCTGCTGCTGGGGCGTCGGAGCGTGGCGATGAGTGCGCCAAGATCATCGGGGGTGGGTTCCGATTTGCCTTTTGCTGCCGTCGGCGGTGCGGACGGAATCGGAATCAGAGGCGAATCGCCCACGGCGGGCAAAGGCTGACCGGTCGAGTCATGCCCGGCCAGCCCGGCATTGGGATCCGGTGCGTTGCGCGGATCGACCGCCACGCGCGAATCCGGTGTGCGGCTTGCCTTGTCGACGAAAGGCATCGGCGCCTTGATGACGTAGTAAGCGACGCCCGCCGCGACGGCGAGTCCGAGGAGCACACCGCCAAGTACGCCGTACATCAAGCCGCCAGAGGACTTTTGTTTCGCCATACGACGATCTTACATCCGTTCAGGGGCGGTCACGCCCAGTAGCGCAAGGCCATTGGCCAGTACCTGCCGGGTCGCATCCGCGAGCCTCAGCCGGGCCAGACGCATCCCCTGATCATCGACCAGGACACGCTCGGCGTTGTACCAGGCGTGGAAATCAGACGCACAGTCCCGTAGCCAGAAGGCGATCAGGTGTGGCGAAAGCTCCTGTGCAGCCTGAATGACGAGCGCCGGAAACTCCGCCAGCCGCTGCATCAGCGCAAGCTCGGTCGGTGCGATGAGTGGTTCGACCGCCACTTGATCCAGACGGCCCTTGTCCACGGCCGCCTGCGCGAGCATCGAGCAGATCCGGGCATGGGCATACTGGATGTAGTAGACCGGGTTTTCCTCGCTTTTCGAGCGGGCCAGGTCGACATCGAATACGAACTCCGTGTCGGCGCGACGCTGGATCAGGAAGAAACGAACCGCATCCCGACCGACCCAGTCGATCAGGTCGCGCAGCGTCACGTAACTGCCCGCGCGCTTGGAGATCTTGACTTCCTCGCCGCCGCGAACAACTTTGACCATCTTGTGCAGCACATAGGCGGGATAGTCGGCAGGTATGCCGAGGCCCAGGGCCTGAAGGCCCGCACGCACGCGCGCCACAGTGCCGTGGTGATCGCTGCCCTGAATGTTGATCGCGCGTGTAAAGCCGCGTTGCCACTTGGTGACGTGATAAGCGACATCCGGCACGAAGTACGTGTAGCCACCTTCGGACTTGCGCATCACGCGGTCCTTGTCATCGCCCGTACCGAGTTCGGTGGTGCGAAGCCAGAGTGCGCCCTCCGATTCGTAGGTGTGGCCGCTGGCCACCAGTTTGTTGACCGTCTCCTCGACGCGCCCGGAGGTGTAGAGCGAGCTCTCAAGGTAGTAGTGGTCGAACGCCAGACCGAAGGCCTGCAAATCAAGATCCTGTTCGCGGCGCAGATAGGTCACCGCGAAACGGCGGATGTCGTCCAGGTCATTGATGTCGCCATTGGCCAGCACTGGCTCGCCATCGCTGGCAGCCACCGTTTTTTTGGCCAGAAAATCCTGGGCGATATCGACGATGTACTCACCGCGATAGCCATCGGCAGGGTAGTCTGGTGCGCTGGGGTCGATGCCGCGCGCGCGCGCCTGGACACTGATCGCCAGGTTGTTGATCTGGTTACCGGCGTCGTTGTAGTAGAACTCGCGACTGACATCGCTGCCGCTCGCGTCAAACAACCGGCAAAGCGCATCGCCTAAAGCCGCCTGCCGCGCGTGCCCCACGTGCAAAGGGCCTGTCGGATTGGCCGAGACGAACTCCACCAGGACTTTCTGCTGTTTGCGCGGCGCGCGCCCGAACCCCTCGCCCTGGACCGAGATGGCCTGCAGTACCGCCCGGCGGGCCGCGACCGTCAGTCGAAAATTGATGAACCCGGGTCCGGCGATTTCGGCGCTGGCGAGAATTCCGGTCGCTACCGGGTCAGCCATCAGCGCGTCGATGACGGCCTGCGCCAGCTCGCGCGGATTACGGCGGGCCGGCTTGGCCAGCTGCATGGCGACGTTAGTCGCCAGATCGCCGTGGGCAGCGATCTTCGGCCGCTCCAGGAGAATCACCGGCGTCGCGTCGGGAAGAATGCTCGCGACGGCGCGCGCGAGACTGGCGATCAGGGTTTGTTGTTGCTCAGGGAGCATGGGGGGCGTTCAATACGGTGTAAAGCGTTGAATTCTAGCGTGAATCGCCCGCCTGAGGCGGGCTCCGGGCGCCATCGCCGAAACGGGTGGCAGGTTGCAACGCTGCGCCTGGGACCCACTGCGTCCCTCACCGTAGTCCCGTCGTGCGCTCGAGCCATTGGGCATAGGCGGCCATATCCACCCGCCCCACGGCGTCGGCGCCCTGCAGAAGCGGATGCGGGCGGCGCGCGATAAAGTTTTCCACTTCGCGGCGCAATGGCCGCCCCATCAGGGGAAGTTCGTCCTGATAGTTCGCCCACACCGAGCCATCGGCACGGCGCACACTGCGGTCAGAATCCTGCATCCGCCGGGTAAACACCGCGCGCTCGTCGTGAACCACCGGGGACCGCACCGACGAGACGCCTCCGGTGTCGTCGATCGCCACACCTGCTGCGTGTGCCTGCCAACGCATCCATGCCAGCGCCACGCTGGAAAGGTCACCGGGTGTCGAACCGGGAGAAGCCCGGGGGGTCAGGTAGCCTCCGCCGATATCGGCGTGGGCGCCAACGAACGGACGCTCGACGACATTGGAGGTGCCCTGCGCCGAGGTGAGCGGAAACAGCCATCGCCGTTCGTGCAGGGCCACGGCGTGCGCAACCCACTTCCAGGCAGGGGCGATGGTCAGGTCATAGGCGGCATTCCCAGCCCCCAGTACGTTGAACTGGGCAACCGTGTCGAACAGCCCCATGAATCGCAAATCGACACACTGGGACACGATGCCGTGCAGCGGGTGGCGGGCCCAGAAACGACCGTCGCGCACATGGCGGGCGACGCGATTGCCAAAGTCCCGCCCGAGCGCCGCGCCCCGGGAGAACCCGACGATGTCCAGCGGCAGCGCCACTGGCGTCGCACCGGGTCGTGCGCTGCCATTCTGACGATGGAGCGCCAGGGCGTTGAGCAACCGCTCCCAATGGCTGTCCACCCGGGTGGCGCCCGACCAGGCCAGCGCCGTGTCCGAGACGTTCGCGGCCTGCGAAACCGACCTGGCTGTACCCGGGCCTGGCACATAGTGCACCGCACCGTCCCGGTACGCCTGAGCCATCAGCCAGACGTTGGTCAGCGACTCCGGCCGGTTGCCCGTCCCGTCGAAGGCGAACAACATGAGCCCGAGCGGATCGACGTGGCGTCGGGGCTGCTGATCGGCATAACCAAAGAGGCTGTTGCCTGGAACCGGCCCCAGCGGATCCGGCTCCAGATAGTGACCCCATTCGGGATCGTAGGTGCGCTGGTAGTTCTCGTGCCACCCGGTCAGCGGATCGGCGATCTGACCGGGCAATCTCAGCGGCATGTGCAGATCGCCGTGTTCCTCCAGAAGCCGGCCCAGCGGACTGAAGCGTCCCTGCCAGCGAATGCGTTGCTGCATGTCGGTCACGAGCCTCGGCAGCCCGACCGCGTCGGTGTGAATCATGTAAAGCTGCGCGCCTGAAGGCGCGTAGTCGATCATGGCAACCGGCACCTGCCGGGCGTAGATGTAACGACGGGTGATGCGAACACCCGAGCGCCCGGCGCGGGCCTCGGCCGCCAGGCGGGCATCGTCATGAAGGTAATGCGTCCGCCCTGTGCCATCGTCGCGCCAGATACGCTCGCCAAACCCGTTGTGCCCATACTCGGCCCGAAGCCCGGGCTGATCGATCCGTGTCGCTCGCACGAGACGACGCTGCGGCCCGTATTGCGTGACGAAGCGACCGACGCGAACGGGCAGGCCGGTCGCATCGCGCACGATTTCAGGTGTGCGTTCGTCGACGCCATCGTGCGCCGCGCGCGCTGCACCCGAATCGTTCCACGCGAGCAGGCGCGTGGTCGCGCGCAGCGGCCTGAAAGAACCCGGGGCCGCCCCCCAGGAGCGAAACCGTGTCAGCCGACCGTCGGGATCGCGCCCGTAAACCGTGGTCTGCCGAGCGCCGGCCGTCACCTCAAGCTCGCGGGCCACACGGCCGTATGCGTCGTAGCTCCGCGTTTGCAGGAAAGGCGCGGTGCCCGTGGCTGGCTGGTACACCATCAGCGTGGTCAGGCCCGACGCAGACATCACACCCGCCGTCAGCAGGCCGTTGCCATGGCGCAGGCCCGCCGCCGTGCCGTCAAGCACGGGAAAACGGGCACCTGCGGCATCCTCCCAGGCAACCGACATCAGGCGACCGCCCGGCGTCCAGGCGAACAACAGGCGCCCGCCCTCGGCCAGTGCGTGCACCGTCCGGTCACCGCGGGCATCGTACGCATAGCGCTCGATCAGCCGCAATTCGGGCTCAGCGCCGACTGCGGGTCGCGAGATCACGCGTGCTCGGAGATTGCCACTGCGATCGTAGCGCAGCGTTTGCGTCTCCAGCGGATGTTGCACAACGACAGGCCGCAGGCCGCGCCAATCGATCTGCGTGTCAACCGAGACGGACTCGGCGACGGCGCGCATCGACGAGACCCGGCCATGCCAGTCTGTTCGCCACTGCCAGCGTGCGGTCGCGCTGAATTCGCGCTCGCGCAACCGCCTGTCAATACCCGTCGTGCGCCGCTCGGCACCCACACCGCGGGCCGACCACGCCGTGATCACGCCGTCCGCATCGAAATCAAGTCGCAGGCCAGGCCATCCCCGCACCGGCAGGCGCAACGCCCGCAGGCGCCCGGTCGTGTCGCGGCGGGCGTCAAGGCCGAGAGCGCGATCATCGAAGGCAATGGGAAGTCGCACCCCATCACCCTGCGACTCTCCGGGAATGAACAGGCTGGCGCGCCCGGTCGGGTCGTAGTGCCACGTGTGGGTGCGCAGCGCGCGTGTGTGCGCTTTCCCGCCCGCGCCCGCAGCGATCGAGATTCCGGTCAGTGCATCGGCGTGACCCGACTGAAATTCCGGCTCATGGTGGTAACGCCGCTGCATACCATCCGGGCGCGTCACCATCGCCAGCTGCGGCGGGCCACCTTGCGTCGACTCAAAGTCATAGCGGAACTCGCCTGCTGGCGTCTCCACCCGTGCCAGAA
>JADZBO010000232.1 GCA_020851995.1 Burkholderiaceae bacterium
CCCCGCCAGATCGCCAGTGTCGCATCCGCGTTGTTCAACGTGTAAAAGTGCAACCCCGGAACATCGTTATCGAGCAAGGTCTGGCACAGTGCGGTCACCACCTCGGTACCAAAAGCCCGGATCGATTCGCGGTCATCTCCCATTTCTGCCAGACGCAGGCGAATCCAGCGAGGGATTTCCGCACCGCACATCTCGGAAAAGCGCATCAGTTGGGAATAATTGGTGATCGGCATGATGCCCGGAACGATCGGGATGTTGACACCCTTGGCACGCGCACGGTCGACGAAATTGAAATAGGCGTCCGCATTGAAAAAGTATTGCGTGATGGCGCCGTTGGCACCTGCCTGCACCTTGCGTGCAAACTGTGCAAGGTCCTGGGCCGGCCCCGCCGCCTGAGGGTGCATTTCAGGGTAGGCGGCGACTTCGATATGAAACCAGTCGCCGGTTTCTGAACGGATGAACTCAACCAGGTCGCTGGCATGGCGCAGGGCGCCTGCGGCATCCAGCCCCATACCCGACGGCAAATCGCCGCGCAGCGCGACGATGCGCCTGACCCCGCTTTCACGGTAGTGGTGCAGCAGCGCGCGTAACTCTTCGCGGGACGACCCGATGCAGGCCAGGTGGGGCGTCGCCTCGCATCCCAGTTCGCGCATCGCACGCACGGTCTCGAGCGTGCCGTCGCGGGTTGACCCGCCGGCGCCAAAGGTCACGCTGACATACTGTGGGCGCATCACTAACAACCGGCGAGCCCCTGCCAGCAGGCGTTCCTGAGCGGCAGCGTCGCGCGGCGGGAAAAACTCGAGGCTGAACGGAGACGGAGAAGCAGTTTGAGTCGACATTATTGCTGGATCAGGTTGGACAGCAGGCCGGCGATGATGCTGTATAAGATTGCCCCGGCAACGGCCCACCAGAAGCCGGTCACCTGAAAGCCCTTGAACATCGATCCAACGAGCCAGAACAGCAAGGCGTTGATGATGAACAGAAACAGGCCGAGGGTCACAATGGTGATGGGCAACGTCAGCAGGATCAGAACAGGCCTGACGAGCATATTGACCAGACCGAGGACTGCGGCGGCAAGCATCGCCGACCCGAAACTGGCCACCACAATGCCCGGCAATAGATAGGCCACTGCGAGCAGTGCAACCGCGTTCAGTATCCAGACAAGCAGAAGTAGCGCCATGATGGCCTCCGGTCATTGAAAAACGACGAGACGCGCGGCCGATCCGCGCGCCGCGTCAATGCAATACAACCGTCGCGCGGGCAGCCCGTCAAGGCACGGCCCGCGCAACCGCAACGATCAATACCGATAGTGGTCGGACTTGAACGGGCCCTCGGACTTCACATTGATGTAGGCAGCCTGCTGCGGCGTCAGGGTGGTCAGATTGGCACCGATCTTCTGCAGGTGAAGACGGGCAACCTTCTCGTCCAGATGCTTGGGCAGGACATAGACCTGGCCGGAGGTGTATTCGTCGTTGCGGGTAAACAACTCGATTTGTGCGATCGTCTGATTGGTGAACGAAGACGACATCACGAACGAGGGGTGACCCGTGCCGCAGCCGAGGTTGACCAGGCGACCCTTGGCCAGCAGGATGATGCGCTTGCCGTCAGGGAAAATCACGTGATCCACCTGGGGTTTAATTTCCTCCCAGACCAGGTTTTCAATGCCGGCGACGTCGATTTCGTTATCGAAGTGGCCAATATTGCAAACAATCGCCTGATCCTTCATGCGATCCATGTGCTGGCGCGTGATGACATGGTAGTTACCCGTTGCCGTCACAAAGATGTCGGCCTTGTCAGCCGCTTCTTCCATCGTGACGACCTTGTAGCCTTCCATGGCAGCCTGCAAGGCGCAGATCGGATCGATTTCCGTGACCCAGACCTGGGCGCGCAGCGCGGCCAGCGCCTGAGCCGAACCCTTGCCGACATCGCCGTAACCGGCGACCACGGCGATCTTGCCCGCGATCATCACATCGGTCGCGCGCTTGATGCCATCCACAAGCGATTCACGGCAGCCATACAGGTTGTCAAACTTGGATTTGGTGACCGAGTCATTGACGTTGATGGCAGCGAAGGCCAGTTCGCCCTTCTTGGACATCTGGTAGAGGCGATGAACGCCCGTCGTGGTTTCTTCGGTGACGCCCTTGATCTGCGCCAGGCGGGTGGAATACCAGCGCGGATCGCATTTGAGCTTTTCGCGGATCGAGGCGAACAGCACGGTCTCTTCCTCGGATCCGGGGTTGTCGAGCACCGACAGATCGGTCTCGGCCTTGGTGCCCAGGTGCAGCAGCAGTGTGGCATCGCCGCCGTCATCGAGGATCATGTTGGCCTGCTTTTCGCCGGGCCATTCGAAAATACGGTGCGTGTAATCCCAGTAGTCCGTGAGGGTTTCGCCCTTAACAGCAAAAACCGGGGTTCCGGTAGCGGCAATCGCCGCAGCAGCGTGATCCTGTGTCGAGAAAATGTTGCAGGACGCCCAGCGGATCTCGGCACCCAACGCCTGCAGGGTTTCGATCAGCACGGCCGTCTGGATCGTCATGTGCAGACTGCCGGTGATGCGTGCGCCCTTGAGGGGCTTGGTCGTCGAGAACTCTTCACGCGTGGCCATCAGGCCCGGCATTTCGGTTTCGGCGATGGCGATCTCGCGACGCCCCCAGCCGGCCAGGCCGATATCGGCAATGGCGTAATCAGTGAATTTATCGGTCACAGCATTCATTTGAGTAGGCTCCGTTAAGCCTGCCGGGCAAAATCAAGGCTGTGACTGTGCACACCACAACGACTGCCAGGCAGGATTGGGTGAGCGCCGTTAAGGACGGCACATGGCCGGCGGTAACGTGGAAGAATCTGAGCCTGGCGAACCGGAAAGGCTTTGGCCCTGCACGCTTTCGCGTGACCGGTTCGTCGCAACGCTCCTCAGAAACGGGATTATTGTAACCGTTTATGCCGTCGCCTTGGGGGGCAGATGCAAGGCCACGATATCGTTGACCGGATCCCCCCAGAACGGGTAGCGCTCCCGTACCATCGGATCGTGGCCCGGAATGATGTGCTCAGGCGATTGCGCCAGTGCGCGCAGTGTGTCGTAACCCTGCACCATGTCGCCCACGTTGAACACAATCGGGAACGGCGACGGTTTTTCCATGTTTTCGTAGTAGTGGCTGGCGTCTGAGGCCAGTACAACCCACCCACGCGCCGTGTGAACCCGCACCGACTGGAGCCCGTTGGTGTGCCCGCCGATCCGCACGACCTCGACACCCGGAGCGATTTCCTCGCGGCCATTATGGAAGACCACCCGGTTGGCGTAGACGCGCCGCACCAGGTCGACGACATCCTCAATGTCATAAGCGTGCCGGAACAGCCCCTTGCACATGTGACGACCGCATGCGTAGTTGACCTCTTCATCCTGGATGTGGAAGCGGGCGTTGGGCAACAGGCCCAGATTGCCGGCATGGTCGTAATGCAGATGCGTAATGACGACGTCCTGAATCTGCTCGCCGGTCAAGCCAAGATGGGCGAGTGCGCCGATCGGGCAGCGCGCCAGCGTGCGGCCGCGCTCTGCCGCGGCGCGGGCATTGAAGCCGGTGTCCACCAGGATGGCCCGATCGCCGTTGCGAATCAGCCAGACAAAGTAATCCATCGGCATCGCATCATCGTGCGGGTCGTGGACGATAAAGTTGTCGCGGCGGGTGCGTTCCTCCAGGCGGGCGTACCGAAGCGCAAAAATCTCGTACTCAGGCAGTGCCATGTCATCTCCTTGTTGGTGTTGTATTTTTCGGGGCTGGACGCGCGTCGACGGCCTGCAGCACCACCATCGCTGCGCGCTCGGCGCAGCGCACGTGCAGCTCCGCGGCGCGCTGCGCAGCCGCAGCGTCGCGCGACTCGATGGCGCGGCAGATCGCGTCGATTTCCCCCAGGCTTTCAACCAGCCGCTCGCTGCGCGCAAACGATGTCGCGCGCAGCAGATTGATGCGCGAGAGCATGCCAAGCAGCATCTCGCGCACGAGATCGTTACCCGAACCGGCGAGCAACACATCGTAGAAACGGCGCTTGGCCCTGAGCAACTGTGCGCGATCATCACTTGCACGAAGGGCCTGCAGCGCACGCACCTGCTCGCGCAATGCCGCCACCTGTGCCGGCGACGCCAGGCGGGCGAATTCGTGCGCGGCGAGCCCTTCCAGCAAGGCGCGTACTGCGTAAATCTCGCGTGCGTCCTTTTCGGTCATCCGCGCAACACTCGGGCCCCGGTGTGGCTCGATCGTAATGAGGCGTTCGGCCTCCAGCGTGCGCAGCGCCTCGCGCAGCGTCGAGCGACTCACTGCGAGTTTCAGACACAGCTCGTTTTCGCGCAACCGATCGCCGCCCGCAACGTGACCCTGCATGATGGCGTCGCGCAGGAAATCCTCCACGCGCTCGCGCAGCGTCGCAGGCTTCTCGAACTCCATGGCGGCGGCAGATTTCATGCGCCTAGTTTTAGAGGACAGCAGAAGGCGTGTCAAGCAGATTGTCTGACAATCTGCACGGATTTCTGTGTCCTTGTTACGCGGCCCGAACAGCGTCCTCTGCGGCGAGATAACCGAAGACGATGCCTGCGCCGATGGACGATCCTCCCTGATAACCCACACCGAGGAAGGTCGGCGCTGCAGCGTTCCCGCACGCATAGAGGCCGGGAATCGCGTGGCCACGCCCGTCGAGTACGCGCGCTGCGGGATCCGTGAGCAGACCCGCGCTGCAGACCCCGCCCATGCGCAACGGCAGCGCGTAAAACGGTGCGGTTTGCACGGGGGCGAGTTGGGGATTCAGTTTAAGCTCGCTGTCGCCAGCGTTATTACGAGAAAACGCCGACTTGCCCCGCCCAAAGACCGAGTCGACCCCCTTCGCAACATCCTCGTTGAACCTTCGGACTGTCGCCTGAAGGCCTTCGGGGTCCACGCCAATGCGGGTCGCAAGTTCGGCCAGAGTGTGCCCACTGGCAATGTCCGGATGGATCGGCTGGTCGGGCAATCGGTCCATCAGCGGGTAGCGGGCCCGAAACCGATCGTCAAACACCATGAACGCCGGCAAATTGCTGAACTGCCGCGCCTTTCGGTCGTAATGCTGCAACGCCATCACCATGTCCTGGAACTGCGTTTCGTCGCCGAAGCGCTCGCCTCGCGCATTCACAGCGATGGCGCCGGGCATGGGAAGCCCGCGCAGGCCGACCGAAAAGAATGCCCCTGGCCTCCCGGGCACTTCCGTACCCACGAACAAGGAGTTATTGACCGCGATCCGGGCAACGCTGGCTCCGACCCCGGTGCCGAAGACGAGCGCATCGCCCGCATTACGCGGTCCGAACGGATTGATCCATTGAGGGAACCCTTCAAAACGCTGGACCAGCTCCGGATTACCCTCATAGCCCCCTGTCGCCAGGATGACACCTTTGCGAGCGATCAAGTCCTTGCCCTGCGGACAACGGACGCCCCGCACACGCTCGCCGTCAAAGAGCAGACCTTCAGTCTGCTGCCCCGTGAGGATCGAAACTCGGCCCGTCTCCAGCATCTTTTTCACAAACTGACCGATCAGGGCCTCGCCGCAGGCCAGCACGCCGTCGCGCACGCGCGCCTCAAGCGCATCCTGTGGCCAGTTACGACGATTCGCAAAGCCCCCCCAGCCCACGCTGTCACTCCAGGAAACGCCGGGGGCGTTATGCACACTCGCCCGGATGCGGTTTCCGTAAGGCCCGAGTTCGGATCGCCGGACAGGTTTGGGCTCCACCATTCGCCGTCCATCCGCGCAACTGTGTGGTCCGGCCGGATAAAAGTAATCCGGCAGCCCAAGGGCGAGTTGCAGACCAACACCTGCGTCAAGCAGCGCATCCAGCACCCTTGCGCCCTGCCGGATGTAGGCCTCCAGATTATCCACAACCTCCTGGCCACCACCCACATACCGCGCATACTCCAGCGCACCAGCCAGGTCGTCGGGCAAGCCGGCGGCCTCGGCAAGGCTATTGCTGGCGATCCAGAAAGTGCCCAGCGAATCGGCGGTACCCCCGCCAAGCACGTCGTCCTTTTCAACCAGGGCGACCGACTGGCCCAACAGCGCGCCGGCCAGCGCAGCCGCGCAACCGGCACCACCTGAGCCAAGAACCACAAGATCAAACGTTGTGCTCGACGACATGGTCGCCAACCTCCAGGAACATGTCTGTTTTCAAATGCCGCGACACACTCCCGGGTGCGTCGCATCACGATGAAATCACATTTTGAGATTCAGAGTCTTTGCCAGTGCCGTGAAATCCGCGATTTCTTCCCTGACGATTTCGTTGAACTCCTTCGGACCGATCGACACTGGCTCGCCAGCCTGCTTCTGGAGTTTTTCGCGAGTCACCGGATCGGCGATGATCGACTGGATTGCAGCGTTGACCGCATCCACGATCGCCGGCGGGGTTCCGCCTGGGGCGAAGAGGCCAATCCAGCTATCGCCGCGCACTCTGGGGTAGCCCTGCTCGGCAAACGTCGGAACATCGGGGAACTGGGTCGAGCGCTTTTCACCGATGATCGCCAGGGGCCGCAAACGCCCGGCCTCGATCATGGGAGCGGCGGTGCTGGTGACTGCAGAGTTAAGGTCGGTCTGCTGGCTGAGAACCGCCTGCAGTGAAGGCGCACCGCCCTGGTAAGGAATGTGCTGCAACTGAACCCCTGCCGCCTGCTCGAACATCGCCACCATCAAGTGGGTGGTCGTGCCATTGCCTGCAGTCGAGTACGTATATTTGCCGGGTGCGTCCTTGGCGAGTCTGGCAAGATCCGCAAGATTCTTCGCGGGGAAATCCGGGCGCACGACCAGCATGTTGGGTGAGCGCACGATCAGGGAAATGCCCGTCAGGTCCCGCAAGGCGTTGTAGGGAAGATTGTCCATCAGCGCGGCCGTAATCGGATAGGCTCCGATCGTCATCAGGAGCGTATACCCGTCCGGTGCCGCTTTCGCAACGGCGTTGGCACCGATGGTGCCGACTGCACCCGCCCGGTTCACGATCAGCACAGGTTGGTTCAATCGCGCTCTCAGAGGCTCGGCAACCAGTCGGGCCACGGTATCGACTGATCCGCCGGGTGGCCAGGCAACGATGAGGGTGATCGGCCGGCTGGGCCACGCATCCTGGGCCAATGCCTGGCCGCAG
>JADZBO010000233.1 GCA_020851995.1 Burkholderiaceae bacterium
CGAAATGACCAGCAGAAACAGCACCAGATAGCCGCCGATCGCGGCCAGAAAGGCATTTTGAAGGATCGGTGCGACCGAGAAACCGCTCGAGTTGATAATGCTCCAGTCGGCCTGATAGGCGAGGGTGCCGAGCACCGCGATCAGCAGCGTCAACAGTGCGTAACGATAGAATTTCCGTGTCACCATGCGCGCTCGAGCGTGACTAGCGCAGAGGTGAAGTAATAGGTCGGGCCGTATTGGCCCCCGGCATACTTATTCAGTTTCGCGCCAATGGCGTAGTCATCGTTGATCCAGGTTTTTCCTCCCAGCGACAGCCCCCAGTTGAGGCCGCCTTCGCCGTAAAGACCGTTGCCGATCTGCGCCGAGGCGAAGACGGTGCTGGTACTGTTGCTCCACTCGGCCTGCATGCCGACGAAATAAACGCCATAGCCACCGTTGACCGGCGACCAATACAGCGGGGAGTAGTTAGCCTGGTTGCGTGTTGAAATTCCGATGAATGGTTTGAAATACTCACCCAGCAGCTGCCACGGCGGCGTGTATTGCAGGTTGCCAATCACGACGGAGTTGCCATCACTGACCCCGAAGTAATCCACGCGCGCACGCACATTACCCATTTCGCCGGTCTTGCTGGTTGCCAGCGCAAAGTGAGCCGCCGACAGGTTTGCGAGTTCGGCGCTCGTGTTGAATGAGAGCAGACCCCAGTTCACACGCTTTGCAATGAACTGGGTGTCGTCGGTGACTTTCAGGTTGACGCCGCCGAAGACAGATTGTTGCGGGCCGGTTTGTTCGGTGACTTCAAATGTCGGCTGAAACGGCAACTCAAGGCCCTGATAGCGCAGGGTAATGTTGCGCTGGTAGCTGGCCACATCGACTTGCGTATCGTTGGTTCCAGCCCCCTCGATTTCAAAAATGTTGCTGCCACTGGCGCTGCGCCAGCGGTGGCCAAGCGTCAACTCCTGGCGCTGCATGCTGTTGGCGTCGCGCGCGGTGCCCATGGAAATCTGGGTGCGGGGGCGCATGGCACGTTCGGTCAGAACGATGCCCTCGCGCGCGTCCTTGTTGTCCGGTGCCTGTTCGATCACCTTTTTGTATAACGGCAACGCCAGATCCTCGCGGCCATTCCAGCGATATACGTTTGCCATCCCCAGGCTTGCGTCGCGTGCCTGCGGTGTGTCAAGCAGCGGGCGATACGCGCTGATTGCGTCCTGATAACGCGTGGTACTCCAGGCAAGGCTATTGCCGACGATCAGGCGCAATTGCGCGTCGTTCGGGAACTCGGATAGCAGGGGGAATCCTTCCTTGGCCGCACCGGGGTAGTCTTCCTTTTGGTAGAGGTCAAATATCCGCTGAACCTTCGGATCGCGCTGCACTTCGCCGGGTGGCGCAATGGCGGGTTCCTCTTTGGCCGCAGGAATGTCCTTGATCGTATCTTCACTACCCCGGTTTTGAATCATTTCCAGGATCATGAGCGCGTCAAGGCTGCTATTGGACGCCAGAAGGACGCGGTTCAGGAGTTTTGCCTGCCGGACTTTTGTCGCGGTTTCTGCGCGCAAACTGTCGGTCAGCACCTGATTGACTGCCGCTGCAGTTGTTTCAGTGCGGCTCAGTGGTATCAGCGGCGAGGCAGACGTGTGGACGACCGATTCGGTCGATAGCTCCGTGATGGCAGGACCTTTGCGACTCGCTGGGGCTGCGGCGGGGAGGGTGCCTGCCGGCGCTGCGCTTTCCGTGGGCGCGGCGGATCCAACTGCGCCCTGAGCGGTGTGCGATTTTCGAATCGCCTCGAGTGCAATGCCGATCCACTTGTCCCGATCCTGTGATCCGGCAACGCCAGGTTTTGGCGTACCGGGCGCCGATCGATTGTCCTGCGCCCAGGCGCCTGAGCAGATGAGCAGGATGAGAATTGGTGAAAATCTCAGGATAACTGTGCGGTTCATCGTGTCATTGTCGCCGGATCTGGCAATGGCGGGAGTGCTGGCGTGCCGCTTGTTTGATGCCGGACAAGCCAGTCCGCATGCATCGGTTATCTCTGCTTTCCGGATTTCGGTCGATCATGTTCATCTGCCGGAGTGCCATGCGCCAGTCGCTTCAGGATCGATCTGATTTCAGGTTGCGTGGATTTCCCGCGGGTGTTCATCGCGTCCGTTCGAGAAGAAGTCACATCAACGGGTTCCAACGGAGCTGGCGGCACCGATTCCGCCGGGTCGGGAAGGGAGAGCTCAGCCATCGCCTGAGCCGGTGCGGCACGGCCCTCGTTGAGTAGCGGGTCGAATCGGTTCGGATGGGTCGCGGCGACCACACTTTCGCGCTCGGGCTCAAGCGCGGGCGCTTCGTGTTGCGCAGCGGCAGAGTCGACTTCACGGTACAAATCACCCACTGCGTGAAGCTCCGGCGTTCCGTTGGACGCAAATTTTGTCGCAGGCTCAACCTCCGGCTCGGGCTCAATCTCCGGTTCGGGCTCAACCTCCGGTTCGGGCACAACCTCCGGTTCGGGCACAACCTCCGGTTCGGGCATAACCTCCGGCTCGGGCTCAGCCTCCGGCTCGGGCTCAGCCTCCGGCTCGGGCACAACCTCCGGTTCGGGCATAACCTCCGGCTCGGGCATAACCTCCGGCTCGGGCACAACCTCCGGTTCGGGCAGAACCTCCGGCTCGGGCACAACCTCCGGCTCGGGCTCAACCGCCGGTTCGGGCACAACCTCTGGCTCGGGCACAACCTCCGGCTCGGGCTCAACCGCCGGTTCGGGCACAGCCTCCGGCTCGGGCTCAGCCTCCGGCTCGGGCACAACTTCCGGCTCGGGCTCAGCCTCCGGCTCGCGCTCAACCTCCGGTTCGGGCTCAGCCTCCGGCTCGGGCTCAATCTCCGGTTCGGGTTCAATCTCCGGCTCGGGCCCGGTCACGGTCTCGGCTGAGGGTTGCGCCTCCGCTTCAGGCTCAACGTCTGGTTCGGGTTCGACGCCCGATGCAGGTAGCTCTGCTGGTTCAGGCTTAACCGCTGATTCGGGTGGCGCATCCGGTTCGACTTGAACATCCGGTTCGAGTTCGACCGCGGCGGCAGGAGCCGCTTTTTCTTGTATGCGGAGTTCGGGTGTGCCGAAATCCGGAGGCAAATGCGCGTTGTCGTCAGCTCGCAGCCCGTCGTCAGGCGTGCGGACATCGACCGCATTGAAGACGGCCGCGTTGCCCAATATGGCATCACCGACAGCCACGGGGTCATCGCGGATGCCGTCGACGGTTTCCAGAACTTTCGATGAATCAAGAATCAGCTTGTACGATGAGAAGATGCTTTCAATCGGTGCGCCGAGCTTGCGCTCGATGGTCACGATCGCCTGGGAGTCGGGGCATGCGTACAGGAATATGTAGACGCAATTTCCAGAGGCGGCGATCAGGTCGCCCTCCCGGCTCAGGCTGATACGCCCCACCACATCGTTGACCGCCAGTCCGGGCTGAATGATGCCCGCAATCAGGGCTTTGGGCGCCGCAAGACAATCCGCATGGAACACCAGCGCGACAGTTTCCTTGATAAAGTCCCCGACCGGGACATGGCCGGATTTAAACGCCGCCGAGACATTGGCGAACAGGGCGTCAATGTCTTCGTCGATTTTTCGCTCGAAGCGAACGCCCTCAAGTGATTCAATTGTCTTTGCGATCCGCCAGTTCGGAATGTCCCGGTGAATGATCAGGTTCGTCCCGATCAGCATCAACATGGTTTCGTTGGCGTGCCGTAGTGAAAAGCGGTTTTCGTGGACGATGATCTTTGCGCCACGGCCAACGGTTCGCCTGATAATGTGGATGGTTTCGGCCAGTTTGGTGAAATCGGTTGTGGCCGAAAATTCAAAGACAATCGTGGGCGCTTTGCTTTCGCGCGTGGCGTGATACAGGTCCAGATACGATTCGGGATACTTCCATGGCCATGGCGTTTTTTCGAGTTCGCTCTTGAGGCTCAGGTCGAGGCAGAAGTATTTTGGAAACTCATCGGCCGGGTTGTCGTCAACCTTTTGCTCAGGCGCGGCCAGTGCGTTCAGGCGTGAAGCCGTGTAGAAGCCAGACCGCTGGACTGCCAGCCCATAGACTTCGTGATCCACCAGCCCTTGTGGCGATCGCCAGTAGGTGAATTTTGCCTCGACGCCGGTCGAGCCGGTTCCGACAGCACATAATCCATCAAGCCCTTCCTGCAGCAGGTGGATGTCATTCATTTCCGCCTTATTCATGCGGGAAAATACCAGCACCGCGGTGACGTCCCGCGCGGCCAGCCATTCTTTCAGCAATTCCGCCTGTTTGACCGCAAAGGGCATATCCTGCGTCAACAGCAACTCTTCAGCCTGCTGTATCCAGAGATATCCGCCGGAGGGAATCGAAAACAACTCAAGCTCGCGGAGAAATCGCTTGATGCCGTAGCGGAAAATGTTTTTCTTGAAGTCGTCCTGAGCGATGAAGATATTCAGGGAGCCGTCGTCCAGCCTGCGTGTCAGCGAGTCTCCCCAGAGCGCTTTCGCCTGATCGCTCTCGAGGTCGGCGACCGAATCGACCACCAGCACGCACGAAGCGCCGTCCTCCAGATTGCCACGCATGCTGCTAATCATCAGCGGTAGTCTGGTTGGCGACGCTTCGGTAGTGATTGCATACAGACAACCGCGCTTCATCGCGTCGGCCTCTGGGGACAACCCGTCGATGTAGAGCTTTGCTGGCTTATTCTGTAAGACCATTTGACCGAACCCGGCGTCCCTTAACCGATGCGTGAACCGGCTACCTCATTGATTTTGCAAGGATCGTCAATTCAGGGCAGTGACCAATCCGAAGTCTGGCGAACTGCAAAGATGACCTGGATAAAATAAGTAACGAAGATGAAATAGTACCAGACGGCGAAGGGGTCTCTGGGTAATTTGCCTGAATCGGCATGCCGGGAAGCAACCCTGACTATGAGAGTGTCGCAAAAGTGCCAAAACCGCCTAAACGGGCGATGTTTTTATATCGGCGCCATCGTTGGCGGGGATGATTCAGATCAGAATGTCAACTGATAGGAATACTTGCCGGGCGCCAGGCTTGGAATCTGGATGCGAAACCGAAGGGGATCCATCATGTCGATCGTCGGTTTTGGTGAGCCTGTCTGAAGTTTCGATATTTTCGGCGCGACGCCGCGCTCCGGCGTCATGGCGATCAGCGACAACCCATCGACCGGTGTTGTTCCGCTTACGGTCAGGGTGACGTCGACGACTCCGCCTTTGACGTCCGAGCTTAAGGTGACGCGGGAACGATCGCGCCACCAGCGCGCCACCGAACCCGTGTCGGTGATCCATGTTTTCTTGCGCATGGTGTTGACATAGGCCAGGTAAGGCGGCAACGCCTTGGCGAGCGGCGCGTCGATGTCGAAATTCTGACTGTGAATACTCAGCAAGGCCAAGCCGCCGTTTTCTGTAATCACATTCAGGTCCTCGATCATCGACTTTTCAAGGGCGACCGGATCCTGGGTGGCCGCAAGGAGATTGAGGTCGTCCCGCTGCGTCCGGGGCAGGGCGATCAAACTCCGGGAAGCATCCGTTTCGCCCTTCTTCGTGAAGAACGGAAGCCGTCCGCTCGTCGAATTGGGGTCAATCACTTGGTACAGCATTCCGTTGTCGAGCAACACCGCTTCGGTCGCCTTGTCGTATTCCTCTCGCGGCGGACGGAACCCAACGCGGTTCGCGCTTGATCCCAGCAACCTGTCGATATCGGTTTGAGCCGTCCGAATCCGCTTGAACTGGGTTGGTGCCGACTGCCCCCGGAATCCATCATGCACATCGCCATGAAGCCCAATTTCGTGATCCGCATTGAGCCGGCGCAGAAGTTCCGGGAACTGCGTCGCGACCGAGGACAGAACGAAAAACGACACCGGAATGTTTTTGCTCTTGGCCATGACCGAGAGATTTTCTGCGGTGGCAAAGCCATCTTCCGTATCCATTTCCAGCACGTGCGCAGAGGGGTAGGCGTCTGGCCATGCCGCGAGCACGATTGCCGGTCGACGCATGAGCCAGTTCAGACTGTCATCAACCAAAGGGTAAATATCCACGGCAGCAGCAGGCCACGAATTTTCGGAAAATCCGAACAATACGACGCGTCCCTGCGTGCGGGCGGCTTCCTTGAACTGAACGACACTGTTTTTATCCTGAATGACCGGGGCTGTAAGTCGCGCCCAGTCGACCAATCTTGCGGCCGAGGACGCATCGGGCTTGTACACAAGGATGTTTTCCTCCGAAGGCGACAACGAGATTCGCTCGCCCGCGGTGATATTGAAGGTCACCGGCGTTTCGCCGCGGAAAATCAGGAACTCTCCGTCCTTTGTCGTGGTTTCGCCCAGCGGGTTGCCGCCCAGCGATTTGATGAGATCCCAGCCGGCCCACTTGCCAGGACCGGCCCAGGATCCGGTGGCCCAAGTGGCCAGGATCGAGCCGCCACGGTTGTAGAAGCTCAGTATTTTGGCGCGCTCGTCAGCGGTCAGCGATACCGCCGATGGAAGTATCAGCGTGGACTTGGCACGACCCTCCAGCGCCTTGAGGTCCCGGGTGAACGCGACGGACATATTCCTGGCCAGAAAATACTTTCTCCAGGGAGTGATGAGCACCTCGTAGTTTCCGCCGACGGCCCGAAAGTGCGCGGCGGTGCTCTCCGACACATAGACGACATAATTCCCGTCGGGAGGGGGCGCAGCCTGAGCAGACCGCAACAGCCTCGGTGCGCCACTCAGCGCAGTCGAGGTTTCCTGCAGCCAGATCAGTGCTGCAACCAGCGCGAGCAGGGTCAGAAACGTCTGCAGAGCACTTCGCCTGCCGCGTCCACCTGCATTCCACCTGCTTGTTCTGATCTGCATCTGCCAATTCCTTTGGTATGCACGTACCGTTACGTCAATATCGCGATTTAACCCTGCCCGCCGGGGCGCAACTGCGCTGATCTCGGTTGCCAGCCACGCAACTGATGCGAACCGTCGCTGCGCTTTATATTAATTCTGATCTAAGATGCCAGGCGCCAGATTCCAGATGGCCGGCAGTGTCGCCGCGTGTTGATTGCCCAAGATCGGGTGGTTGCTTAACCCGCAAGCGCAATCACAACGCCCGACTCTTCAATTTGCGCCATGGCCGGCGATCGCGTTCTGAGGCCATGACCGGCCTGTGCGAACCCGACCAGCTGTAACCCGGATTGCAGTTGTAGCCCTGTTTCTCCGCCACGGGCAGTGGGAGACGACCGCGTCACAACGCCCGCAAGCGTGTTGAAGCCTGCTCTGGGGGCAAGCTGTGCGGCGACAGCGACGGCGGTGGCCTTGCAAAGGGCGATGACCTCCTGGCCGGGATGCAGTCCCAGCAGTTGGGCGCTTTCGCTTGTGATCGTCGCGTAGAGCACGGCGCCGTCGGGCAATTCCATCGCCACCCGAACGGAGGGGCTGCGGCGCCCCAGCGACTTGACCCGGCAAGGCAATTGGTTGCGCATACTGGTGCGAACGCTGAGCGACGTCAGCCCGTTGAAAGAACCGTTTGCTTCCGGCTGTCGATTCAGGGTGGCGATGACTTCGCTTCTTGCGGCATTGAGCAGATCGGAGGCTTGCAAGAGGCGACGACCCGTCTCGGTCAACTGGGCGCCGCCTCCCCCGGATCCGCCCACGACCTTTTCGACTAGCGGCAATCCCGCGAGGTTCGTCAGGGTTTCAATCGCCTGCCAGCCTGCCTTGTAGCTGACGCCCGCACTGCGGGCTGCCTCGGAAATAGATCCGGTTTCGCCGATGCGCCGGAGGATGTCGATCCGCTTGTCCGATGCGTTGTTTCCCAGCGCCTGTTCGTACCGAATCGTATCTTTCGTCATTGAAATCTGCCTCTGAATACGCCATTCATAAATAGAATAGCGCATGCTAGACTCGCTGTTATTAATTGGAACAGCGAAAAGTCTTGAAAACAATCCCTGCGGGCTTTGCCACGCTCGTTGCCGCGTTCGCCACGCGTCTTGCTGCCCTCACCGCAGTCGTTGCCTTCGCGCTCCCGACGCACGCCGGTGAAGTTCAGGTTGCCGTTGCGGCCAACTTCAGTGCCCCCATGCGAAAAATCGCCGCCCAATTTGAACGGGATACGGGGCACAGAGCCAATCTTTCGTTTGGGGCGACCGGAAAGTTCTACGCGCAAATCCGTAATGGCGCGCCCTTTGAGGTGCTGCTCGCGGCGGATGACACGACGCCAGCCCGGCTTGAGCAGGCTGGCCTCGGTGTCAAGGGTTCGCGCTTTACCTATGCGACTGGCCAACTGGTGCTGTGGAGCAAGCGCGCGCAATTTGTCGATGACCAGGGTGCCGTCCTCAAGTCCGGCAAGTTCGACCGCATTGCACTGGCCGACCCCAGGGTCGCTCCCTATGGTGCCGCCGCGATCGAAGTCATGACCCGATTGGGTCTGATTCAGGCACTGGAGTCCAGGTTTGTTCTGGGCGAAAGCATCTCGCAGGCGTTCCAGTTCGTCGCGACCGAAAACGCCCCCTTGGGATTTGTCGCCTTGTCGCAGGTGTTCGCCGATGGCAAGATGACCGAGGGGTCAGCATGGCGTGTCCCGGCGGATCTGTATTCGCCGATCAGGCAGGATGCAATCCTCCTTGCCAAAGGCAAGGACAAGGCTGCGGCGATTTCACTGATGGCGTACCTGCAGGGCGATCAGGCAAAGGCCGTGATGCGCGCGTTTGGGTACGACCTGTGATGGCGTTCCCCCTTGACCGACAGTCCGTTGACGCCATCGTTGTGACGCTGGAACTGGCCAGCCTGACGACGATTGTGCTGCTGCTTCTGGCGACACCGCTTGCCTGGTGGCTTTCGCAGACCCGCTCATGGTGGCGGGCTCCTGTCAGCGCACTGGTCACGCTGCCGCTGGTGCTGCCGCCCACGGTTCTGGGGTTTTACCTGCTGGTCGTGATGGGGCCAAACGGGCCGCTTGGTCGTTTCACGCTTGCGATGGGGTGGGGCATCTGGTCCTTCACTTTTACCGGGCTGTTAATCGGATCAGTGCTGTTTTCGCTCCCCTTCGCGGTGCAGCCCATCGCGCATGCGTTTGAATCGATCGGACAGCGACCCATGGAAGTCGCGGCGACGTTGCGTGCCCGCCCGATCGATGCGTTTTTCAGTGTCGCGCTCCCGCTGGCCCGGCCGGCGCTCGTCACAGCGGCCATTCTCAGTTTTGCTCACACGGTGGGTGAATTCGGCGTGGTTCTGATGATTGGCGGGAATATTCCGGGCAAAACCAGGGTTGTGTCGACCGAAATCTACGCGCATGTCGAAGCCATGGAGTACAACCAGGCGCACTGGCTGGCCGGCGGGATGGTGGTGTTTTCGTTTGCGGTGCTTTTTGCGCTTTCGCTGCTCAGACGGCGTCCAGGCAGGATCATGCCATGACGCCAGAGCAAAATCGTATTGCGCTGACACTCGATCGCCCGGATTTCGCGCTTGCGGTCGATGTCACTTTTCCTCAACGCGGGATTACGGTTCTTTGCGGGCCGTCCGGGTCCGGCAAGACCACTGTGCTGCGCTGCGTGGCGGGCCTTGAGCGCAACGCTCGTGGTCTCGTACGAATTCATTCGCACTGCTGGCAGGATTCTGATGCCGCGGTATTTGTGCCGACCTGGAAGCGTCCGATCGGCTATGTTTTTCAGGAAGCCAGTCTCTTCGACCACCTTGATGTCCGGGGAAACCTTGAGTTTGGCGTTTCACGGGTGCGGGTCGCCTCTTCCAGGAAGGCGCTGGACGACGCGGTCGACCTGTTGGGCATCCGGGCGCTGATGAATCGCCGTCCACCGGAATTGTCTGGCGGCGAGCGCCAGCGCGTGGCGATCGCACGTGCGCTGGCAACCCATCCGGACGTGTTGTTGCTTGACGAACCACTTTCGGCGCTGGATCAGGCCCGGCGCGGGGAGATCTTTCCCTGGCTGGAAAGAATTCGTGACGAGCTTGGCACGCCGATGCTCTACGTGACGCATTCAAACGAGGAAATCGCGCGTCTTGCAGACTATGTGGTTGCGTTGGCGGACGGCAAGGTGAGTGTCGCAGGGCCAGCCGCGCAGGTTTTCTCTTCGGTCAACGGGCCGATGTCCATCGGCGAAGATGTGAGCATCCTGATCGACGGGCACATCGGCGCGCGCGATGCGCAATGGGATTTGTTGCGCGTGGATTTCCCCGGGGGGGGTATCTGGAGCAGTGACAGCGGTCATGCGGTTGGACAGCGTGTCAGGTTGCGCATCCTGGCCAGAGACGTCAGCATTACGCTTGCGGAGCCCGTCGATACCAGTATTCAAAATCACCTCCCTGGCGTCGTCGAGTCGATTCCACCAGGCGATCATCCTTCACAGGCGATCGTGCGGGTTCAGTGCGATCAGACTCTGGTGCTCGCGCGCCTCACGCGTAAATCCGTCGCCGCGCTTGGCCTGCGGGCAGGCGTTCGGGTCTGGGTGCAGGTGAAGGCGGTTGCGGTCATTTCCTGAGCGCAC
>JADZBO010000234.1 GCA_020851995.1 Burkholderiaceae bacterium
CAGGTACAAAGGGCGAATAATACGGCTTTGCGTATTCCCGCTTAAGCGTAACGTACACGCAAAACGCGTGCCAGTCGAAGGTAGTTTAGTTCCGGATGTTGGCCATCAGGTTGGCGAGATCCGTGACCTTGTGCTTTTCAAGGGCCAGCAACACCCGCAGCATGGCTTCGGTGGTGTCCAGATCCTGCCCCTCGACGTTGTGGCGGAACTTGGCGATAAAGTCCTCGTCACTTGCCGGGAACTCCGGTTCACCCTTGGCGAGCGGGACCTCGATCGAAAAGGAGTTGCCCTGCTTGGTCTTGATCGTAAGACTTGCGCCACGCTGGCGCGGATAGGCGCTGGCCCATTTGTCGTCGACCTTCGAGGTGATGCGCGCGGCGAGAGCCTGGATATCCTTGATCGCGACCACCGACTGAACATAGCGATCTTCGCCCGCGTCGCCATAATAGGCCGCCATCGCCACCGAGTAGCCGGTCGAGAACTTGGCGCCCTCTGCCGTCGTCGGCAAGGCAGTCGAGCCGCAAAAACTGACCGCGACGGGGTAGGTGGCCACGCCGACGCTGTCGATATCGCCGAATTTGAGGCCGTGTTCTTTCATGACGGACAGCAGGCCGTCGATTGCCGGATGGATATGCCGGCAGGCCGCGTGCAACTTGATGTACTGATCGATCAGGCAGTGGTGCTTGCCCAGATCGACAAAGAGTTCATCAAGTTGAATCTCGTCGGCCATGGCTTTAAAGAATCCCTTGGTGCCTTCCAGGGCTGTGACCGGACCCTGTGCGCCGCGCATGGCCAGTTCGACCGAAAGTACGCCGGCCATCGCCGCCTTGCCGGGATGAATCGGTTTTGTCATCGCACCGTCGTTCAGAATTTCGAGCAGTCCGGCGCCCTGTAACGCGGCCAGCCCCATCGCGCTTGTCATTCCGGCCTTATCCAGACCGGCGAGCACGCCGCAGGCCGCCGCCGCGCCCATCACGCCGATCGTGCCGGTCGTGTGAAACCCGCGGCTCAGGTGCGACGGGTTCATTGCGCGGGCAAGCCGGTTGCAAATCTCATAGCCGGCAACGATCGCCAGCAACAGCCGCCTGCCATCCAGATTGTGCATTTCCGCATAGGCCAGCGCCGCCGGGATCACAGCGACCCCGGAGTGCATGCCGCCGAACCGGTAGCCATCATCCATATCAAGGGCGTGCCCGCTGACGCCATTGCCAAGCGCCGCGTGAAGTGCGGGCACTTTGTCCTTGCGTCCGAGAAGCGTGGCCTGCCCGACACCCCTGAGGCTCGCGAGATAATCGATCGTTGCGCGCGGGAAATCCATCTTCACACCGGCGATGGCAACCCCGAGCAGATCCAGTGTGAGCATCTTCGCCTTCAGTACGACGTCCTCGGGCAGGTCCTCGTAGCGCAACGCGCAGAAGTAGTCCGCGAACTGTTGCAGGATTGTTTCGTTATTCTGGCTCATGGGGTCGGGTACTCCGTGGATGCGATGATTGACGAATGGCTCGGCACTGTGTGCCGCTTGAGGGGCCAATAAGGAGTGGGGTGACGTGTGCGGGGGTTAGTTCTCCCGAATGTTGCCATCCTGCGCCACTTTCTTCCAGCGATTGACTTCCCTGGAGACATAGGCCGAAGCCTGGTCAGGCGAGTCGTCGGTCGGTGACGGCACCATTGACACCTTGATAAGGCACGTGCAGCCCCGCGTCCGCGGAATGGGCAGACGCAATCGGCACCAACGCGGCAAGCGTGGCCGCCAGCATGATGGCGAATGTGTGGGTCGCGGAATGTGTCACGGAAATCAATCATTTCTCCCGATGCCCTTTCTGGCAAGACTCAAGGCTATCTTCCCCGGGGCTTGTTTTGTAGTTTTTTTGTCGCGTTGCGTTGCGATGCGTCGTTTTGCGATCCGCAGGCCAATTTATCACCATTCTGGGAGTGCGGAAAATTGACCTGGATCAATCTGATCGTGTGAGAATGCGCACGGGTTGTAGCGCTTCCGGCACTCTCAGCCCGCTGTTTGTTTTGACTCCTCTCGCCCCGCAACGGGCGATTTGGCCCGGCCATGCAGTTTGGCCGGGCTTTTTGTCGTTTTTAAGTTTCGGGATTCGGAATAACATCAAAGCCGTCGCTCTGAGTTTGCAGGCACTACAGCCGCACTAAATCATGCACAAGAAGCCGCACCTGCCGGAAAAGCGATGCACACACTGCGGCCTGTCATTTTCCTGGCGAAAGAAATGGGAAAAATCGTGGGCAGAGGTGAAGTACTGCTCTGAACGCTGCCGGCGCGAGTCGAAACGTGTCGGCTCGTCGCGCGATTCTGGCGGCGCTTTTTAGTATCCAGGATTCCCGACGACCAGCGATCTCCCCGCGACGCCGACTGTCGCAGGTGGAGCAAGTCGAGCAAGCGGAGCAAGCGGAGCAAGTGGAGCAAGCGGAGCAAGTTATGGCAGGCAGGGCACAGACACTCCGATTGGTCCTGGGCGACCAGCTCAATCCCGAGTACAAATGGTTTCAAACTGCGGATGCCGGGATTGTTTACGTACTGATGGAGGTTCGGCAGGAAACCGACTACGTGCGGCATCATGCTCAAAAGATTATTGCCATCTTTGCCGCCATGCGCGATTTTGCGTGTCAATTACGGGAGATGGGTCACCGGGTTCGCTATGTCGCGCTTGACGACCCGAGCAACCGGCAGTCGATCACCGAGAATCTTGCCGCTCTCATCCAACACTATGAGGCTCAGGCCCTTGAGTGGCAGTCACCGGATGAGTGGCGGCTTGATACGCAGTTGCGCACGTGGGCTGCGGCGCAACTGGTGACGACGCAGGAGGTCGACAGCGGGCATTTCCTGACGGGTCGCGATGAGGTGGCACGGATTTTTTCCGGGCGCAAGCAGTGGCTGATGGAGCATTTTTATCGCAACATGCGTCGGCGCTATGCGCTGCTCATGGACTCCGGCGGAAAGCCGGAAGGCGGCCAGTGGAATTTCGACGCCGACAATCGCAAGCCCTGGCCGGGCGATCCGCCGGAGCCGCCCGATGCACGTCCGCTCCATGACCATCGGGCAATTTGGGAGCTCTTGCAGCGTTGCGGAGTGGATAGCTTTGGGGATCCCCAGGCGACGCAATTTCGCTGGCCGCTGAATCGCCGCGAAGCACTGCTCTGCCTGGACGCATTCATCGAAAAAGCGCTGCCGCAGTTTGGCGATTTTGAAGATGCCATGAGCAGCAAAAGCCAGCGCCTGTTCCACTCGCTGCTCTCATTCGCGCTTAATGTGAAAATGCTGAGTCCCCTGGAGGTGGTTCGGCGCGCGGAGGACGCTTATCGCGGTGGTCATGCGCCGCTGGCCGCCGTGGAAGGGTTCATCCGTCAGATCGCCGGTTGGCGGGAGTACGTGCGGGGAATCTACTGGGCGCACATGCCCGGATACGATGCACATAACGCGCTCAGTCACACGACGCCGCTGCCGCCCTGGTTCTGGAGCGCAGAGACCCGCATGCGCTGCATGCAACACGCCGTCGGTCAATCACTTCAGACCGCGCACGCGCACCATATCCAGCGCCTGATGGTGATCGGCAACTTCGCGCTGCTCGCGGGGCTGGATCCGCACGCCTTGCACCGCTGGTATCTTGGCGTCTATGTGGACGCCTTTGAATGGGTGGAGTTGCCCAATACGCTGGGCATGAGCCAGCGGGCGGATGGTGGTCTTATCGCGACCAAGCCCTATGTGAGCAGCGCTGCATACATCAATCGCATGAGCGACTACTGCAAGGGCTGTGCGTACGATCACAAGCAGAAGCTCGGCGCCGATGCGTGCCCCTTTAATGCCTTGTACTGGGATTTCTTTGCCCGGCATGAGGCAGAGTTCGGGAAAAATGCGCGCCTGGGAATGGTCTACCGGCAATTGAAAAAGATGCAGGGTCCTCAGCTCGAGGCCCTCAGGGAACAGGCGGCCACAACCGTCGCGAACCTTGCGAATCTCTGATGCATACTGACTGCAGGGAAAATCCGGTTCCGGACGCCGAAACTGAAGCGAAGAAAGTACGCAACAACGTGTCGATCGCCGCTGGTGGATGTGAGGCGTGGTCGTAAATCATTCCAACAATTCGATATCGATCATCATGACAGAACTCAATATTTTCGATGCGCTGGCGACCGGGCAGCGCCTGCCGTTTGGCCCACTGACTGATGCATTGCAGCGAGGATTCGCGCTGGGCTGCCAGGCGCCTGAACGTCAGCACCACACGATGGCCAGAATGGGGGAACCCGATGCGACCTTGCTCCTCATGCCGGCCTGGAGCAACCCTGAGGATCAGAATCAGTACATCGGTGTGAAGCTCGTTACTGTCGTCCCGGGCAATGCTTCGCGCAAACTGCCCGGGTTGACCTCAACGTATGTGCTCTACGACGGTGTGACAGGTCGCCAGATTGCACTGCTGGATGGCAATACGATCACCGGCAGACGCACGGTAGCCACCTCAGCACTGGCGGCGCGCTATCTTGCCCGCGAAGACTCCAGCCGGCTCCTGATTATCGGTTCGGGCCGCATCGCTCACCTGATTCCCGATGCTTACCTGGCGGTTCGGCCAATTCGTGAGATCGCCGTCTGGAACAGGAATGAGGAGAGCGCCACCCGCCTTGTGGACCAATTGCGTGAGCGGGGCTTTCAGGCGAGCGTTGCAAAAGATCTGGAACAAGCGGTCCGCACATCGGACATCGTCAGCGCAGCAACTCTCTCAACGGCTCCGATTATCCGGGGCGAGTGGATCCGGCCCGGCACGCATATTGATTTGATCGGTGGCTTCAAACCAACGATGCGCGAAACCGATGACGAAGCCGTCAGGTGTTCTCAGGTCTATGTCGACACGCTGGAGGCATTGCATGAGGCCGGCGACCTTACGCAGCCGATTGGCGCCAGGGTCATTTCGGCAACTCACGTGAAGGGCACCTTGGCCCAGCTGACACGGGGCGAAGTCGCCGGGCGCAAGGACAATCAGCAAATCACGTTGTTCAAGTCCGTTGGCTCTGCGCTCGCGGATCTCGTTGCCGCGCGACTGGTCTACGAGACGGATCAATCTGAGGCACCGCCGATTCGCTGAGTGACGGTTGATTAGCCGCTCTCAACCATTGCTCGCCATCTCACCGAGTCCACGTTCGGGGTATTCCGAGTTTTCAGAATGCCGCAGGCCATGGCTGCCCAATCAAAAATTGACCACTCGCCCAGTGCGCCGCCGCCGCTCACCTTTGAACTCGATTGGAAAGTGAAAAAATCTTCAAAAATTTATTGAAAAAAATAATTTAAGGGTATGAATTTCACACAAACGACATAAAACAGTTAGTCGGGGAAAGGCAATGCGCATCGGCGTTGAGGTTGGCGGAACCTTCACGGATCTCGTCGCGATCGATGATCGCGGTATCCGGGGTCTCAAACTTCCGAGCACGCCGCAGAGCCCGGCCTCATGCGTTGTGCCAAAGGCGCTGGTAGGCGCCGTCCGGATCATGTTGCTCAGCCTGTTTGACCACATTGAATCGGCGACCTCCGCGGGGGTCTGTGCCGCGACCAGCGATATACAGCCAGTTTCCCTGATTGCTATAGACGTCGTAGTCGATCAGTTGCGACTCGAACCACGCCGCGCCACTACGCCAGTCGCCCTTGAGCGTGTAGACCAGATGGCTTGCCACGACCTGACGCAGCCGGTTGCTCAGGAAACCGGTTGCCGCGAGTTCATGCATTGCGGCGTCGACCAGGGGCTCGCCGGTCCTGGCAACACACCAGCGCTGGAATGCCTGATCATCGTGGGGCGGGTTGGGACACGGACTCAAACCGGTTGCCCGATAAAGCCGTGCGCCATACTGCACATGCAGAAAACGAAAATAATCCCGCCAGAGCAGTTCAAACCAGAGCCAGTAACTGCCATCGCTCGCGCCGTGGGTTTGTTCGAAGCGCCGAAGTTCCGCGAAGATGCGTCTTGCAGACAAAGCGCCGGTGGCCAGCCAGGCTGACCACTTGCTGGAGTAGTCCGGACCCGTCAGCCCGTTGCGTGTTTGTTTGTATGTGATCGGAAGTTTGCGTTCGAGATACTGAGCCAGATGTGCAAGTCCTGCCGTCTCGCCACCCTGTATGCCGTGCGTGCCACTGGGAATGGACGATCTGGAGTCCGAAGGTTGAAGGGCGATGGCGGGTGCGGTTCTCGCATATTGAAGTGCGTCTGTGAACGCAGGCCAGGGCGGTAAACGCGACGGCAAGGGCAGCGGCGCTGGCGGTTGCAAGCCCGCTTGCTCAACGGCCTTGCGAAATCCCGTGAAAGTTGGCGGTAGAGCCTCATGCGGCCATGGCAGCTCCGTCGGGTCGAGCAGGCTGCTTTGCCAGACCGTTTGCACCGAAATCCCGCACGCACGCAGTGCGCGCACTTCCTCCTGCTCTTCGGGTGCAGCGATTTCTTCGCATACGATGGCGCTGGCGCCAACTGCGCGCGCCAACTTCGGAAGTGTTGTGACAGCCGGCCCGGCACAAATCAGCAGCGGGCATCCCAGCTCGGTCAGATGACGACCAAGATCATGCAGCGCGCCGGCAAGCCACGCCTGACGATGCGTCCCGATTCGGGTGAATCCCCAGGCGCTGTATTCCTCGAAATCCGGCAGGCAGAATACCGGCAACAGATGGCGCGTGCCATTGGCACAGGCAGCCTGCAGCCCGGGCTGATCGTGCAGCCGGAGGTCGTTTCGAAACCAATAGATGACGGTGTTCATCGATTGCCTGCAACCGACACCAGCATCGCGCGCATGCGGAAATTAATCCATCCTGTTTCGCGCAGCATCGCAACACAGGCGTCCACCATCGGCCACCCCGTGCGCCCATTCACAAGCGCCGCGAAGTGCGCGTCGTTCCATTCGGTCTCACGCAGACCATCGTAGCCACGATGCAGGTTCTGATGCTCAAGCGCAGGCTCGGATTCGAGCTTCTGGATAAAGTGACAATGCCAGTGCAACCGGCTCTTGAAGGCCGTCAATCCTCGTTGTTGCCAGAGTGAATCCGGGTTCCCCTGGCTTTCCAGGCGTTGGCGGCGGCGCTCAGTGGCCTGCACGACTTCCCGCATGCCAAGGCAACCCAGCGCCAGGTAGGGCGACAACCGGCAGCAGGCCGTCGGCGCCGTGATGGGAGACGAAATCCCACCCCGGTAGTCCTTGCTTCGTGTTTTCAAAAATTCCAGAAATACCTGACGACCGGCGCCGCGCCCCCCGCGCTGACGGTGCGGCGGATCAGTACTTGTCAGGCCGAACTGACCCGGGTCTGGCAGGGGTGCCGACGGCCAGGGCAGGCCGCGACTCGCCAGGCTGTCTGCGTCAGGTGCGGGCAGACACGGGGCATCCATATGTGCCTGCCATCGTGCGCTCCACACGTTGCGTGTAGCAAGCCTGCGCACGACACCATGCTGCGCCCACTCTTGCCATGTCACGCCGCGTTGGCCGCACCAGCGGGCGACATCCCGGTCGCGCGCAAACGTATGGCCGTTGCCGGTTTCTTCATGGGAGTGCACTCTGTCAAAAGGCGCCGCAGCGTGCAGGCGCGCCAGCACTTCAATGACTTCACCGACAGCGACCTGCAGTTCGGCACCACAGCGCCGCAACTGCGCGGACAGATCCTCCAGGCTCTCTTGCAGAAATCGGTAATGTTGCAAGGCGTAGTCGGGCTGTTGCCAGAGGCTCGGCTCAATCACATAGAGGCAAAGGATCGAGCCCCGCTGCGCTGCGTTGACGAGCGGCGCATGATCATGCACTCGCAAGTCGCGCTTGAACCAGACAATCGTGTAACTCACAGGATGAGCATTCCCTGATATTTAGCATTCCCTGATATTTAGTCTTCCGGGATTTAGTCTTCCGGGATTTAGTCTGCCAAGATTTGGTCTTCCAAGCTGTTGACTGATGATTGACGTCACCTTGTATTTGGAAGCGAGCGGCGGGATGACGTAGCGCCATTCGTGCGAAGTCTGGGGAATCCCGTGCAACAGCACCACCGGAAATCCCTCACCGGCAGAGATGTAGTGCAAAATCACGTCGCCCAAATCTGCATGGTGATGGGTTGTGGTCACGGTCATTACATCTCCTCGATTGGCAAAGGGCTCCTGCGTCATAGCATCGTGGGCCCAAGCGCTTGTAACAGGCACTAGACCCATCCGGCCTGGCGCAATCGACGATAGACGAGGACGCATCCAATCACGGTCACGGCAACGGCCATCGGATAGCCAGCCTTCCACTTCAACTCCGGCATCCACTCGAAGTTCATGCCATACAGGCTGAAGATGACGGTGGGGATGGCCAGAATCGCTCCCCAGCCCGCCAGGCGCTTGACCACCTCGTTCTGGTTATTGGCCACGAGTGCGAGGTTCACCTGCATCGCCGTGGTCAGCATGTCACGCATGCCATCGATCAAACTCACCAGTCGCGAGACATGATCCTGGATGTCCCGGAAGTAGGCTCGCAATTCCTTGGGAATCAGGTCCTCGTGCAGTCGCATCAGCTCGGCGCTGATCTCCGCCAGGGGCAGCGCGGCATTGCGCAGTTCAAGAAGATTGCGCTTCAGCGCGTACAAGCGCTCAATCACGAGCTTGTCGAATTGGTCCGTGAAGATATCGGTCTCGATCGCATCGAAGTCCTGCTCGAACTGGGCAACGACCGGCTGGTAGTTGTCGGCCACGAAGTCCAGGATCGCGTAGAGGGCGAATCCCGGTCCCTTGGGCAGGTCCTTCGTGCCATCTTCGCAGCGTTGCAGCACCTGCGCGAAGCTCGATGACGCGCCGTGGCGCACCGACACCAGGAAATTCGTACCGACGAAAAGGTGAGTCTCGCCGTAGACCACATGGCTGTCTTGCAACTGAGCCGTCTTCAGCACGATGAAAAGCGAGTTGCTGTAGGCCTCAATCTTGGGGCGCTGGTGGGCCTTGCGAGCGTCTTCAATGGCCAGTTCATGCAGACCGAAGGCCTGCTGGATCTTACGCAGTACCGCGTCGTCCGGCTCATGCAGTCCGAGCCACACGAAGGTGTCGGCCTGCTTGATGGCTTCGCCGATGTCGGCAATGGATATGTCGCCGATCCGCTTTCCGTCTCGATAGACCACGCTGTCCACAATGGATGTCATCGCCTTGGTCCTCTTGTGAACGCCTGCGCCGATTGACTGCTGCGGTGATTGGAGCACGAGGATCCGATGGTGTCCAGATCAGGACCGGTCTACAGCAGCAATCTTTGACAGCCGCCGGCTGGATTTGGCAGACGGTCGGTCTCGGGCTTGCGGTCTTGCCGAGCTCTGACTTGCAGCTCTGCCTTGTGGTGCTGCGCCCGCTCGCCATGGGAGTTCCTACACCAGCGGCATCCCAACCCGAGACAGCGAGCGCGTTGGCTGTTAAAATTGACCCGTCATTGGGGAGTAGCCGCTCTTCACCACGAAGAGGCTTATGTCAACATACTTGACCATCAGGTCATGGCGTAAGCAGTCCACGTACCTGGCAAGACCTTTGACCACAGCGTCTCCGACTTGGCCGGGGGTGCGTTGTGGTCAATCGTTCCTACCCGGCCAGGGAAAGCTCATGGAAGCCCTACTCGTCTCCACCGGAGTCGTCGCTCTCGCAGAAATTGGCGACAAGACGCAACTTCTTGCATTTATCCTCGCTGCGCGTTTCAAGAAGCCGGTGCCGATCATCCTGGGCATTCTGGTTGCCACCGTCTTGAACCACGGTCTTGCTGGAGCCCTTGGAGCCTGGATCACCAGCGCCATCAGCCCGGAAGTCTTGCGCTGGGTGCTCGGCCTGTCATTTATTGGCATGGCCATCTGGACGATGATCCCGGACAAAATCGAAGAGGAAGAGACACAGGTCGCCAGGCGCTTCGGCGTTTTTGGTGCAACCTTCATTACCTTCTTCCTGGCAGAGATGGGGGACAAGACACAGATCGCCACCGTTGCCATGGCCGCTCACTATGCGCAACCGTTGATGGTCGTGATCGGCACAACGCTGGGAATGCTCATCGCCGATGTTCCGGCCGTGTTCATTGGTGACAAGCTTGCCAACAAGATCCCGATGAAGCTGGTGCATTCGATCGCGGCGGGCGTGTTCGCGGTGCTTGGCATTGCAACCTTGCTTGGCGCAGGCGCTAAGTTCGGACTCTGAGTTTTGGTCCCACGGAAGGAAGCGCGATGCAAACGAAACAGGCGGAGCTGATCAAAGCACCCAGGACGCTGGTGGGGGCACACATGCTGAGCGCCGAGTCAGTGGCGACGCTGCTGGATGTCCGTCCCGAAGCCGGCCTCAGTGCCAGGGATGCACTTGAACGTCTGTCGCACGCTGGCCCCAACCGCTTACCGCAAGCGCCGATTCGTTCGCCCTGGCGCGTGCTGCTGGCGCAGTTCAAGAGCATTCTCATTCTGATTCTGCTGGGTGCCGTGGTCTTGGCGGCTCTGGTCGGCAGCACCAAGGACGCTCTGGTGATTCTGGCCGTGGTGGTGATCAACGCGCTGGTCGGCTTCTACCAGGAGTACCGTGCCGAGCGCAGTCTGGCCGCGCTGAAGTCAATGTTGCCCACCAAGGCCCGTGTGCGGCGGGACGGCGTCTGCCACGAGATCTCTGCCGACCACATTGTGCCGGGGGACGTCATGCTGCTCGAGGCGGGCGACCGCGTGGCAGCCGACGGGCGTATCTGGCTGGCGGCCGGGCTAGAGATCGACGAATCGGCGCTGACCGGTGAATCCATGCCGGTTGGCAAGCAGACCGATCTGCAAGCGCCCGCTGATGCGCCGCTGGGTGACCGACTCAACCTGACCTACATGAACACGCTGCTCACCCGCGGACGAGCGGAGGTCCTGGTCACAGCGACCGGCGCGAGCACTGAGATGGGACGTCTGTCGCAGGAGCTGGCAGCCACCGAAGAAGTCGCCACGCCGCTGCAGGTTCAACTGGACTGGCTCGGCAAACGCCTGGGCGTAATCGCACTGACACTGGTGGGGCTGCTCTCGTTCCTGCAGTTCCTGCGCGGGGCGGATCTCGTTCATATCGTGCTCGATGCGATCGCGCTGTCGGTCGCGGCCATGCCCGAGGGCCTGCCTGTGGTGGTGACCGTCACTCTCGCGCTGGGAATGCACAGGATGGCGCGCCAGCATGCGATCGTCAAGCGCCTGGCCAGTGTCGAGACGCTGGGCTGCACCACGGTCATCTGCTCCGACAAGACGGGCACGCTGACGCTTAACCAGATGACGGTACGCACCTTCGTCTACGGCGGGCAACGCTTCGATGTATCCGGAGAGGGTTATCGGACGCAAGGCGAAATCACCCCCGCGACGGGACATGCCATCGGCACCGATTTTGCCCCGCTGCTGGTGCCGTTGGTGGCGTGCAATGACAGCCGTTTCGACGACGGGAAGGCGATCGGCGACCCGATGGAGGCGGCGTTGTTGGTGCTTGCCGCCAAGGGCGGCGTCCTCCACGACACTGTCGGGCGCGCGCTGCCACGCGTGGCCGAAGTGCCGTTTGACTCCGCGCACAAGTTCATGGCCACGTTTCATCGCGACGGCGACCAGATCAAAATGTTCGTGAAGGGAGCCCCAGATGTATTGCTCGCACGTTGCACACACTGGAAAGTGGACGGCGTCGAGGCCCCGTTTGGTGCACCCGAAGCTGCCAGGGTCATTGCGGATTATCACGACCTGGCCGGGCAAGGTCTGCGAGGCCTGCTGGTCGCGTCGCGCACACTGCCTGCCGCAGGGTTCAATGCTTCCGGCGATCTTTCGGCCTGCGTAGCCGACCTGGACTATGTAGGGCTGGTAGGGCTGATGGACCCGCCAAGGCCCGAGGCGATGCAGGCGATCGCCGAATGCCGCCAGGCGGGCATCGTCGTCAAGATGATCACGGGTGACCATCAGGCGACGGCATCGGCGATCGCTGCCGAACTCGGGCTGCACGGACGCGCGATCTCGGGCGCGGAAATCGACCGCATGGATGCCGCGCAACTCGCCGTGGCAATCGACGAAGTCGCGGTGTTCGCTCGCGTCACGCCATCGCATAAAGTGAAGATCGTGCGCGCCTTGCAGGCCAAGGGGCACGTCGTGGCGATGACGGGAGACGGGGTCAACGACGCGCCAGCTCTTAAGCAAGCCGACATCGGTGTGGCTATGGGCATCAGCGGTACGGCGGTGGCCAAGGAGGCGGCCACGATGGTGCTGACGGACGATAACTTTGCCACGATCGTGCGCGCGGTGCGACAGGGACGCACGCTGTACGACAACATCCTGAAGTTCGTCCGATTCCAGCTCTCGACGACGATCGGAGCAATCCTGACTGTTTTCTTCGCGCCGCTCGCGGGCTTGCCTGAGCCGTTCACTGCGCTGCAAATCCTGTGGGTCGCCATCATCATGGACGGCCCGCCCGCTGTGTCACTGGCGATGGATGCGGCACGCCCTGACATTATGGACGAGCCGCCACGCCATCGCGACGAGTCGGTCCTTCCCCTCGCGCGCGTACTGCGAATTGCCGCCTACGGCATCACGATGATGGTGGGCACCCTGGCGGTGCTTTACTACGGCATGCGCACAGGCAGCGAGGCCCGCGCCCTGACGATGGCCTTCACGACCTTTGTGGTGTTTCAGTTCTTCAATGTGTTCAACGCGCGCAGCGAGGTCGGCTCCGCGTTCAATGCGCGCTTCTTCGAGAACCGCATGCTGTGGGCATCACTCACCGGTGCGCTGGCGTTGCAAATCGTTGCGGTGCACTGGACACCGGCCTCACACCTGTTCGGCACCACTGGCATGGCCTGGACCGACTGGGGTGTCGTGATTTGCGTCGCATCGTCGGTCTTGGTGCTTGAGGAAGCTCGCAAGCTGGTCGTTCGATTGTTCCAGCGTGGGCGCCGATAGCGTTGACTATCCTCCTGATGCGTCAGAAGTCCAGGCTAATCAGTGAAGCAACTCATGATGAAAGGCGCCGTTGCTCGTGCCGCGATCAAAGCGATGCGTGCGCGATGGGATCGCCCCGCTTTTGCGCAAGCCGGGGTGCCGAGATCGCCAAGCGCGAGGGCATGGAGAAAATGCGCGCGCACAAGTTCATGAAACTGGCCCGGCTGGCGCCCCATTATGTGGAGGCCATTGCCAGGGGGCAGGGACCGATCGGGTTGTCCTTCGAGTCCTGGCCATCGACGTGCCGTGTGCACCAGCGCCAGAATCCACACGACTTCGCCTTGCACTTCGTAAACCAGTCTGTAGTTTTCGTGCGGAATCAGCTCGCGCGTGCCCGGAATCTGACCTGTTTTTCCAAGGTGTGGGTCATCAGACAAGCGGGCGGCAGCTTCGGCAAAAAGCTCATCCATCCTGATGGCAGCCAGAGGGCTGTCGTTGCTGATGTGGTCGATGATGTCGGTTCGGTCTTGCTCGGCAATAGAGGCCCAAAAAACTTTCATGGGCCGACGCGACCCGCCTTGGCCAGCAAATCCGCGCGTCGTGTGGCGGACCGTGCTTCAACCTCATCAGCACTGGCGTAGTCACCGACACGGATCTGCTCGCGGGCAGCTGCAACCTTACCGCGTAAAAACTCGTCGTACTCCCGCGCCTCACGCTGGCGCCGCACGAACTCGCGCATTAATTCACGCAAGATCTGTGAGGCGGGGCGGTGCGCAACCTCAGCCTCAGCCATGAATTCGGCGCGTAGCTCTGGCTCCAGCTTCATGGTGAAAACGGCTTCGTTGGACATGACTCACCCTGAGTAAATCGCAGACAGCTTTTTAGATGCGCGCGTTGCTGCGGTGCAATCAGGTTTTTCGCTTCAGCCGCTCGACTTCGGCGTGGAAGGCCGGGGTCAGGTCTGCGATCAGGGACTCGATGTCGCGTACCTGATGTTGAACCGTTAGCACCGTAATCCCTTGCGGCACGAGGTCGTAGATCACGAAGTGCTGGCGCGCAGCAACCATCAGAAACGGAGCCGAGCGATACTGCCGCAGGTGCCCCTTTTTCGGGTCGGCGGCTGCAACGCCCATGACCGCATACAGGTCGGCGAGATAACGGTCGGCAACGTCATCGCCCCATTCCCGGCGTGATCGCGTGTAGATGCGGCGCAACTCCAACGCCGCATTCCGGGTCAGCAGGAACGTGGCGGGTGATGGCATGTCAGCGCCAGCCATCGGCTTCCTTGCGGTCCAGCATCGCCAGGTCGGCCTTGAAGTCGCCGCTGGACGCAAAGACGCGGCCCGCCGCGAGGTCTCGATACCCGGTGAGGATGGCGTCTTGAACCAACTGGCCGTTGCGCCGTTCCATGTCGCGGCGGATCAGGTCGCGCACGTATTCGCTGGGTGTTTCGTAAAGACCCGCCTCGCCAACCATTCGATCCACGAATTCAGCCAGGGGTTGCGACAGACGGGCATTGATGCGTTCAGACATGGGAACCTCTCGGAGCGATCAGATGAGCACATTGTCGCATGAGTGGCTTTATTTGTCGCAACTATTGCACACACAGGCGACGCAGGGCTGTACTGGCACCTGATTTCGCTCATTTCGTCCCAAGGATTCACGCGCAAGCCGTTGTCACGTCACGAATTTCGCTGGCTTCGCTAAATTCGCGCTGTGCCTCGACGCGATAGCCCATCGCACGGTAGCCCATTTGCCGCTTGTCCCACATTCGCAGCAAGGCCGGATGGCCGGTGTCCACGAAATCGATGATCCTCACGTCGGTCTTCCCAGCGTGTTCCCGGTGGAGGCGCCCAGCGTACTGCTGAAGGGTGCCCTTCCACGAAACTGGCATGGCCAAGACCAGCGTGTCCAACGGCGGATGATCGAAGCCCTCGCCAACCAGCTTCCCGGTCGAAAGCAGAACGCGTGGCGCATCGGGCGGCAGTGCATGAAGGTCTGCAACCAGCGCCGATCGCTGCTTCTTCGACATTCGACCGTGCAAGACAAACGGTACTGGTAGCAGTCCGTCGAGCTCGGCTTTGATGGCATCGAGGTGTTCCGTACGCTCGGTCAGGACCAGCACCTTGCGTCCCTCACGGGCTGCATCACGCACCTCGGCGGCGATGGCTTTCGTCCTCGCCTGGTCATTGGCGAGATGTCGAAACACGTCTTGGATGCCAGCATCGGTGGGCAGGTCGATACGCGCAAAGCGTGAACGAGGCAGCACTTCCAGGTCGTGTGGCGCGCCAGCGGGGCTGGCCGCCGTGTACCGGATCGGCCCGCACTGCATAAAGATGATGGGATGCTGACCATCCCGGCGGATAGGCGTCGCCGTCAGGCCCAGCACGTACTTGGCCTTGGTCCGCTTCAGAATGGCATCAAACGACACAGCGCCAACGTGGTGGCACTCGTCCACAATCACTTGACCGTAGCTTTCTACCAATGGGTTCACTTCGCCCTGTCGGGAGACGGACTGCATCACGGCAATGTCGATCTTTCCAGTAGGTTTGGCTTTGCCACCCCCGATGGTGCCAACCACGCCCTTTCCAACACCCAAAAAAGTCTGCAGACGTTCCTGCCATTGCTTGAGCAGTTCCGTTCGATGCACCAGCACCAGTGTGTTTACACCACGGCGCGCGATCATTGCGGCGGCAGTAACTGTTTTGCCAAAGGCCGTTGGAGCGCACAGCACGCCGGTGTCGTGATGCAGCATTCCGGCAACTGCGGCCTCCTGATCCAGACGCAAAGTGCCGACGAAAGAGACATCGATCGGCTCCCCGCCGAAACGCTCATCGCGCAGGTCACAGGCGATGCCGTTGTCCCTCAGCAGGTCCAGCGCGGCATCTAGGCAACCGCGAGGCAATGCGATGTGCTGTGGATAGCTCTCCGCACAGCCAATGACGCGAGGCTTATCCCACACGGACATTCGCATGGCTTGAGCCTTGTAGAACTCGGGGTTCTGGAAAGCCGCCAGTCGGATCAGACGGTTGGCCAGTGCCTGCGGCAGTTGGGCCTTCTCAAAAAAAACCAAGTTGGCCAGGGTGACGGCCAGTGATTTGGGCAGCTGCCCAGCAAGCTTCTTGGCCGATGTGTTCTGCCGCTTCCACGGTGTGGCTAGGTCTTCATCGTCGATAAAGGTGACGTCGAGCGGATGGATACCACCCGTGGCAAGCAGAATGGTCGGCTCGATGTCGTGCGCAGCCATGGGCTGGATGGAGGCGAGGAACCCCCATTGATCTGGATACTGGCGCAGATCGGCATCGACGAACACGCTGCAGCCACTCTCTCGTGGCCACTTCTGCAGCGGCAAGGCGATCAGGTTGCCGAAGCCACCCTTGGGCATCGTGTCCTGGTTGGGGAACAGCCGATCGTAGGATTGAAGCTTGAGCTGCCGGGTACAGGCCAGGCGTGATCCGCCCGCGCACGCTGCTGGCATGAGCGCGATGGCTCCGCTACCTGGTGATTTTCCCGACGACCCGCTGTAACCGACGGCAGGTAGCGCGTGATGTCGTCGCCACGGCATCACACGCACGCCTGGTGGCTCATGCCGTGAGCCAGTACGCAACCTGCGCCAGCGGGCACCAGACGGGGGGTATGCGGAAACTCTGGAACCCTCAAAGTCCTAGACCGCCAGTCCATCTCATAGGCGGACAATTTCCCCTTTTTGATTGTTATTCAAATAATCAAAACGGCAGGGGCGGCATAAGTGTCGGCACCCGTCCGTCCGTAAACCGCAGTCATCACACGCGCAGATTTTTACCCTTTAAAAAAGGTGGGGAAAAAGGTAATAGCCGTATTTTGCAATCCCCGATCAGGACGGCGCGTTGCAGTCAGGCACTTGGTAACAAGGCGAAAACAAAAGCGCAGTTTGCTGGTAACCGCAGAAAACAGGGGGCGGCATTCCGTTTCGAGACTTCCTGAGAACAGGAAACAAACAGGCAGAAAACAGGCAGGATCGAACCTACAGCAGACCGGAATAGAGAATTCCCGGCCATGTTCGCAATTGATCGGCGCTCACTGGTAACAGGGCGAAAGCAGAGGCGCGGCTGTCTGATAACAGACCGAAAACAGACCGGATCGCGATACTGAGGCGCAATCGCTGCTGGCTGGAGTTAGGTGGGCTTTTCGTGGCTGGTGCTAGCCCGGTGCTAGCCCGGACATTTTGGGTTAGTGGCCACTATCGCCACTACCCGCATGGTACTTGGTGCCGGTGAAAGGAATCGAACCCTCGACCTTCTCATTACGAATGAGCTGCTCTACCGTCTGAGCTACACCGGCTTAGCCCGCTATTCTAGCGTATTTTTCTTCGTCCTGCTTCTTGCGGAAATCGCTCAACTGCTGTGTCCAGCAGAGTCATTTCTCGGCAGCTTTCTAAACAAATGCCCGATGCGCAACGATCTCATCAGGCACGCAACGGCGATCGAGTTCCTTAGTCGACAGGTAGCTCCGCCAGATCCACCCAGCGGCGCTGCGCGTTGCTTTTGTAACAGGCATCCACGAGCTGCAGGCCTTTCGCGCCTGCGCGCAACGTGGAGGGGAAGGGCGTCCCATCGGTGACATGCCGCAGGAACAGCTCCCAGCCGCTGCGATATGAGTTGGCGTACGCATCGACGTCAGGGACTTCCTGCCACTGATCGTCGAACTTTTCGGTTCTGGGCACCTCGATGTTCCAGGCCGGCTTCGGGGTTGCCGCCAGGGGCTGGATATAGCATCGGTGCAATCCGCAGACGGCCGATCCGAGCGTGCCGTCGACCTGGATTGTCAGCATATCGTCGCGTTTGATGCGTGAGGCCCAGGATGCGTTCACTTCAACCAGTGCACCGCCTTCAAGCTCGAACGTGGCCAGTGCGGTGTCCTCGACGTCGACCGTATAGTCTCTGCCCGCTTCATCACGACGCTGGGGGACCGCGGTCGTGGTGCGACACGACACGGCGCGCACTTCGCCAATCAGGCTGTCGACGATATAGCGCCAGTGCGGGAACATATCGAGCACCAGACCGCCACCGCCGCCTTTTTGGTAGTTCCAGCTTGAGCGCTGCGCGGGGTAGGTGCTGCCGTCGAACACCCACCAGCCGAAATCGATCTTCGCCGACAGGATCTTGCCGAAGAAGCCTGATTCCCGAACCTTGCGGAGTTTATGAAGACTGGGCAAAAACAGTTTGTCCTGCACGGTACCGTGGCACAAGCCGGAAGACTCGGCCAGACGCGCCAGCGCGATGGCTTGCTCGAAGCTTTCGGCAATCGGCTTTTCAAGGTAAATGTGTTTGCCTGCCTGGAGCGCTGCGCTTGCCCGCGCAAACCGGCCCGCCGTGACACTGGCGTCGAAGTACACTGCGTTTGCGGGATCCGACAGGCATGCATCGCGGTCGGTGCTCCAGCCTACACCGTGCGGGGCGGCGAGTGCGGTGAGTTTTTCCGCATTTCGTCCGAGCAGGACCGGTTCGGGGATGAGTCGCGTTCCGTCACGCAGCAACACGCCGCCCTCCTTGCGGATTGCGAGCAAGCCCTTGAGGTGTTGGGTCATGCCGAGGCGGCCGGTGGCGCCTTCCATGATGATCTGGATCGTCTTTGTGGTCATGATGCTCTTTGAGTACACAGTGGATTGCGGTGTTGATGCGTCACGCGATGGCCTCGACAGCAGGCATCTGTGCCGCACACTGGATCAGAGGGCCGGATCCGGTTGATGGACGGTATGTGCAATAAAGGGAAACTCACAAGGCGGGCCGTCGGCGACGTGCATCACCCGGCTTTCCAGATCAATCAGTACCGCACCGGTGGTCATGGTCCGCTTCGGTCCAGGCTGACTGGGATCGGGGTGGCGGCAAAGCGCGTGCGGCGCGCTGAAGTGATCGGACATGGCTGTCACCATGCGGGTGAAATCGATCTTGCCCTCGCCGCGTTCAAGCAATCGGCGCATCCTCGACGCGCGAAACAGCGTACTCGGGCCGACCTTTTCCATCTGTGATTCGCCGTGACCGCTGCCCAGAAAGTGGTTGGAGTGGGTGATGATCCCGTCGCTCGGATGCAGATAAGTCACGTGGTCGGGACTGGTTTCGCAGTCGATGATTTCGCCCTCGGCAGCGCCGATCACGAAGTTACCGCTGCAGGTGCGGCGTGTCGCGACAATGGGCGCGAGCGCGGCGTCGAATCGCTCGGCGTCGAGCACTTC
>JADZBO010000235.1 GCA_020851995.1 Burkholderiaceae bacterium
CCCGTGCTCCACGGCATGCTGGAAGGCGGTGTCGCAATTGTGGTCGATGGCGCTGTCATCGGAGCGGTTGGTGTATCCGGGGTGAAATCATCCGAGGATGCGCAGATCGCGCAGGCCGGAATCGCCGCGCTGACGGCGTGAGTGCCGCTCGCCCGGGCGCGCTGAACGCGGGGGTGACCCCGCGCGAGGCGTGGTCATGGGCGATGCTTGATTTTGCCAATTCGGGCTACACGACGGTCGTTCTGACCGCAGTGTTCAGTGCCTACTTTGTGGGTGTGGTGGCGGATGGGGCACCCTGGGCCACGCTGGCCTGGACCGCCACGCTATCGGTTTCCTATCTGCTCGTGATGTTGACGCTGCCCGCGCTGGGCGCGCGCGCTGACGCGCGTGCGCGCAAACGGCCGTTGCTGTTCTGCGCGGTGGGAGGTTGCGTTGCGGGCATGCTTGTCCTGACCCAGGCAGGACCCGGGGACCTCTGGCTGGCCGTTGTGGCCGTGGTGATTTCAAACTACTGTTACGGCGTGAGCGATTCGTCGATCGCCTCGTTCCTGCCGGAAATCTCGGCGCCGCACGCGCTTGGCCGTGTCAGCGGCTGGGGCTGGGGGCTGGGCTACGTCGGTGGCCTGCTGTCCCTGGGGCTGGCTTTGGCCATCGTTCTGACTGGGGAGGGACGGGGCGAGGGCGCAGCGGTGACGGTGCCCCGGGTCATGTTTGCGACCGCGGTGTTGTTCGCCGTCTCGGTCATCCCGGCTGCACTCTGGCTTCGTGAGCGGGCCAGCCCGTCAGCCGTGCCCGTAGTCTCGCCACTGAGGACGCTGGCGCTCGCGTGGCACGAGGTGGGACAGCGATTCCCGCAGTTTCGTCTTCTGCTTGTGTGCGGTGCCTGCTACCAGGCCGGCATCGCCGTGGTGATTACACTGGCTGCCGTGTATGCCGAGCAAGTGATGGGTTTCACCATGACGCAGACGATCATGCTGATCTTTGCGGTCAATGTCACAGCTGCTGTGGGGGCGCTGAGCTTCGGTGGTTTCCAGGATCGGATCGGGCATCGCAAGGCGCTTGCGCTGACGCTGGCCGGTTGGGTCGTCACTGCGGTCACCGCATTCCTGGCGATCGATGTACGTGTCTTCTGGTGTGCGGCATGCCTTGCGGGATTGTGCATGGGTACCAGTCAGAGCGCGGGTCGTGCGATGGTCGGCGCGCTTGCTCCGTCGAACCGCCTGGCGTCTTTCTATGCGCTCTGGACTTTCGCCCTGCAACTTGCCGCTGCGGTAGGGCCGCTCTTTTACGGATTGGTCACCTGGCTGACGGGTGGCAACCAGAGACTGGCGATGCTGCTCACCGCGCTGTTCTTCTTGGCTGCACTGGGAGTTCTGTCCCGGATTCGGTTTTCTCAGGGTGAGCGCGAACGTCATTCGGCAGAGTTGCAGGCTATGTAAGCAAGAAGTAAGAGCGTGATACTAATGTTGCGAGTGATTCTAAAAACGTCAATCAACGCTCTGCATCCCGAACAACGAGGAGACCCCGTTCATGTCAACTTCCATTGAATCCGTCCTGCACGAAACCCGTGTGTTTCCGCCGCCCGCTGCGTTTGTCGCACAGGCCAACGTATCGGGGCAGGCCGCATACCAGGCGCTGCTTGACGAGGCCGACCGCGATCCGAATGGCTTCTGGGGTCGACTGGCACGCGAAAACCTGCAGTGGACCAAGCCGTTCACGCAGGTGCTCGACGAATCGAATCCGCCGTTCTACAAATGGTTCGGCGATGGCGAACTGAACGTCTCGGCCAACTGCCTGGATGTCAACCTTGTGAATGGCAACGCGGACAAGATCGCGATCATTTTCGAGGCTGATGGCGGCGAAGTGGTGAAGGTGACCTACAGGCAGCTCCATGAGCGTGTCTGCAAGTTTGCCAATGCCCTGAAATCACTGGGCTACAAAGTCGGTGATCGGGCCATCATCTACTTGCCGATGTCGATTGAAGCCGTCGTCGCCATGCAGGCATGCGCGCGCCTCGGTGTGATTCACTCTGTCGTGTTCGGTGGTTTTTCGTCCAAGAGCCTTCACGAGCGTATCACCGACGTGGGCGCAAGCCTGGTGATCACTGCGGATGCGCAGATGCGTGGCGGCAAGGCAATCGCGCTCAAGCCCGCGGTTGATGAAGCGCTGGGCATGGGGGGGTGCGAAGCGGTCCGCCACAGTATCGTCTACCGTCGCACGGGCGGCGAGGTGGCCTGGGACGCCAAACGCGATCTCTGGATGCACGAGATCGCCGAAAAGCAGTCCGCCGATTGTCCGCCGGTGCCGGTCAATGCGGAACATCCGCTGTTCATTCTTTACACCTCTGGCTCGACCGGCAAGCCCAAAGGCGTGCAGCACAGTTCGGGCGGTTATCTGCTGTGGGCCAAACTCACGATGCAGTGGACTTTTGACGCAAAGCCATCGGATATTTTCTGGTGTACGGCTGACGTGGGCTGGGTCACCGGCCACTCCTACATCACGTATGGGCCGCTCGCTGCCGGCATGACGCAGGTTGTGTTTGAAGGCGTACCGACTTACCCGGACGCCGGACGTTTCTGGAAAATGATCCAGGATCACAAGGTCACGACGTTCTATACGGCGCCCACGGCAATCCGCTCGCTGATCAAGGCCTCTGACGCCAACGCGGCACATCACCCGAAGTCGTTTGATCTTTCCAGCCTGCGCCTGCTCGGATCGGTCGGCGAGCCGATCAATCCGGAAGCCTGGATGTGGTACCACATCAATGTCGGTGGCGAGCGCTGCCCGATCGTGGATACCTGGTGGCAAACCGAGACGGGTGGCCACATGATCACACCGCTACCTGGCGTGACGCCTCTCAAACCGGGTTCGTGCACGACGCGACTGCCCGGCATCACTGCGGCGATTGTTGACGAGACCGGCGGGGACGTCGAAGCGGGCCACGGCGGCTTTCTGGTCATCAAGCGACCCTGGCCATCGATGATCCGCACGATCTGGGGCGACCCGGACCGCTATCAAAAGAGCTATTTCCCGTCGGAGCTGCGCGGCTATTACCTCGCCGGCGACGGCGCGCAGTGCGACGCCGATGGCTGCTTCTGGATCATGGGCCGCATCGACGACGTGCTGAACGTTTCCGGTCACCGACTGGGTACGATGGAAGTCGAATCGGCACTGGTCGCGCACGAACTGGTCGCGGAGGCGGCAGTGGTCGGCCGTCCGGATGCGACGACAGGGGAAGCGGTGGTCGCCTTCGTGGTGCTTAAACGCAGTCGCCCGGAAGGCGACGAAGCGATCGCCATCGGCAAGCAGTTGCGTGACTGGGTGGCCAAGGAAATCGGCCCAATCGCCAAGCCAAAGGAAATCCGCTTTGGCGAGAACCTCCCCAAGACGCGATCCGGCAAGATCATGCGCCGCCTGCTGCGCGTGGTCGCCAAGGGCGAAGAGGTCACCCAGGACGTATCGACCCTTGAGAACCCGGCGATCCTGGATCAGTTGTCAAAGCCGGTGTAAGTGCGACTGACTGCCGGTTGAGCCGGACCGGGGCGCTTCGGGCAAGTTGTTCGCTTAAGCTGTTGCGTTAATGAAGGGGATGCTTTCATTGCGAGGCATCCCTTTCGGCTTTTGAGCGTAGCGTTGGACTGAGCCGAAGGCCTTTCAGTCTCCGGCAATACGCCTTGTTCTAGTCTCTAACACCCGAAAGCGATCAACTTTAGGCGAAACGAACGGGAAGTGGGGCTTGACGCTTACCTTTACGATGAATACAATCCAGTCATGATTGGACAGGATTTGATAGATGGCGCAGGATATTGAAGAACAAAAGCGCAAATACATCGAATCAATCCTGGGCTTTGACGGAACCGAGCTTTTATACGATGGTGGATATAAGCTCACCCTTGTCATTCAGTTGCTGGAGGTGTCGAAAGATTGCCCTCATGGCTACTCCTACGCGTTCAATTTGTTCGCGCCGAACGCGCATGGACAACCGGTAATTCGAATTCTGGGCACCGACAACGCTCATGCGCCGGAAGACGCCAAACATCCGTTCGATCACTGGCACGAGCCGAAGTGGAACCCAGCAGGAACCATGCCAATAGGAGTTGAAAAGGGAAAATTGGTTCGGGTTGATTCGCTGGAGCTGCATATCGGCAAGTTCATTGAAGCTGCCGAAAAGTTATTAAATGCGTTGAAATCGGGTGGCGGGTCAAGCTCAAGTTCGCGCGTTCAGGTGAAAGAAATGGCGCATGAGAAGCGAAAAGCAAAGCGCCAAGGCCATGGGCAGAATCGGTAATCCAAAAAGGGCCGTAAGGAGATCGCTATGAAAAACACTTCACAAAAAAAGCAATCGTCTGTTCCCGTCCTGTCGTCGGCTGATGTCTTTGCCAGTATTCAGGCCGTGGCTCGGGGTGAGGCAAAGCTCCCTGATTGGGCGGGCGAAAAAGTGTACGTGGGAGATGCCGCCAGGAAGCATTGGGAGCGCATGGAAACCCAAAGCGAGAGTCTGAATTCATTTTCCAAATTGCTTTCGGATAACCGGGACGTCCTGGCCGCCATCGCGTCTGCGCGCCCCGAGTCGGTTGCGGCCCTCGCGAGGCTTGTTCACCGAGACGAATCGAACATTTCAAGAACGTTGGGAAAGTTCGAAAAATTTGGCATCGTTGCATTGATCGCAGCAGAAAAAGGCCGAACAAAACGACCAGTGCTGACCATGGAAAAGCTGCGACTTGATCTGGACCTTCTGAGCGGTCAAGTTCAATTTGCGGCTATGCGGAGTTCCGCTGCTATTCGCTGAGGCGCACCTGCGGTTATGAAGGCCTTGCCTGCGGGGCCCCTTTTTATTTGCAAATTGCTAGGAAAGCGTTGCACATTTGGCGAGTTTGACGCAATCTAGCGGCTGTCGTTCAAAGTGCACCGCGAATCCGGGATTCAAATTTTCTTGAGGGAATCATATGCAACGCCGTTCGTACCTGAAGTCGCTCGCTCTGGCAGCGGGCATGACCCTGATGGCCGCCAGTACTGCCTGGGCGCAGGTAGATACCCTGGCCAGCATCAAGCAGAAGGGCAAACTCGTCGTTGGGGTAAAAGCCGACTATAAACCGTTCGGCTACACCGATCCGGCTGGCAAGATTGTCGGGTTCGAAATTGACCTGGCCGAGGCGATTGGCAAGAAACTCGGCGTTCCGGTCGAACTGGTCCCCGTCGTCGCGGCCAACCGCATGGAATTCGTCAAGCAGGGCCGTACTGACCTGATGATCGCAACCATGTCCTACAAGCCGGATCGCGCTGAGGTCGTGGCGATTCCCGAGCCTTTCTACTACGCCAGCGCGGCCACCATCATCGCCAAGAAGAACTCCGGCATCAAGGATTGGTCCGATATCAAGGGCAAAGCAATCTGCGGGATCCAGGGCGCGTACTACAACCGCCGCACAGGCGATGAGTTTGGCGCCAAGATGGTCACTTTCAAAGGCTCGACCGAAGCACTGGCCGCCCTTGAAGCTGGCAACTGCGTAGGCTTGGTGTTTGATTCGACCTTCTTCGCCGGTGTGCTGTCTGAACCCAAATGGGCCGATTACGCCATCGTCACACCGCTCATTGATGCGGAACCCTGGGGTATGGGCCTGCGCCGCGACGACCCGAAGTTCGCGGCCTTCATCAGCGACACCATCAAAGAATGGCACAAGTCCGGCTTCATTCTGGATCTTGAAAAGAAGTGGGGTATTCCGCCCTCGACCTACCTGGCTGACCAGAACAAGAAGTTCAAATAAAGCTGCGCAACGCCGCCTCACAAGGATGATTTTCCGATCCCTGCCATGGATGACGTAGCAGCCTGGTTCAAGTGGCTTAATCAGGCGACCGGTATCAAGCTGACGATTTTTTACGACAGCTACGACCGGTCGCGCTTTATCGAAGGTCTGTTGACCACGCTGCAGGTGTCTGCCATCTGCCTCGTGGTCAGCCTGATTCTGGGCGCGGTTGTCGCCTGGCTTTACGGTTCGCGCTCTGCGCTTGTCCGCGGTGCTGCTCACGCGTATGTGCAGCTCTTTCGGAATACGCCGCCGCTGGTTCAGATTTATTTTTTCTATTTCGCGATCGGTCCGCTGCTGCCCAAGGTTGGCGGGGCGCCGATTCTCGGATCGATCGGCTGGGCGGTGATTGCGCTCAGCCTGCTCGAAACGGCGTTTTCCGCCGAGATTTTCCGCGCCGGAATCGAAGCGGTTCCGCGCTCCATGATCGAAGCCGCGCAGTCGCTGGGATATTCCCGTGCCCAGATATTCCGCCAGATTGTGTTTCCACTGGCGTTGCGGGTGACCATGCCCGCGCTCAACAACAACCTGGTCAACCTGGTCAAGACCACGACGCTAGGCTACGCGATCGCGGTTCCTGAACTGCTCTACATGTCGAGCCAGATCTGGTCCGAGCAGGTCAACGTTCCGTCGATGATGATGGTGTTGCTGGTGACCTATGTGGTGATCGTCGGCATCATCAATCAGGTGATGCAGTGGCTTGAGGTGCGCATGCGCATACCGGGGTTCGGGCAATGAGCGCACCGAAAGATCGCATGGACGTCATGCTGCCGTTGCGTTTGCCGCAGTCCCATCGGTTTGCCGTTCGCGGATTTTTGCCGGATCGATCAAGCGGCGCGGTGTTGTTCGGCGCGCGTGCCGGCGTCTTGTTGCTGGCCGTGTTCATGGCATCGCTTGCCATGGCGCAGGTGCAGGCGCGCCCCGAGCAGGCGCCGGTGTTTGATCTGCTGGTCAAATGGACTCCGCTTCTCGCCACGGGATTCCTGTTCAATCTTGCCATCAGCTTCATGTCGATGGCGATCGGCACCGCGGCCGGTTTGGTGTTGGGTTTCGCGCGTATCTCGCTGCACGCGCCGGTGCGGGGTACTTCCTGGGTGCTGGTTCAGTTCTTCCGCAATTCTCCCTGGCTGGTGCTGCTGTTTTTCGCGATGATGCTGATGCCCTTCGAGTTTCGCTTCGGGAATACGGTCGTGCCTTTCCCGGACTGGATCAAGGCGACGCTGGGCCTGGCCTTACCCATCATGGCGAATATTGCCGAGATCGTGCGCGGCGCCGTGCAGTCGATCCCGACGGCGCAGTGGGAAGCGGCACGCACGCTGGCGTTCTCGCGTCGACAGATTCTCTGGGAAATCATTCTTCCCCAGTGCATCAAGCGGATGTTGCCGGCCTGGATGAACTGGTACGCGATCCTAACCATGGCAACGACGCTCGCGTCAATCGTCGGCGTCAGCGAGGTCATGACCATGGTCGGTCGCATCACTGCGGCGGAAAACCGCACTGATCTGCTCATCCCGATTTACAGCTACGTGTTGCTGTGGTTTTTTCTGTACTGTTATCCGATTGCCTGGTGGACCAAGCGCCTTGAAAAGCGGTTTGCCGAACGTTAGCGCTGTGTTCGGCGCCAGACGATTTACCACAACTTGACTTCATGAACCTGAACGAATTTCTGTCTGCACATGACATCACGCTTGCGCGCTGCGAGCATCCGGCGGTCATGACCGTTGAGGAGTCTGACCGTCTGGTGCCCAAGCTGCCCGGCGCCAAAACCAAGAATCTTTTCCTGCGCGACGCGAAGGGCCGCCGCCACTTTCTCGTGACGATTCCTGGCGCGCGCACAGTGGATTTAAGCAAGTTGGGCGAAGCGCTCGGAATCGGGCGACTGGGGTTCGCGTCAAGCGAGAGGCTGCTGGCGCATCTTGGCCTGACGCCAGGATCTGTCAGCCTGCTTGGCCTGATGAACGACACCGAGCATCACAAGGTTGAATTCGTGATCGACCAGGATCTCTGGGATGCAGAAGCGGTGCAGGCGCATCCTTTGGTCAATACAGCAACCTGTGTGATCCCGCACGCGGATCTCTTGCGCTTCCTGCAGGCCACTGGCCACGAGCCGCGAATCATTCAAGTACCTGCCGCCACCAAGGAGGGCGCAACGCCATGAGCTTGGGCCCTACCGGCGAGCCGATCGTTCGCATTGTCGATGTTCACAAGTCCTTTGGTGCAGTGCACGTGCTGCGCGGGATGTCCATGACGGTCGCCCGGGGTGAAGCCGTGTGCGTCATCGGGCCTTCCGGCTCCGGAAAATCAACCTTGTTGCGGTGTATCAACGGATTGATCCCCGTCGACCAGGGTGAGGTCTTTGTTGGACCCCACGCGGTACATACGCTGCATAACGAGCACGACATGATCGCGCTGCGCAAGGATGTGTCGATGGTGTTCCAGCAGTACAACCTGTTTCCGCACAAGACAGCGCTGCAGAACATCATGATGGCGCCGATCCAGGTGCTGGGCCAGCCCAAGGAAGAAGTTGAGGAGCGCGCGCACCAGTTACTCAGGAAAGTGCGTCTGTCGGGCAAGGAAAACAGCTATCCCGGCGAGTTGTCCGGCGGACAGCAGCAGCGCGTGGCGATCGCCCGCGCGCTCGCGATGCGTCCTTCGGTCATGCTGTTCGATGAAGTCACCGCGGCGCTCGATCCCGAAACCCGCAAAGAGGTGCTGGTCACGATCCGCCAACTGGTCGAAGAGGGCATGACGTCAATCCTCGTCACGCACGAAATGGCCTTTGCACGCGAGATCGCTCACAACGTCTATTTCACGGACAACGGCGTCATCGTCGAGCACGGTTCGCCTGCGCAGGTGATGGACAATCCGCAAACGGAACGCACCCGCGCGTTCCTGGAGCAAGTGCTCTGAGTCGGGGTGCATCCCTTCGAGCGATCTACCCGACGATTTCGAGACCGAATTCGGCGCCGGATTCGACGAGCGCCTCGAAGGCGTGTTCAGCGAAGCCCCGGTAGACCAGAATTTCAAAGGTTGGCGTGTCGTCGCGGCGTGCGAGTGTCATGCCGATGTGGCCAAGACGCGTGTTGGTCGCGCTGCCGGTCGGGAAGGCACCGCCAGCCAGATCCAGCGAACAGAATTTTGCGAGTGTGCGGATCGCCGCAGGGCCGGACAACCAAAACGCTGTGCGGGCGTGGCTGAGGTCAACCACAGTTGCATGGCCTCGCAACGCCTTGCGCAGGGTTGCAGCATTGGGCAGTACGCTGTCGCCATCTGACAGCAGCCAGGTGCCTGGCCCGATTAATGCGAGGTTTGCCGTCGCGTTGCCAGTGAACCGGCATTTTTCCGGCAGAGGAAGATGGACCAGGTCGGCGAGGATCGCGCCGGCCGCATCGATGGATTGTGCGAAGGCGGTCACCTGAATAAGCGCACCCAGGCGGTGTTCGGTCAAATGAACGCCGGCGTTCTGGCGGTCGGTCGTCCCCAGCAATCCGGGGGGACGCAGACGCAGAGCCGATTGCAGGGCGGATTGTCGTTCAAGCATGGTCAGCCTTTCATCTTGCTGTTGTCCGGGTCGACAAAGACCGGCGGTACGACCCGCGCGCGGACATATTCATTTGACACCGGGGAGGCGGCGATCACTTCCTGGCCATGCCGCGCCGGCCCGTTTTCGAGGAAGGCCAGGGCGATCGGATGACCAAGCAGCGGGCTTGGCGTTGACGCGCTCACAAAGCCCTGCTTAGCGACGACGCCGCCCGAACGCGCCTCGACCTCGGTCGCCACCAGTTGGCTTCCGGCGCGGATGGTCGACTTGCCGTCCACAGGTTCGAGGCCGACGAGGGCGGGGCGCAGCGGGTCCACCAGGGCTTCGCGTTGCGCGAGTACTGCACCCACGAAGCCACCGCCCTTGCGCACCAACCTCCCCAGCCCAAGATCCGCGGCCGTCGTGCGGCCATCGAGTTCTCCGCCAGCGACGTGCCCTTTTTCAATGCGCAGCACACCCATCGCCTCGGTGCCGTAGGTGGTGAGGTCGAAGGCTTTTCCGCAGGCGAGGATCCGCTCCCAGAGGGCCAGGCCGAAATCGGCGCCAACCGAGATTTCATAGGCCCGTTCGCCTGAATAGCTCATGCGGAATACCGTCACGGGAGTACCGTCAACTTCCGATTCCAGGATCCCCAGGTGTGGCAGCCCGCCATCCGACACGTCGGCATGCGGGAGTAGTGCGCAAAGCACGTCTCTGGAGTGTGGTCCCGCAAGGGCGAACTGGGCGAACTGTTCGGTGACGGATACCGCATGACAACGAAGCTCCGGCCAGGCGACCTGCAGTGACCACTCCAGCGTGCTCTGAACTTTCCCTGCGTTGGCAGTGGTCGTGGTGATCAGAAAGTGATCCTCGGCCAGCCGGGCTACCGTGCCGTCATCGAACACAATGCCGTCTTCGCGCAGCATGAGCCCATAGCGGACTTTGCCGACCGCCAGGTTCGCCAGATTGTTGCAGTACATGCGCTGGAGAAACTCCAGTGCATCGGGCCCCTGCACATCAATCTTGCCCAGCGTGCCGACGTCAACCAGGCCGACACCGTGACGCACGGCCAGACTTTCCCTGCGCCACGCGGCGTCGAACGATTCGCCCTGACGGGGATAGGCCTTGGGACGCATCCACTGACCCACGGTCGTCATCACGGCACCGTGCGTCTGGTGCCAGTGATGCACGGGTGTCCGGCGAACCGGCGTCTGGTGCTTGCCGATTTCGGCGCCCGCGAAAAGCCCAAGCGCCACCGGTGTGTAGGGCGGACGGAAGGTGGTGGTTCCCACGGCAGGGATGGCTTCGCCGCGCAGGGCAGCCATAATGGCGAGGCCGTTGATATTCGAGGTCTTGCCCTGATCAGTGCCCATCCCGAGCGCGGTATAGCGCTTGAGGTGTTCGACTGACTGATAGTTTTCCCGGTGTGCCAACTCGACATCTTCGACCGAAACGTCATCCTGAATATCGACAAAACGCTTGCCGCGTGACAAATTGGCCGGGACTGCCCACAGCGGTTCGATGGCGAGCGGAACGCGTGGCGCGACGCTGCCGGCCAGGTCCAGACCCAGTGTGGAGTCGCCTGCATAGCCACCGCTGCCGGCGGCGCGTACCCCGGCATCAAAGCCTTGCGTCAAGGCTCCGGCGAGCGTGAACTCACCGTTGGCCGCACCCGCGACAAGGATATTGGCGGGACACGATTCCGGAACGAAGGCCGCGATCCCGTCATCAAAGCGCAGTTTGCCGCCGGCCTGGGAGTAGAGATGGACAGTGGGTGCCCACCCACCGGAGCTGCCCAGCAGGTCGCACTCAAGGCGTCGCGTGCTGCCGCCGTTGAGTGGCCGCACTTCAACCGACTGGACCACCTTGCCAGAAACCGCGCTGATGCAGGCACCGGTGATCGTCGCGACTCCGGCGGAGCTTGCTTCATCGAGGATTGCCGGCGTGACCTTTTGCCGGGAATCGACGACTGTGACGCTCTGTGCACCAGCACCCATGGCGTCGAGTGCCGTTCGGTAGGCATCGTTATTGTTGGTGAACAAAACAATCCGACGACCCGGCAAGACGGCAAACTGGTGAATGTAGGTCCGGATCGACGAGGCGAGCATGACGCCGGGCTTGTCGTTGTCGGAAAAGACGATCGGCCGCTCGATGCTGCCACTGGCCAAAATGACGTGGCCGGCGCGCAGGTGAATGAGTCGCTGGCGCGGAATGTGCGCCGGCGAATGCGCCAGATGATCGGTCACGCGCTCGGCGAGTGTGACCAGCCCGTGGTCATAACTGCCGGTGGCCGTTGTGCGGGGGAGCAGCCGGACATTGTCCATCGTCGCAAGCTCCGCGATCGTCCGCGCAGCCCAGCCGTGTGCTGTCTGACCGGCGATGAGATCGGTTTCCCATAGTAAGGATCCGCCGAGTTCCGCACGTTCGTCGACGACTATGACGCGTGCGCCGGTGCGTCCCGCCGCAAGCGCAGCCGACAGACCTGCCGGGCCGCTGCCCACCACCAGCACGTCGCAATGGGCATATTCGTGGGCGTAGTGATCGGGATCGTGCAGGCGGGGTGCCAGCCCTGATCCGGCCGCTTTGCGGATCTGGCGTTCATAGAACATCCAGAGGCTCGGTGGCGACATGAATGTCTTGTAGTAAAAGCCCGCCGGAAGCAGTGCGGAAAACCATTGGTTGACTGCACGCCAGTCATACTCCAGCGAGGGCCAGGCGTTCTGGCTCGTGGCCATCAGCCCGTCGAACAACTCAACCATTGTGGCGCGGGAATTTGGTTCGGTCTGCGCGCCGCTGCGCAACTGGACCAGCGCATTGGGTTCTTCCGGACCGGCGCTGTAGATGCCACGGCGGCGATGATATTTATAGCTGCGGGCGACCAGGTGGACACCGTTGGCAAGCAGTGCCGAAGCCAGTGTGTCACCCACGTGCCCCTGGTAGGAACGCCCGTCAAAGGTGAAGTTCAGCACCGTATCGCGCTTGATGCGCCCACCGGTCGACAGGCGGTTGGATTGCGGGGTGCTCATGGGTGCGCTCCTGACGGGCGGGCCGCATCAACCGAAATCACCTCATGCGTCATGGTGTCGCGCACGATCTGCAGCACCTGGCGGCAGCCATGATTGTGGTGCCACCATTCGGCGTGCGGGCCGCGCTGATTCTCGCGCAGGTAGACGTAACGGTGCCATGCGGCCATGTCGGCATCCAGCGACGGCACCGGTGCCGCCTCGCGCATGTAGGTAAATTCCGACTGGTCACGAGGACCGCAGAAAGGGCAGTTCAAAAGTTGCATTCCCGGGCCTTTGCTTCAGTGCCATTGCGGGGTGGGGCCCGCGCCCTTGTCGTCGATGATGCGCCCGGTTTCGAAGCGCTCCAGCGTATAGCCCTGGTTGAGCGTGTGCGGCGCATCCGCAGCGATGGTGTGCGCGAATACCCAGCCGGAGCCAGGCGTTGCCTTGAATCCTCCGTAACACCAGCCCGCGTTGATATAAAAGTTGTCGATCGGTGTCTTGCCGATGATCGGACTGCCGTCCATCGACATATCCATGACGCCGCCCCATTGCCGGAGCATGCGTACGCGCGACAGAGTGGGGAACATCTGCAGGCCGCAAGTGATCGCCTCTTCGACAATCGGCAGGTTGCCCTTTTGCCCGTAGCTCGGGTAGAAATCGAGATCGCCGCCCATCACCAGCTCGCCCTTATCGGACTGACTGATGTAAAAGTGGCCGGCGCCATAGGTGATCACGGTATCGATGACCGGCTTGAGCGGCTCGGAGACAAACGCCTGCAGCACATGGGTTTCGATGGGAAGCTTCAGGCCGGCCATCGCGGCAACCCGCCCGCTGTTGCCCGCAACTGCCATGCCGACGCGTCCGGCACCGATTCGGCCGCGGGACGTTTCAACCGCGACGACACGGTTGCCTTCGCGCACAAAACCGTGCACTTCGCAATTCTGGATGATGTCCACGCCAAGATCCGAAGCGCCGCGGGCATAGCCCCAGGCGACCGCGTCGTGCCGGGCCGTGCCGCCGCGTCGCTGCATCAGACCGCCGACAATCGGGTAACGCGGGTTGTCGGTGCAGTCAAGCAGTGGAACAAAGCGCCGGATTTCCTCACGCGTCATCCATTCGGCATCAATGCCGTTGAGCCGCATCCGGTTACCGCGGCGGAACAACACATCGCGCTGGCCTTCGGTGTGGGCGAGGTTCAGCACACCGCGCGGGCTGAACATGACGTTGTAGTTGAGGTCTTGCGACAACTGGTGCCAGAGCTTGAGCGACCATTCGTAGAACATGCCGTTTTCGTCCGGCATGTAGTTTGACCGGACGATGGTGGTGTTGCGACCCGTATTGCCCCCACCGATATAGCCCTTTTCGAGCACCGCGACGTTGCGCACGCCGTGATTCTTGGCGAGGTAGTAGGCAGTGGCCAGCCCGTGGCCACCACCACCAACGATCACGACGTCATAATGTTTTTTCGGCTCAGGGCTGCGCCAGGCCTGCGGCCAGCCCCGATGCCCTGAAAGCGCCTGCCGCGCGAGGGAGAATATGGAATATTTCATTCCGGCACTTTCCCAAATCGCGTGTGCGCTGTCAATCAGCATCAGCGTCTGTGTTGCCTAGCATTAAAATATTTAATACTCATTGAACTCCTGGGAAGTGTGTTCATGTCAGATCGTCCGATCTCGATCGCCTGCCTGGAAGCCGTGCAGGCTGTCGCTGCCACAGGCAGTATGTCCGCTGCTGCGAGGCAGCTGGGCCGCAGCCAGTCGGCCGTTTCGCAACTCGTTTCGCAGGCGGAATCGTCGCTGGGCTGTCTGTTGTTCGATCGTGCGAGTCGTCCGTTTCGGGTCACCCAGGCGGGCGGCGAGTTGCTCCGGCAGGCGGCGCGTATTTTGCATGACCTGGAAGCCCTGCCGCAACGGGTCGGGATGCGGGTCGGCGCCCCTCAGCTGCGCATTGCGATGATGGATTCATTCGCCAATACCCTGGGCGCGGATCTTGTCCACTACGTGGCCGGCTATTGCGGTGACTTGTACGTTTCGCAGGGGCTGACGCTGGCGCATGTCAGCGACCTGTTTGAGCGGCGCGTCGATCTGATCGTGGCCTCCGATGCCATGGACGAGCACGATGGACTATCCAGATTTCCCATACTGACCGAAAGTTTCGTGTTACTGCACCCCGCCGGCAAGGGCCCGCGGCGCAAGACGCCTGCGGACCTTGCTGAACTGGCCAGGCAACTTCCCTTCATTCGTTACACCAGTCGTTCGACCACAGGCGCGATCATCGAGCGCTATCTGCGCCGTCTGCGCATATCGGTCAATCGTCGCATCGAGGTCGATAACGCCGACATGATGTGCGCTCTGGTGGGCCACGGTGTGGGCTGGGCGATCACGACGCCGCTGCATATCCTGCAGACGCTGCAGCGCCTGGACGGTGTGCTGGTTGATACCCTGAGCGCACCCGTGCCCGAACGCAGTGTCACGCTGATCACCCGCGAGGGGGAGTTCGAGGACACGGCCTCCATGCTGGCGGGCGAATCACGGCGGCTCATGACCGAACGCTATTTGCCCCAGTTGCTTGCCGTTGTGCCCACCATGGCTCGGGAAATCGAGGTCGCTGCGGAGGTTCGGCGTGGATGACCGTGTGCATTTCGGAGAAACCCAGACGCCCTGAAGCGCCGAAGTGCTGAAACGGCAATAGGCTGAAACGGCATCAACGAAAAACCGGTGGCGCGCGGTCTTAATCCCTGATCCAGTCCGGATGCAGCTTGCGGATTTCCGTGACGAACGACAGCGTACCGCTCAGGTGCGCGCGTAGCGCGGCCTGCGCGGCGATCCGGTTGCGTGCGGCCAGTGCCTCCAGAATGCGTTCGTGATCGCGCACGCTCGCCTGCGCCTTGCCTTCGGCAGGAAGATTCAGTCTGCGCAACCGATCGATTTGACCGCTGCGCTGACAGACCAGGCTCCAGAGATTGGCGACATCCGCGGCAGCGTACATGTCGCGGTGAAAGGA
>JADZBO010000236.1 GCA_020851995.1 Burkholderiaceae bacterium
GACGCGTTAAAGTTGGCACGTGATCACGGGCCGCCTTCGCTGTTTGTGCTCGACCTGGTTTTTCCCGGAATGGAAGGACCGGTCACGATCGGCGAAATTCGCCGCGAATTCCCTGCAGCATCGATTATTGTAGTGACCATGCTGGAGGATCAACTGGTCGCCAAGCAAATGCTGGATTCGGGTGCAGACGGTTATCTCGGCAAGGGGCTTTCCTCATCAGAGATCATAAAGGGTATTCGCGCAGTGCGCGCCGGCGAGTTCGTGATCAACGTAACACCAGCGGCTCCAGTCGCAGCGTTTGACAAGCCGGTATTCACGCCGCGTCAGGTTGAGATTCTGCGCCTTCTGCAAGACAATCGGCCAACCAAATTGATTGCCCGTGATCTGGGGCTGTCGCACTTTACAGTGCGAAACCACATTGCGATCATCATGCGCAGCCTGAAAGTGCGCCGGCGCAGCCAGATCCATGATCGAGCGCTAGCGCTCGACTTGATCGCGCCCAGTAATGCGCATGGATGACAACATGGATCGCAGCGTGGCGGGTTGAACCGGTTTGGCAAGGACCGTGATCCCAACTTCGAGAATCTGTTTTTTGATCACTGCTTCAGCGTGACCAGATATCAGGATCGCCGGAAGCATCTGGCTCGTCATGATCCGGATCGCGGTGATGGCGTCGGTTCCTAGAGTTTCCTGGCCAAGATCATGATCTGCGATGATCAGGTCGGCGGGTTCGACATGGGTTGGCAGCGCAAGGTGCGGCTGCACTTCGCATCCCCACTGTTCAAGCAGGGCTTGTGTGGCCGCCAGGACATCGGGGTTGTCTTCAATCAGGATGACCCGATAGCCAGACAGAGGTTTGGGCCGAGCCTGGACGATCTGTGCGCGTTCGCTCGGCGGTTCGATGACCACTGGAATATCGTAGATGCCCGCGGTCGTTCCGGCCCCGCGACGTGATTTCAGGGCGAGTGAAAATTTGGAAAGCCGCGCCAACTTGTTGACGATGGCAAGCCCCAGCCCAACGCCTTCAGTATCATGATCGCCCTCCACATGCGCCCGATAGAACTCTTCGAAGATATGCGGCAGTTGCTCGTCGCTGATACCGATGCCCGCGTCATGTACTTCGATGGCAACCGTCAGGCCTTTGCGGCGGACCCCCAAAACGACCTTGGATCCGCGCGCATACTTGATCGCGTTCGAAAGCAGGTTCTGGATCATTGTGGTCAGCAAAATCGGATCGGCGGAGACTGCTACGCTGGTCCTGACATGGCGCAGTTCGACTTTGTTCCAGCTCGCACTTTGCTCGTTCTGCTGGACGATGTCAGCGAGTAGTGGCTGCAGCGCGACAACCGCAGGGTTTGCCACAACTGTGCCGCTATCAAGACGGCCAATGTCGAGCAGTGATTTGAACAAGCGCGAAACCGATCCGATTGCGCGTTCGATCCGATCGATCAGTTGCTCACGATCGGGGGTGTTGTTGGCGTTGCGAAGCAGGTCAAGATAGTACCCGATCGCGTGGATCGGCTGACGCAGATCATGGCTGGCATGGGCGAGGTAGCGGCTTTTCGCCTGCATCGCCGTCAGCGCCGCATCGCGTGCTTCCGCAGTCTGGCGAAGCAGCAGCCGCGCATATGCGGGCAACACAAGCGCGACAAACGCAAATGTGGTGAGCAAGTAGGGCTGCGCCCGCCAATAGGCACTGAACAGAAAAAGGGTAAGGATCGAAAGCTGCGCCATAAAGGTTGCGAGGATCAGATAGCGCTGGCCAAAGCGCATCCCATTGCCCAGCGTCACCCAGACGATCAGCCCATACAGCGGCATTGCCAATTCTTCACCGAGCAACATGACGACGGTCAGCGAGGCGAAGTCCCCGCACATTGCGATGAGCCGTCGGAGCGGGACAACGCCGGGATACACCCGTGTATGGAAATAGAGGGCGATAATGAAGGCCAAATGGCCTACAATGAAAACAGTGAACGCATGCAAAAGTCCGCCGGTAAGCCGCGTAAACATCCCGCTGAGATACAAATAACCAATGGCAATCAGGACGTTCCAGATTCGTGAACCCGCTTGTCTGATCTCGGATGCCGCGTCAAAATCATCGCGCACGGTTGATCCCGACGGCGCAGATCCCGCTTCCCTCGCCCGCCGAACGCGATCCAATGTAATTCGCGAAATATCTGAAAGGGCCATGACGCTCTTAAGCACGATCCGGTGGAGCGGTGACAGCACGATTATGCAGTGCGGTGGACACGCTCAGGATTCCTCACTGCCTTAATCTGATCGACGGTGAATTGTGCTGTTGCGACGCAATTTGCCAAGCCGCGCTGGCGCACCAGTTCTTTTCAATGCCTTGATCGCCGTTTCGTTCAACCTGAGAGCCATAACCTGTTTCGGCGGGGTGTAGCGAAAATCGCTTACAGCCAAGCGCTGGACCCTGATTGACGGAAAGGCTCAACGTTCAACATGTACTGGTATCCCCATAGGTTCGGAGCGCTGCGCGGGTTGTGGTAGCATCAAGCCATGCCGATTGAGCGCGTTCTGTTTGGTTTGGCGTTCGCCATGATGGCGGTGTCTGCCCCCATTTCGACGGCCGAGGCCTGGGCCTTTGCGTCGCCTGCCCGCGAAGATGTGCATGCTGTGATTCGGCAGCAAGGCGTGGCATCGTTGCGGCGCCTAATCTCGTGGGACAAGGCGGTGGTCGATGTGGTCGATCCAGCGAGCGGGCGGCGGCCGATAATGACTGCGATGATCGCAGGGCGGCCAGATCATTTCCGTTTCTTACTGGAATCCGGTGCGCAGCCCAATCTGACCGACGGGGCGGGGAACAGCGCCCTCCATGTCGCGGCCTTGATCGGTGAGCCGCGTTATGTGTTGAAGTTGTTGAAAGCGGGCGCTGATCCAACCCTGCGCGATGCGCAGGGCCAAACGTTTCAGCACCACCTGTTCCTGGCACCCGCTGAGTTGCTGAGTCCCAGCAAGCGCAGATGGCTCGTTGCTGTATACGATTGGCTGGATTCCCATGGCTATGCGATTGAAGTTGGAGTTGCGGCTCAGCGCCACAATCGTTTGAAGGCAATCGAGTCACGCCTGAGCAAAAGTAACAGTCAGTCGTCTTGGCTATCGCTATTGAAATCGCCGATGACGCAATAAACTGGTTGGAGAAGCACCAATTCCATGAGGGCAATCTACAGATATGCAGGGGCCGTCCTGCTC